>JAJRRW010000092.1 GCA_024279115.1 Alphaproteobacteria bacterium
GCCTGGCCCTGTCTTGGCGAAGCCTGGCCCTGTCTTGGCGAGGCCTGGCCCTGTCTTGGCGAAGCCTGGCCCTGCTGTGGTGAGCCCCGGCCCTGATTTGACAAGCCCTGCTGTGGCGACGCACTTGCAGATGCAACAACACCCACTTGAGGAGCAAGGGGGCCTAATTCGAGCGAATCAGCTGTTTTTTTTTGCTTGTTACGACCAACAAGCAGCCAATAAGGGAAGGTGAACAGGACCGCCTCAAACATCAGCCAGATAAAGCGGCCGACCAGAATATACAAAATCAGCGGCAGCCGATCCCCAGGCTTCACAAGATGGTCCCATTTTTCATATTTGGGGTACCATGACTGTTCACTCATCCAGCCGACAATCGCGTTGGTAAACGTATAGACATCGTTGAAAATCCACTCAAGACCTGGAGTGGTAAAGGTATAGATATATAAAATAACGCCGATGATCAAACCGACCACCAGACGCCATAAGCCACGGAAAGATTTCCACAATATCAACATAAACCACATAGCAAATGCACCCCTTAAACTGCCTTTTCTTGCAAGTTTAACCCATTAATTGCTTCCTGTCAGGCTGTTTATGCTCCCCCACCCCATAGGGGATCGGAGTACAGCGGCATTGAGCATTGATAAAGCGGTCAAAATGAACAAGTTACCCACCAGCCACCGCAAAACACTCTGTTCTTGTCGGCAAATCTGTTATAGTGGGTGAGATTCGTATTGCGTTTTGAGCTTGAGAACCCTGCTTGCAGGGCAAGAGGAAAACATGGCGCTGTTCAAGAATCTATTTGGCAAATCAAAGGCTCAAGAAGAACCAATACAAGCCCCAAAAGCCAAGCCACAAGCAAAGCCGGTTCGCAAAGACAAACAGGCTCATGAGCGAGAAAGCCTGGAGCTTTTTGCGCCTGAACTTGGCGCTGCAGCCAAACCCGACGAAGCCGCAAAAGCTGTTGACGCCTCTGGCCGCGACGCTAAAACATCTGCGCAAGATGTACCCGAACTTGTACAACCAATTGAACCCATAGCAATCGGAACAGACCAAACACAGATGAGCCAGCAATCAACCGCCAAAAAAACGCCGCCCAAAAAACCGGCCGCCGCCAAACCAGCTGCAAAGAAATCCGCTTCCAAATCCGCTGAAGGCGACTATACCGCCGCCGATATTGAGGTTCTGGAAGGGTTGGAGCCAGTGCGCCGCCGCCCCGGCATGTATATTGGTGGTACTGACAGAAAAGCGCTGCATCATCTGTTCGCCGAAGTCATCGACAATTCGATGGATGAAGCCGTCGCTGGGTTCGCCACCTGGATCGAAGTGGAGCTGATGGCCGACAATTCGCTTAAAGTCAGCGATAATGGCCGCGGTATTCCCGTTGATCCGCATCCCAAATTCAAGAACAAGTCCGCCCTTGAGGTGATCCTTACCACCCTGCATGCCGGGGGTAAATTTGACAGCAAAGTGTACCAGACCTCTGGTGGCCTGCACGGGGTTGGTGCCTCCGTGGTCAATGCCCTTTCTGACGTGTTGATCGTCGAAGTGGCGCGCGACAAGCAGCTTTATCGCCAGGAATTTTCGCGCGGCATCCCGCAAGGCAAGCTGCAAAAACTCGGCAAGGTCGCCAACCGGCGCGGCACCAGTTTTTTGTTCCATCCCGACGCTGAAATATTTGGCGACAACACCTTGTTCCGCCCGGCCCGCCTGATGCGTATGGCCCGCTCCAAGGCCTATTTGTTTGGCGGTGTTGAAATCCGCTGGAAATGCGCGCCCGAGCTGATCACTGAAAAAGACAATGTGCCAACTGAAGCGACCTTTCATTTTCCCGGCGGCCTCAAGGATTTTGTCACCGAGCGCCTGGAGGGACTGGTCACGGTCACCAGCGATATTTTGGCTGGCAAGGTGGAAAAAGAAGGCGGTCATGGCTCTGTCGAATGGGCGGTCGCGTGGATTGCCAATGCCGACGGGTTCTTGAACACCTATTGCAACACGGTCCCCACCATTGAGGGCGGCACCCATGAAACCGGCCTGCGCGGTGCTCTCACCAAGGGCTTGCGCACCTATGGCGAGATGACCAAAAACAAAAAGGCCGCGCAGATCACCGCCGATGATGTGCTTAGCACCTCTGGCGCCATGATGAGCGTGTTTATCCGCGAACCCGAATTTCAGGGGCAGACCAAGGAAAAACTGGCCACCTCTGCGGCGACGCGTATCGTCGAAAACGCCGTGCGCGATGCGTTTGATCATTGGCTCACCGCCAATCCAAAGCAAGCCAGCAAGCTGCTTGACTGGGTGGTGGATCGCTCCGAGGAACGCCTGAAACGCAAGCGCGACAAGGAAGTCTCGCGCAAAACCGCCACCAAAAAACTGCGCCTGCCGGGCAAGCTGGCCGATTGTTCGCAACGCGGTGCCAGGGGAGCTGAAATTTTCATCGTCGAAGGAGACAGTGCTGGTGGGTCCGCCAAGCAGGCCCGCAACCGTAAAAATCAGGCGATTTTGCCCCTGCGTGGTAAAATTCTCAATGTGGGCAACGCCTCCAGCGCCAAAATCTCCTCCAACCAGCTTTTGAACGATCTCACGCAAGCGCTTGGCTGCGGGGTCGGTAGCGCTTATAGCGAAGATGATCTGCGTTATGAGAAAGTCATCATCATGACCGATGCTGATGTCGATGGGGCGCATATCGCCGCCCTGCTCATCACCTTCTTTTACCGCCAGATGCCAAAGCTCGTCGATCAGGGCCATTTATACGTTGCCGTGCCGCCGCTCTATCGCATCACCCAAGGGGCAAAGACCCTGTACGCCCGCGATGATGCCCACAAGGAAGAGCTGCTGGCAGCTGAGTTCAACGGCCGTGGCAAGATCGACATTGGCCGCTTTAAGGGCCTTGGCGAGATGATGGCCGCCCAGCTCAAGGAAACCACCATGCTGCCGGGCAAACGCACCCTCTTGCAAGTCGCCATCGATCCCGACGAGCGCGAAGAAACCGCCGACACCGTGCAGCAGCTGATGGGCAACAAACCCGAAGCCCGGTTTCATTTTATCCAGGCAAACGCAGAGTTCGCGGAGCAGCTGGATATTTAGGGGCAAGTTTTACTTAAGCATTCAGGACGCAAAGCGTCTCCACCAAACCTTCCCAAGCAGAACCTGGGAATGAGCGAAAAAGTGCGTTTAATCTGCTCGATTAAGCTATCAAAAATTAAGACAAACAAGAGGAAGAATAATGTTTCTCAACAGATCGGTTTTAATGAAAGTACACACGCTTTTAGCGGTTTTTTTAATGCCAGTTGCCGTTATGTTTTTTGTCACTGGCGCTCTCTACATCTGGGATATTAAAGGAGAAGAAGAAAAAACCAATCATATCATAAAGATAAAACCTTCTTTTTCTGGAGATATTTCGGAGTATATACTGGTCACAAAAAACAAACTTAAAGACCTAAATTTGTCGAACCCAACAGGCCAATCTAAAATACGCGTGAAGGAAGGCAAAACCATTTTTGAATGGAAAGGGGCAGCTATTGAAGTTCGTGTTGAAACAAACTTAGAAAAACTTACTGCCAAAATGGAAGTAAAAAAATCAAATTGGTATCGACATCTCGTTCAATTACACAAATCCAAAGGCGGGTTTGTTTTTAAAGTTTATTCAACAATTTTATCCATTGCACTACTAACACTTATTTTATCCGGGTTTATAATGGCATGGCAGATACCAAAGTTAAGAAAACTGACTATCACCGCAACATTTTCCGGTTTTTTTGTTTTTATACTACTCGTTATATCTAGTTAAAAATCCTACCTGAGATGCACCCAGTTCTATCTCTCCTTCCCAGGTTCCGCTTGGGAATTCATGCATGGACGCTCCGCGTTCAGAGCAAAGGATAGACCCTATATTCCGTAGGGTATGTTAGCGCCCTGTTGATCATGCGCAACGCGGCAATAGCTCTCAAATGGCGCGCACCGCACCGCTGTTGCCGACGGGGACAAATCGGTGCGTTACGCGCTTTGATGGTTCGGTGATTGTATGCGCGCCCATGACAGGCGCTAACACACCCTACGGATCGACACTCTTTCGTTTGCTCGGCGGAGCTCAAAACGGCGCAATACGCTGCGCTATTGACGCCCTACGGATGCGGGGCTTTTTTGCAGGGGCTTGCGGTAATTGGTCGAGCATGTTGATATTGGTGTTCAATTATGACGCGGTACGTCCGTGCATGCAAAGGGAGGAATTTATCATGCGTACTCGGTTTTTTGCCCTCATTGTTGTGAGCTTGACATTGCTCGCCGCCAGCATCCATACACCGGCCATGGCGCGCAACGCGAAATGCCTTATTACATCGGGCAACAGCACCCAGTTTCGAGGGGTTTGTGATTTTCGAGCCGAACCAAATGGCTCCTTTTCTTTGACGAGCGCAAAAAAATCGGGCCGTTTTTTTGGCGACGTCATGATGGTGTCGGTAACGGTGCTGTCAAAAAACCGGGCCGATGTCAGAGGTCTGACAAAAATGGGCATTAATTCTCGCTGGGGATCTGCCAAACGCTCTGGCAAAAACCGCGCCTGCTGGCTCGGCAATGGCTTCAAGGTGTGCGCGTGGTAGCTGTGCCATTCAAAAAACGGCTTCACTCCCGTTCACGGACACTCATTTCGGCTCTCGCCCCAGGCAATACAGAGTTTAATTTTTTCAAACTCCATATGAAATAGGCCTTTTTGCGGGTCCATATCAGGCTCTTGCAGCTTTTTAACTGCCAATCTTGCGGCCTCCCCGAATTCCTGCCTGGTGAGATAGACCTTCTGACGGGCAGACTTGCTACTGATCATTGCCCCCAAAAACTGCTCGCTGGCCTTGTTTGAATTAAGACTGATGCTAACCTTTGGTTTGTTCGCGGCCAATGCCGGGGCAACGGCAACCAGCAAACCACTTAGAACCAGTCCTGTGGCCACCTGCCTAACGATATTTGTCATATTTTTTCCTGTTTAATTTACGAGGTTTGTTTTTTGACGTACAATTGTTAGTCGCTGCCAGCACGAAAATGGTTCAACGCTTGTTTTTCGAGCCAGCCATCACAAGAAAGAAAACCGGAAAACCATGGATCAACAACAACAGGCCGAACTGCAAAAAAAGCACAAGGATGAGAGCAGCGCCATGTTTCGCCGCATCTTGGTGATTGGCGGTATCAAGCTGCTGGTATTGTCAGCCGTATCAGCCGCATTTGTCTATTGGTATATGTATTGACCAGCAACCACCCGCCTAGTGCCCTGCCTCTCTTAAATTGATGGGTATCGCAATTTGTTTCACCCCCTAAACCTAACGCTTCCCGGGCTTGCCCCGGGAGCCGGTGGGTGCCGCACATAAATCATACCCAGTCCTCTCGTAGCTCACGAAACCCTGCATTTAAAGTGCGGCAGGCCACTAGATGTGAAGTCCCACCCATAAAGTTTCCAAAGGCTGGCCTTTGGCGCTATGCGCGCAGCATGCCCGCCTGGCGAAGGCATCTCCACTTGGCGAAGGCTGGACGCTCTGGCCAAAACATGCCCGCCTGTCCCTACCCCTTCACCAGCTCTCCGGCCAATCCTTTTTTGATCAGCTCACGGCTTTCATTGAGACCGTAAAGCTCGGCGAAATTGCCAAAGCGTGGTCCCTGGCTTTGCCCAAGCAACACCTCGTAAAGCGCCTTGAACCAGTCGCGCAGAGGCTCGAATTCATGCTCTTTGCCCACCGCGTAAACCACATTTTGAATGGTGCCACCATCGGCACCTGCATCCAGCTCCCCGAGCCTTGCCTCCAGATCCTTGAGCGCTGCGGCTTCCTGGGGTGTTGGCGCATGATAGGTCTTGCCGGGTTTGACGAAATGCTCGTAATAGCCAATCGCATAGCCAACGAGGTGATCGAGCAGAGGAAATTTTTCTGGCGTCGCGTCTGGCGCATAGCGGCGAATAAAGCCCCACAGGACATCTGGTTCAGAGGCGTTCGAGGCGCTCACCAGATTGAGCAACAGGGCAAAACTGATCGGCAGTTCGGCCTGTGGCGGGGTGCCGCCATGAATGTGCCAGACCGGATTATTGAGCTGATCCTTGCCTTCTTGATCTGGGTATTTCGACAAAAAGGTCAGATATTCATCGACATTTTTGGGGATGATATCAAAATGCAAACGCTTGGCGGTTTTGGGTTTTTGATACATGAAAAGCGACAGACTTTGCGGGCTGGCATAGCTAAGCCACTCGTCAATGGTGATGCCATTGCCGAGCGATTTGGAAATCTTCTGGCCTTTTTCATCGAGAAACAGCTCATAGGAAAACCCGTCCGGCGGTGTGCCCCCCATAGCGCGGCAGATTTTCCCCGACAGGCGCACACTGTCAATCAGGTCCTTGCCGGCCATTTCATAATCGACGCCAAGCGCCGTCCAGCGCATCGCCCAGTCGGCCTTCCACTGGCATTTGACATGGCCCCCCGTCACCGGCAGCTCCACCAGATCGCCACTGACCGGATCCTTATAAACAATCGTGCCTTTTTGACGTTTAGCTCGCTCATTGGCACCTGCAACACCTTACCGCTGGTGGGGCAGACCGGCAAAAACGGCGAATAGGTTTTCTGGCGCTCAAAGCCAAGCGTCGGCAATATGATCTCCATCACCTTGTCATAGACCTGGAGCATATGCAGCAAGGTTTCATCGAAGGCGCCAGAGTTGTAGCGCTGCGTCGCCGAGACAAATTCATAGTCAAAACCAAACTGATCAAGAAAGCTTTGCAGCCGCGCATTATTGTGAGCGGCAAAGCTGTCATGGGTGCCAAAAGGGTCTGGCACCACACTCAAAGGCTTATCGAGATATTGCCCCAGCATGTCTTGATTTGGCAGATTGGTTGGCACCTTGCGTAAACCATCCATATCATCGGAAAAGCAGATCAGCCTGGTTTTGCGCCCGGTCAGTACCGAATAAGCATGGCGCACCATTTCAGTGCGCGCCACTTCGCCAAAGGTACCGATATGCGGCAGTCCCGAGGGTCCATAGCCGGTTTCGAACAACACCACCTCTGGTTGCTCTTTCAACCGATCAAGCCGCTTGATGAGATTTCGCGCTTCCATAACGGGCCACGCCTTGCTGCTCTGGGCCAATGTCATCAACGGCTCATCGGTCATGGTTTGCGGTCCTTTGCTTGATTATTTTCAATTGCTTGTTATCGGCAAAATCATAAAGAAGCAATCCAAGTGTTTGCAACTGGCCCTGAAAAGGGTACATCTGTTTAAAAGCTCAACAGTTCGCCAAATCATTTAAAGGATTGACCCTATGCCCGGCCCCCTCTCCCCCCATGACGCTCTCATCTATATCATGGTCACCATGTCCGCCGTGGATCGCGACATGACCGACAAGGAGACGTTCCGTATTGGCCAAATGGTTCAAAACCTGCCCGCTTTTCGCGATTTTGACATCGAACAGCTCGTCCACACCGCTGAAGCTTGCGGCAATGTGCTGGCAAAAGAAGACGGGCTCGACCAAATCCTCAACGAGGTTTCAACAAATCTGCCGCTCAAATTGCACGAAACAGCTTATGCCCTGGCCGTTGAGGTCGCCGCTGCCGATCTGGATATCAAAGCCGAAGAGCTGCGCTTCTTGCAACTGTTGCGCGACGCCCTTGACCTGGAGCCGCTGATTTGCGCCGCCATCGAACGCGGTGCCAGAGCGCGCCACCATACCCTCTAAGGTCTCCTGGCAAGCGTATCGGCGCGGCACCCCGCTAACTCGTGCCTTGCCCGCATTGTTGATCTTGTCAAATTTGGAAAAAATGTCCGTTGGTGTCGAAAACAAGATGCCTCGCTCGTCTGGTTTGTGTCACCGTAAACAAACCAGAAAGAAGGACGAACGACATGCAATATCTGCTTTTGATCTATGCCGCTGAAAATAGTGGGCCCCAGCCGGACACTCCCGAATTTGGAGCGATGTTTCAAGCTTATATGGAGTTCAACAAGGAGACCAAGGCCGCCGGTGTCCATGTGGCCGGACAGCCCTTGCAAGGTATTGAGACCGCCACAACGGTTCGTGTCGCGAACCAAAAAATACAAACTGTAGATGGCCCGTTTGCCGAAACCAAGGAAGTGCTGGGCGGCTATTATCTGCTGGATTGCGCCGATCTTGATGAAGCGCTGGCCTATGCTGCCAAAATACCCACCGCCGCCTGGGGCTCTATTGAGGTGCGCCCCATTCTGGAACTGAATTTCGAATGAGGATATCTCAAATATGAATGCTGATCTGACACACACTCATATTGAGGATGTGGTAAGGAACAGCTGGGGACGTGTTTTATCCATTCTCATGTCACATCTGCGCGATATGGAACTGGCTGAAGATGTCCTGCAAGATGCCTTGATTGCGGCCCTTTCGAGTTGGCCGCAATCGGGTGTTCCCCATGTGCCCGAAGCCTGGTTGCTAACAACAGCCAGGCGCAAGGCGATTGATCGGCTCCGGCACTGTCAAATGCACAATAGCAAGGCAGCGGAAATAGAAATGATGGCAAAACTGACCCATCAAGAGCATGACGCGAGCGAAAGTTCGCCTTTTGCAAAATGCAAAGACGAGCAGTTGAGCCTGATTTTCACCTGCTGCCATCCAGCTCTCTCTCAAGCAGCGCGCATCGCCTTGACCCTCAAGGCCGTCGGCGGTCTTGATACCAGGGAAATCGCCCGTGGCTTGATGACCAAGGAAACCACCATGGCGCAGCGCATTGTGCGCGCCAAGCGCAAAATCAAGGCCGCCAATATTCCCTATAAGGTGCCAGGCAAAGAGCAATGGCCTGAGCGTCTGCAATCCGTATTGTCGGTGATCTATTTCATATTCAATGAAGGCTACACAGCAACCAGTGGCAGCCAATTGAGCCGCGAAGATCTGTGTTATGAAGCCATCCAGCTTGGTACAGCCCTCAATCAGCTGATACCTGATGAACCAGAGATCGCCGGTCTTTGTGCGCTCATGCTGCTCCACAATGCCCGCCGGGCGGCTCGCTGCACCCCTGACAAGACCCTTGTTCAACTGAAAGACCAAGATCGCTCATTATGGGACAAGCAAGCGATCAAGCAAGGAACTCACTTGCTGCTTGGCGCGCTTGCCAAAGCATCGCTCGGCCCCTATCAATTACAAGCGGCAATCAGCGCAGTTCACGCAAATGCCAGTGATTTTTCCCAGACCGACTGGGCCGAAATCACCGTCCTTTATGGCAGGCTCTACGAGCTTTCACCAACACCTGTGATCCAGCTAAACGCCATTGTTGCCATGTCTTATGCCAAAGATGCTGAATTTGCCTTGTCGGCATTAAACGAGTTGCAAACTGCTGGAGAGTTACAAGAGTACCAATATTTTTATGTCGTCAAAGCAGACCTGCTGGTCCGGACAAAGCAGTTCGAGGCAGCCAAATCAAGCCTGAGCCGCGCCATTCAATTGACGGCAAATAAAATAGAGCGTGCCTTTTTGGATAACAAGCTGCTGGAGCTGCACAATCGCTAAGGTCATGAAAATAATCTTGGTGAAATGTTCCCGCCACCCGGCGGCAAGCCCAACTACGCTCCAGACTCGACCCTCAAACTGCCAAGCGGGCGCGCAAATAAATCACCGCTGTACCCATCGGCAAGGCCGACCGGCCGCCGCACATTAGTGCGCGCGCGCAGGCCGCGCGCAGCGCGAATAGCCCGGAGCGAAATATTGCCACATTGCGGGCCAACCCAAGCCCCAATCATCTGCTTTATTGAGGATATTAAAGATGCATGAATTAGCTGGTGGGGACCTCGAGATGCAAAAGAGTAAACGTAGGGTAAAACTGTTTGGATCTGATCGAGCGCGAGAGTGGACAACGGACTTCTTGATCGGTATAGGCATGTTTCTGCTTGTCGCCTTTTTGCCAGCACGCACACAGATTCTGCGATGCCAGCTCCGCTTGCCAAAGCCCAGATAGCCTTTGAACAAACAATGCTTCCCGCAAGCGAACCAGTTGTTGACACCAAAACACTGCGACCGTCGAACAAGGCGTCAAACAGCCAGCAAATGCCACAGCTCAATAGCTCCAGCAATTATATGGTGATGATCTTTATGGCGCTGATGTTCTCGGCCCTGTTGTCTATGACCATCCAGTTCTGGCGTAATCTCCGCCGCGAATATGCCTCCCCGCGGCGGAAATGGGGAAAAGGCTAGTGTCCACAAATACGGGGGTTGGCACAAACCTTTTCCCCGCAATTTTTTGCAACAAAAATTGCACCCCCAAGCAATCAAACGGCCTTTTGCCCACGGCTCTTGATATCGCTCGATATCAAGAGCCGTGGGTATCATTCCCCAAGACTTTTCTTTTTGCATAATTTCTTCTAATATTTGCGCAGAAATTAGCTTTGCATAAGAGGGAGTTAGGGCATGGCAACACTCATCGCAATTTTCTTTGCGCTATTTATTTTTACGATGACCACAGCTGGCATTATAACAGCGGTTGGCAGTGTCAATACCGAGCAATATGATATTGCCGCGGCCGCTCACCTGCTCGAAACCATCTATGTGAAATCCTTTGGAGTCCCTGAAATAGCCGCGACACCTGTCGCCTTCTTGCTATTGGCGGTCCCGGCGGTGCTGGCTTTTTACATCATCCAAACCATGTTTACGCGCAAGCGGTAGATGCGTATTCTCAAAAACAGACAATCCATAAAACGATGGCTCGTGCTATTTATAAATAATTACTATTGATTATTTGCCAATTTTTGCTATTTATTATAGATCATTTACTCATTAGTGGAATTGTCTCATGAAAATAAGCGAACAGGAAAAACAGAAAAACCGCCTCAAAATTCTTGGAGCTGCCGCTGATGTCATCATTGAAAAAGGCTTCAAATCCGCTTCCATGCGCGAAATTGCGCGCCGTGCCGGTGTCGGGGACGCCACCATTTACAATTATTTCCCAACCAAAGAAAGCCTGCTCTATGGCTATTGCGAGCATGTTCAGCAACAAACCAGAAACGCCCTCAAAGACATTGAGGATTTCCATACCTACTCCTTGCAAGAACAATTGCAGCAATTGATTGAAACCGAACTGCAAATATGGCTGCCAGCCCGCGAGTTTTTACAACAGGTCTTTACCCTCACCTATTATTCACCTGCGAGCGGTTATGCGGGGCTGGCAAAGACAAAACATCTCAACAAAAAAATGGTCACTGACATGCTGGAAGCGGCGATTGAAGCGGGAGAAGTACCCGATCAGCCATACCGCGAATTGCTGCCGCGTTTGTTGTGGGATTACCAAACGGGCATCATGGCCTATTGGCTAAAAGACAACTCGCAAGATTTTGAAAACACCACCCAATTGCTCGACAAAAGCATGGGCATTGTGGCGACCATTTTGCATCAGGGGCTGGTTGGACAATCACTTGACCTGCTGTCGTTCTTGTTCCGCACCCATGTTATGAGCCATCTCGACAGTTTCGCTGAATTTACCAACAGTAGTAGCAGCGTCAAACGCCGTTTTATGGAGGGGGACGATGAACCAAAAACTCCCGCAAAGTAAGCTGGCCCGCGCCAAAGTGGCTGGCCTGGCTGTGGTCAAGGTTGGCGCTGGCGAACTGCAACACAAGATCAAGCGAGCCTTCTTGACGCCGGCAAACGAACGCCAGACCAAGCAAAAACTGGATGAAAAAAATGCGCTGATCCTGTTTAACGCCATGACCAGGTTGCGGGGCACGGCGCTCAAAATCGCCCAGATGATTGGCATGGAACTGGACCTGCTACCCGCGTCTTATCGTAACGAGCTGCAAAAGAGTTTTCATCAGGTGCCGCCGCTCAACAAGGTGTTGATCCGCAAAGTCATGATAGAGCAATTGGGACAATCTCCCGAAAAACTGTTCGCAAGTTTTAACCCAAATGCCTTTGCGGCCGCCAGCCTTGGGCAAGTGCATCAAGCGAGCCTGCCCGATGGCACGCCATTGGCGGTAAAAGTGCAATATCCCGGGATCGGCGCGGCCATCGATAGCGATCTGGTGATGGTGCGCACCATGGTTCGCAAGCTGCGTGATGCCAAGATCATTTTGCAGTCTCTTGACGAAATCGAAGCGCGCCTCAAGGAAGAGGTTGACTATGGTGTTGAGCGTCAAAACACCAACTGGTTTGGCCACCATGTCAAGCTTGAGGGCATCAACATCCCGCGCGTCTACGAGCAGTTCAGCGCCCGCCGCGTGCTCACCACACAATATATGCCCGGCCAGCACCTCGAAGAATGGCTGGCCACCAATCCGAGCAAGCAACAGCGCGACAAGACGGCGCAAAAACTCTACGATTTCTTTGTGCACAGTGCGCGCGACCTGCAATGCCTGCACGCCGACCCCAATCCCGGCAATTATCTGTTTGGCGACGATGGCACCATCAATATTCTTGATTTTGGCTGCGTGCGCCATTTGTCAGATCATTTCATGCTGGTATTTCCGCAATTGCTACTTGCTTATCTGCACGGCGACCGAGAGGCGCTTGCCAAGGCCTACGCGGATATTGGCATGCCCTTCGAGAACCTGACCCCGCAAATGCATGAACAGCTGTTCCGCCCGTTTGGCGTCTGGGTCAGCGAACCTTTTATTCACGACAGTTATGATTTTGGCGCCAATAGCGATTACACCAAACGCGGCCAGGAGCTGATGATGATGCTCTCCAAATCCCTCGACAGCCCCGAGCATGTGGCCGAGGAGTTCATCTTCTTTAACCGCACCACTTACGGCCTTTGTAAAATTTTCGAGCGCATGGGAGCCACGGTTCGCCTGCGCCATCACTGGATTGATGAACAAGGAGAAACCTCATGAACAAATGGATTTTATCAGCCAGCATCGTATCTGGCCTGACACTGCTCATCCACGCTTTGGCCGGAGAATTATTGTTTCACACCCCGGCAATGCAAAGTAACCTTTCCATCGAAAACAAGATGGTTCTTTCTGTGGTCTGGCACGGTATTACAGGTGTTATGGCTCTTAGTTTTGTCGCTCTTGTTTTGGCGGCCCGCTCTATGCCTCATAAAAACTCGTTATTGATTTTTATTGCTGCTCAATATGCGACCATGGCGGCCCTTTTTATTGGCTATGGGCTGGTGCGTCTTGGGTCTGTGACCATCATGCCTCAATGGACCATCCTGCTGGTACTCGCAGCCTTGATATTGATGGCGACAAGAGTTGACGACACCAAATCTGGAGATCAAAAATGACCCTCCTATTGCTCGGTCTGGCCCTGTGGTATTTTCTGCATTTCATGCCCGCCACCAAACCGCGCTTTCGTAGCGCTCTGATCAAGAGCCTTGGCCCCAATATTTACGCGAGCGGTTTTACCCTTGGTCTGATTAGCGCGATTGTGCTGATGTCGATGGGCTGGCGCAGTGCTGAACCCTGGCAGCTATATAGCCTGCCGGACTGGAGCACCCTGCCCGGTCTGGCCCTTGTTCTGGTTGGCGCCGCCCTGTTTGGCTTTGGCTTTGACAAGCGCATGCAGACCAATCTCAAGCGCTATATTCGCCATCTGCAACTTACTGGCATGTTGTTATGGGCCACGGGTCATCTGGTCCTCAATGGAGATAACCGCTCCCTCTTACTGTTTGGCGGCCTTGGCCTTTGGGCGCTGATTATGAGGGTGCTGGTGAACCGGCGCGATGGTGCCTGGGAAAAACCCGAATCTGTCCCGCTGGGGCGCGAATTCGTGCCAGCCGTTATCGCCCTTGGCTTTGTTGGCGCATTTACTTTTGGCCATGCCTATTTCTCGGGGGTCACTTTGGTCAATTTTTAGGCTTGGGGATCAACCGCATGATGGCGGCAATCAACAACACTGCAAACAAAACGCGGGCATAGAGGATGCCTGTGAGATCGCCGCCAATCAACAAGATCAGCAAGGTGTCCTCAATCAAGGAATGGCATACGGACAGCAAGGACATGGAGCCAAAAATGTCGCGCTTTGATATATTGCCTTTTTTGGCTTCATTGATCAGCAGGCCGCCGCCATAGGTCAGCCCCAGCGTCATGCCGATAATCGTGATCGACGTGGTGCGCTCACTTAGCCCCACAAACCGCAAAACGGTCTGTAACGCTTTGGCCAACAGTTTTTCGATGCCGCTCCATTTCAGGGCGCGCAAAAACACCACCAGAATGGCGATGATCACAAAGACCTGAAAAAGCGTCCAAAGCTGCCCCATTGCCCAGGCTTCCAGGCTTTTGTCGAGGACCGGGGCTGGCGTCCAGAGCGCGGTATTGGTTTGCGACAGATAATTTCCCGAGCTGTAGATCTGATGCAATATGATACCAAGCACCAGAGCACCAATGACCCGCAAGGCCAGCGTATAGAGAAATCCAACCCCGGCTTTTTGGGAAATTCGTCCCTCAATGGGCAAAGAATGAGCCATCAGCATCATGGTGCCAAGCACGGTCACCTGCGCGACACTCAAGGTCTCGGCCTGCGGCATGCTAACAAAGATAATCATGCCGCCATACATATTGACGATCATCGTCGTCGCCCATACCAGCCCCATACTGGCTGGCAGCCCCACCAGATCCATGACCGGACCAAGGGCCGCCGATATATAGCCAATGCCCCCCATCTCTTCGATCATTTTCACAATGATAATCACCGGGATCATCAGTTTGAAAAGGTCATAGGTAATACCGAGGATTTCCTTGGCCAGACGCCCCAGCCATTCGATCACAGGTTGCATAAGATTTTGAACCTTTTGTATTTCCCAGACAAACGGACAGGCAGGCGGACGAACGGGAGCAATTGACCGGACCGCGCTGTTGCAAGCAATGCAATGATCTTCGCTTGCTTGTCAATCCTGGTATTCATTGACGCTTCAAGGAGCTGTTATAACAATTACTTGTTCCAGCTGGCCATAGGCCCATGACAGAATCAAAACTGCCGGGTGGCCAGACATGCGCTGGCGGCGCACGACATGGGTTTGGCACGAACAGGCCGTGTAAATACGTTTTTGGTAGGCGTTTACATTCTCCTAAAGCTTATCGTTTATGGTTAAGCAAGGATCAGGAGATGACCAAGAATGACCAAGCGCCGCGCCATACAATTTGCCATGATCGCCCTGGTCGCCGGGTCATTTTTCGCGGTCGCCCATATGGTCTATTACAATATTGTCCAAGTATGGAATAAAACGCAGCTTGAAGATCTCGCCGCCCGCACCATTTTGCGTACGGAACTCGCCACCGATCTCGCCGTCAACACCCTTGTTGATATTGAAACACGCGGCCTCACCAACTGCTCCCCCAAAACCGTTGGCGCTTTCAAGAATTATGTCATGTCCATGGGCAGCCTCAAGGATATTCGTTTGCGCTCTGGCACGACCGATTGCGCGGTTTTTTCAACGGACAGCCTGCAATCTGATCTCAACACATCCGCGAACTGGGAAAAGAGCGCCAATGGGCTTTTTAAACTGGCCGTTCTCACGCAAAGCCGCGAACATGCCCTATCTGTGCTCTGGGCCAGAGACAATTATTCCATTGCCGCTATCATCAGTACTGGCGGACTGCTCTATGATATGGTGCCGTCCGAACTTCGCCCTGAGCTAACGATACAGGTATCCCTCAATAGCGGCAGGCAGATAGCCAATTACCAACCTCGAAACAGCCCTTGGAACACCCGCTCGACCACCTCCGATGGGATGCGCTTCATCGCCTATTCGAAACGCTATCCGATCAAGGCGCAACTTGCTATCAGCAAGCACGCCTTTAGCAACTGGAACCAGTCTTGTGTGATGCTCATGGATCTGCTGGTTGCCATGGTCGGACTGTTTTTGGGCTTTCTCACGGCTCGCGCCTTGTTCCCGCCGCTGGGCGCGATTGATGAAATTGATGCCGCCATTGCCGATGGCGAATTCGTGCCCTATTTCCAGCCCATCATCAATCTGCAATCCAGCCAGATCGCCGGCTTTGAGATGCTGGCGCGCTGGATCAAGCCCGATGGCGAAATCATTTCTCCGGGCAGTTTTATACCACTAGCCGAAAACTTTGGCCGCATTGATGCCATGCTGTTTTCGTTATTGCGCTCGGCGGGATTGTCGATGGCGGCAGAACTGCGCGCCAACCCCCATCTCAAAATGACCTTCAATGTGACACCGGCACAATTTCTCGACCCTACCTTCCTGCCCCGCTTGCTAGACGTTTTGAAACTGGTGGGATTGCCGCTTACCAGCCTGATCGCCGAAATTACCGAACGACAAGAGCTGGTCAATCTGGAGCTGGCCAGCCAGACCATCGCCCAATATCAAGAGCTGGGTATTCGCATCGCCATTGATGATGCAGGAACCGGCCACAATGGCCTGTCCTCAATCCAGAAACTTGATGTCGGCACCCTCAAGCTCGACAAAATATTCATTGACGGCATCGTCGATAATCAACGCGCGCAGCAAATGATCGAGTTGCTGGTCAATCTGGCCGGCCAATATCAAATGAATATTATTGCTGAAGGCATCGAACAGCCAGAACAGGCCGCCGCCGCCCTGGCCATGGGAATCACAGAAGGCCAGGGGTTCTATTTCTCACGCCCCATCCCGGCCCAAGACCTGCTATCATTGCTGGAAGAACAGCGCCAGCCCCTCCTGCAGAACAATGTTCCGCAATTGCGTAAAAAATCCTCCCACAATATTAGCATCGCCAGCTAAAGTCATAAACTCATCATAAAAATAGCACTTTTAGCGACGGATAGGCGTATGCTATGCGTAAGATCAATGAATTGCGGGCAAGGCCCTGCAATATGAGGCCGAGTCTTGGCTCCAAGGGGAGTAGAAAATAATGGCGACCAACTGGAAGCGGCGCATTTTAATCCTGCCGCCGATCATCCTGGCAGTGCTGCTGCTGGTCTTGGTGATGAAAAATAAAAAAGCGCCCGAGCAGGTTCCCGCCGTCGAACAATCACGATCCGTGCGTACCATCAATATAACGCCGATGAACGTCGTGCCGCGCGTCCTTGGCTATGGAGTCGTCGAGCCAGGTCGTGTCTGGAATGCCGTAGCCCAGGTATCGGGGCGTATCATCAAGGTGCATCCGGATTTTAAAAAGGGCGCTATTTTGCCCAAGGGCACGGAAATTGTGCGTATTTCCCCAGACGACTATAATATCGCCATTCGCCAGGCCCAGGCTAATATCCGCGCCGCAGAGGCCAAGCTTCAAGAACTGGCCCTCAATACCAAAAACACCAAGGCCTCTTTGGTGCTTGAGCGTCAGTCCTTGACCATCAATGAACAAGAATACAACCGCTCGCAAACCCTCAAAAAACGCGGCACCATTGCGCAGGCCACACTCGATAAAGAGCGACGCAACCTCCTGAACCAGCGAAAAAGAGTGCTCGATTTCGAAAACAAGCTGACGCTCTATCCAAGCCAGACCAGGGCGCAGATTGAACAAAAAGCCATCTCAAGCGCCCAGCTGGAAACGGCAAAACTTAATTTGAAACGCACCATCATCTCCCTGCCCTTTGATGCCCGCATAGCCAAGACCAATGTCGAGGTCACGCAATTTGTGGGAGCGGGCACGGTTCTTGGAATTGGCGACAGTGTCAATTGCGCGGAAATATCGGCGCAAATTCCCCTGATCCAGTTTCGCGGCCTGTTGAAAGCAGCCTCCACCCCCAAAACCACCGAACCCATGGATTTCAACGCGGGAGCCATGGCGATGATTGTCAAAAACCTTGGCATGAAAGCCATTGTGCGCATCCGCTTTAATGACACCACGGTCGAATGGCCCGCGCAAGTCGTCCGCATCAGCGATACCATCGACCCTAAAACCCGCACCCTTGGTGCCATTGTGTCTGTCGATAAAGCCTATAAACGCGCGATCATCGGTGACCGCCCGCCGCTGATCAAAGGCATGTTTGTCGAGGTGGAAATCCGAACCACTGGACTAAACAATCAAATTGTCGTTCCCCGCTCCGCTCTGCATGCCAACAAGGTCTATCTGGTCAATGACAAGAGCCGCCTTGCCATCAGGCCGGTAACGGTCAAACTGGTACAAGGAGATTTTGTCATCGTCGATAGCGGTCTGGCGACAAAGGATCGCGTCATTGTCAGCGATCTTAGCCCGGCGGTTCCTGGCATGTTGTTAAAGACCAGAGATGACGCCACGGCCAGCGCACGATTGAAATCCCAGGCCAGCGGCAAAGGATCAGCACGATGATGCGATATTTCGCTGGCCATCCAACGATCGCCAATCTGCTCATGCTGTTGTTCTTTGCTGTTGGGCTGGCCGCAACGCCAAGCATGCAACGCGAGACGTTCCCGCGCATTGATGGACGCATGGTGCAAATCAGCATCGCCTATCCCGGTGCCCGCGCTGAAGATATTGAAGAAGCAATCTGCAAGCGTATTGAAGACGCGGTTGCCAGTGTCGACAATGTCTATGAGGTGCAGTGTGAAGCACGCGAAAACCTGGCCCTTTCTGTGATTGAAATGGTCGAAGGCAATGATCTGGAGCGGTTTTTTTCTGATGTCACCGCAGAAGTCGAGGCGATCGACGATTTTCCCGACAAAGCGGAAGCCCCCATTTTGAATATATTGGGACGCACGGATTTCGTTGCCGATATTGCCTTGACCGGCCCTGCCGACCCCACCCAGCTCAAAGCCTATGCCGAAGATCTGAAAGCCAGAATGTTGGCCTCTGGCGGCATTCCCAAAGTGGATATAGAAGGTTTTTCCGACCACCAGATCCGTATTGAGCTTTCCGATATTGTGCTGCGTCAATACGGGCTTTCCCTCAATGATGTCGCGGGTAAAATCTCACGCCAGAGCCTTGATCTGCCCGCTGGCACCATTGAAACCAGCGATGGCGACATTCTCATTCGCGTTGCCGAAGAGCGCAAGCGCCTGTACGACTTTCTGGATCTCATCGTCATCTCGGGAACGGCAGGCGGCCAGGTCCGTCTTGGTGATATTGCCACCATCACCGATCGCTTCGATCTTGATGAGGAAAAAACCCTGTTCAATGGCAAACGCGCCGCCATCTTGAAAATCACCAAGACCCAGAACGAAGATACGCTGAATGTCATTGATGCGGTCCGAACCTTTATCGAACAGGAAAACAAAACGGCTCCCCCCAGTGTCAGCCTCAGTATCACCAATGACGGATCTTCAATCGTTCGCGACCGGCTGCAACTGCTTGTAACCAATGGCCTTATGGGCCTTGGACTGGTATTGTTGGTGATGCTGTTATTCTTTGGGTTTAATTATTCCTTCTGGATCACCATGGGACTTCCGGTTTCCTTTATGGGCGCTTTTGCCATCATGGTGGGGCTTGGCTATACGCTCAACATGTTCACAATGGTCGCCTTGTTGATGGTCATTGGCCTGTTGATGGATGATGCCATTGTCATTTCGGAAAATATTGCCGCGCATAGTGAAAAAGGCGCTGACCCGGTTGACGCCGCCGTCAAGGGCACGATGCAGGTCATGCCGGGCATCCTCTCCTCCTTTGGCACCACCGCCTGTATTTTTGGCTCCCTGGCCTTTTTGAAAGGTGACATTGGTGCCATTTTGAAAATTGTGCCGGTGGTGATGCTGGCCGTCTTGATTGTCTCCTTGATCGAGGCTTTTCTCATCTTGCCCAACCATCTAAGCCATGCCCTTGCCAAATCGAGGGACGAAAAACCCTATCTGATGCGTAAAACGGACGATTTTGTCGAATGGATGCGCGAAAGAGTTGTGGGCCGTTTTGTCGATCTCACGGTCTCTTGGCGCTATTTGACTACCGGCATTGCCATCGCTGCCTTATTGCTGTCCGTAACCGCCATGACCGGGGGCATCTTGACATTCACGCCGTTTCCCAATCTGGAGGGCAACACCATTGAGGCACGTTTGCTGATGCCGCAAGGCACCCCGCTGCCTCGCACTGAGGCCACCATTTTACAACTGACGACGGCTCTGGAGGGCATGAACAGCGAGTTGCGCAAAAATGAAACGGATGAAAAAAGCCTGCTGAAAAATGTCACGGTTCTGTTTAATCAAAACAAGGATGCCTTCGAGCAGGGAAAACATCTGGCAACCATCCGCGTCGATCTCATTGCCAGTGAAGACCGCAATTCGCGCAATGACGCCATTTTATCCCTGTGGCGTCAAAAAGCCGGTATTTTGACCGATGTTTTGACCTTGAAATTTGCCGAGCCCACCGATGGTCCCGGCGGCAAGGCCATTGAGGTGCGCCTGCTGGGACGGGACCTGCAAACCCTCAAGGTCGCCTCGCTTGACTTGCAAAGCTGGCTACGGCGTTACAAAGGTGTCGATGATATTTCCGACGATCTGCGGCCAGGAAAACCTGAATTTTCTGTGCGTCTGCGCGAGAGTGCCACCAGCCTTGGCCTCGATAGCCGTACCATCGCCGACCAGTTGCGCTCGGCATTTTTTGGTCGAACCATCTCCAATGTCCAGCTGGGACCAGAATCCTATGAGATCGATGTCAGATTGCGTTCGAAAGACAAAGACAGCCTCGCCGATCTTGACTATTTCACCATTTCAACAACCGCTGGCGACCAGATCCCGCTATCATCTGTCGCCGATATTTCGCGCGCCCGTGGTTATTCGCGCATCAACCGCATCAATGGCGTTCGCACCGTTACCATATCGGGAGAACTCGACAGCCTCGTCACCAACACCAATGAAGTGCTGGCCGACATGCAAAAGCGCTTCATACCGGAGTTTTTGAAACGCCACCCCACCGTCAAACTCTCTCTTGAAGGGGAAAACAAGGAGACCGGCAAAACCCAGAAAAGCATGGTCATCGGTTTTGCCATGGGGCTTGTGGGCGTCTTTTTGCTGCTCAGCTTTCAGTTCCGCAGCTATATAGAGCCACTTGTCGTGATGATTGTCATCCCCTTCGCTTTTATCGGCGCGGTTGGCGGTCATATGTTTATGGGCATCGATTTCACCATGCCCAGCATGCTGGGCTTTGTGGCGCTGGCGGGGGTCGTCGTCAATGACAGCATCTTGTTGATCAATTTCATCAAGGAACACCATGGTCCCGACGCCACCGTGGCACAAGCAGCCCCCATGGCGGCCCGCTCAAGGTTCCGCGCCATCCTGCTGACCTCCCTTACCACCGTTGCCGGCCTGTTACCCATGCTGGCAGAAACCAGCTTGCAGGCGCAGATCCTCATTCCGCTGGTCACCTCGCTGGCCTTTGGCCTCATCGCCTCAACAATATTGGTGCTGTTTGTAGTGCCGGCCATCTACGCCATCCTCGATGATTACGGCCTTTCCACACTGGCCAGAGAACGACGCGCACTGGAAGCTGGAAAAGCCCACTAACATTTTGGTCCCGGGCTTTTCACGAGGCACAGCGCCAGCGTTGGAGGCGTTTATTCGCTGCGCGACCGGGTTGTCACCCGGGCCCACTCGGGGGAAATGTCCCCCGAGCCTCCTGTTTTTTGTAATTTTATAATAACCAACGGGGGGGTTGGGAGGTGTCCTCCCAAGCGGGTGTGGGCGGCAGCCCGCTTGCGCAGCAAATTCTCAAAAATGGAATGGCCCTTGATCCCATCAGCAGTTTTTCAACTATAAATCTGACTTAATATCCATGGAGGTTACAGCGGCCAGGGGCTTGGCCTAAAACCCTCAAATGACAAAAGCTTTGATCATTCTTTCCGGCGGCCTTGATTCAACGGTATTGGCCCATCAAATCAATGCGGCCAACGATTGCCAATTGGCCGCCTTGTCATTTGATTACGGGCAAAAGCACACGCGCGAGCTGGCCTGTGCAAGCGCTCAGGCCAGCCAATTGAAAATCGAACACACCATCGTGGCCCTGCCCTTTATCAATGAGCTGTTTAGCAGTGCTTTATTGAGCAATAGCGATGCGGAAATTCCCCACGGTCATTACCAGGACGAGAGCATGAAACAGACCGTGGTACCGAACCGCAACATGATCATGCTGTCGATCGCCGCTGGCGTGGCACTTTCACAAGACCGTAGCGAACTGTATTATGGGGCCCATAGCGGTGATCACGCCATCTATCCCGACTGCCGCGCTGATTTTGTCGCCGCCATGCAGCAAGCTCTTGGGCTTTGCGACTGGCAGAAAATTGCCTTGCAAGTACCGTTTCTACATCTCGACAAGCCAGAGATTGTCCGGCGCGGTGTGGCACTTGGCGTCGATTTTCGCCAGACCTGGACCTGCTATACGGGCGGCGATCAACCTTGCGGCAAATGCGGCAGTTGTGTCGAGCGCTCGCAAGCTTTTGCCGCCAATGGGCTGGATGATCCCCTGCTTGATTAAGCCAAACGCCTCAACGCCCTTGCTCCCGCCCCTCACACCGCATATATTAGCCTTGACTAATATAACTGCATGCCAGAAAGGCACACCAGAACCACCGGGAAGGGTCTTTGCTCATGATGCCGGAATTGCATCCATTCGCCAAATTCATCGCCATATTGGGACGGGGCAAAACATTGTCGCGTTCACTGACCCTTGACGAGGCAGAAGAAGCCATGGGCATGATCATTGATGGCATTGCCCTGCCCGAGCAGCTCGGGGCCTTTATGATGTTGCAGCGCTTTCAAGAAGAGACCCCCGAAGAGGTGGCCGGTTTTGTCAAGGCCATCAAGTCACGCCTTGATTTGCCAGCAACCAGACCACAGGTCGATATTGACTGGTCGTCCTATGCAGGCAAACGCCGACAGCTTCCCTGGTTTGTGCTGTCGGCTTTGTTATTGTCGCAAAACGGCGTGCGCGTTTTCATGCATGGTACCGAGGGTCATACGCCGGGGCGCGTCTATACCAGAGAAACCCTCGAAGCTTTGGGCTATCCGGTTACCGAAACTCTTGAAGAAGCCGCGCACGCTCTTGATGCGCGTAATTTCGCCTATGTACCGCTTGAGGGCCTCAGCCCCAAAATGCGCGAATTGATCGAGCTGCGCCCCATTTTTGGCCTGCGCACACCGGTACACACAATTTCGCGCATGATCAACCCGTTTGAAGCTCCCGCCATGTTGCAGGGCATTTTCCATCGCGGTTTTCTGGAAACCCATAGCCATGCCGGCAAATATCTGGGCCAGCCCCATATGGCGGTATTTCGCGGCGAAGGCGGCGAGATCGAGCGGCGCGCCAACAAGCCAACCGACGTGCAACTTTTGCACGAAGGCGAGATCAGCATGGAGCGCTGGCCGCGCCTCACCAAAGATCCGCGCCAGCCGGTTGATGAAGAGATGGATGTGCAGCGTCTGGCCGCTCTGTGGCGCGGTGAAATCGAGGATGAATATGGACAGGCCGCCGTCTGTGGTACCCTGGCCATTGCCCTCAAACTGCTCGGCAAAGCCGATAGCATAGAAACGGCTGACGAACTGGCCGTTACCCAGTGGCAAAACCGCGATACAGCCTATTTTGCCAATGTCGCTTAGGGATTTTCAGAGAAAAATAGGGGTCGGTTTTTCGATATGAATCACGATAAAATAAAGAGCTGGGGACTGCAGACGTTCATTGAGCCCGCCTAGTAGGCTGCCTCTCTTTATATGTGGGTATCGCAATTTGTTTCAACCCGTAAACCTGACGCTTCCCGGGCTTGCCCCGGGATCCAGGGCAGCGGGTGGCAAACCATCGAAAGAGCAAGAAGCGTGGCCTCTGGACCCCGGCTCTGCGCCATTCGTCGCAATAGTTCCTCGGGCTTGTCCCGGGGAGCGAGAGAAAAGAAACACTGCACTAAAGTGAGCCAGCCAAAGACGCAAGCACTCAAGCGGAAAGATTTGCCATGATAAAAACGGATGTTTCGGACCTGACCCAGCTTGGCTCGCCAACAAAACGGCCCGCCAGTCCGGCTGACGCTGTGCTGGAAAAGGTGCCAAATGCGCAACAAGATACCAATGCCCTTGTCCGTTTACGGTGCCTGAATTCACGTCTCTTTGCCCGCTGACGGGGCAGCCAGATTTTGCCCACATGGTCATTGACTATGTGCCTGACCAATGGCTGGTCGAATCCAAATCCTTGAAAATATTTCTGGGATCATTCCGCAATCACGGCGCTTTTCATGAAGATTGCACCATTGGCATTGCCCGAAGGCTGGTTGGCGAACTTGACCCGCGCTGGTTGCGCATCGGTGGATACTGGTATCCTCGTGGCGGTATGCCCATCGACGTGTTTTGGCAAACTGGAGAACCGCTCGCCGATGTTTGGCTCCCCGACCAAGGCGTCCCGACCTATCGCGGACGCGGCTGAATACACAACAGCCGCGCACCCTATACTCTAAAAGGGAAACCCTTTGCGATTGCCGCCCGGTCTATGGTTTGCACATATATCCGTCAGGCGATAGTCGTGGCCAACCTGTCGACAAACACTGGCTTTCAACCCCGGATTCCGCCGTACAGCCGCGCCGCTGACTTTTCGGCCATAGGAGCGGGCCACCGCTGCCAGATAATTATCTTCACAAAAGGGGGTCGAAATCTTACCCTGACTTTTGACGATCTGAAAACGTCCTTCACATTTTATCTTTGCCTGCGCACTCAAAGTGCCCGCCATCAAAAATGCCAGCCCGATGCCTGCCGTAAGGCCCCACATAAGGGGCTTGTTATCCAGTTTTTTTGCCAGATCCATCATCACCTTCATCCCATAAATTGAACTATTACACGTTTTACCCGCTTTACGATAAGAGGAAACCCCCTCTCTGACAAGGTCGCGCACAGACCGAACCGGAAACACGGTTAAAGCTGTCGCAACGGCTTGGGTAAACTTAAAAACAAAGCAGACTTTGCACCTTTCCTTATAGGATGGTAAGCCCTTTGGACAGATCAGCAAGGGACCAGATATGACTAACGACATGGCGTTTGCCTACCCCAATATCAGAATGCGGCGCCATCGCCAGAACGCCTGGGTGCGGGCAATGGTGCGCGAAAATTCGCTCAGCGCCAGCGACCTGATCTGGCCGCTATTCGTCATTGAGGGCGACAACAAGCGCGATCCCATCAAATCCATGCCAGGGGTTGAGCGTTTGTCGATTGATTTGCTGGTACGCGAAGTTACAAAAGCCCGTGACCTGGGCCTGCCGGCCATTGCCCTGTTTCCCAATACTCCCGATGATAAAAGAGACGATGCGGCGAGCGAGGCTTTTAATCCCGACAATCTGATTTGCCGGGCGGTGCGGGCCATCAAGAACGAGGTCCCTGACATCGGTATCATATGCGACGTGGCGCTCGACCCCTATACCTCTCATGGTCATGACGGTTTGCTGATCGACGAGCAGATTGACAATGATGAAACCGTTGAAGCCTTGATCCGCCAGTCTCTCAATCAGGTTGAGGCTGGCTGCGATATTCTGGCCCCCTCCGATATGATGGACCACCGGATCGGCGCTATTCGTCAGGCGCTGGAACAACAAGGGCACGAAAACACGCTGATCATGAGCTATGCCGCCAAATATGCCAGCGCCTTTTACGGCCCGTTTCGCGATGCGGTGGGGTCAAGTGGCACCTTGAAGGGCGACAAGCGCACCTATCAGATGGACCCCGCCAACAGCGATGAAGCCATTCGCGAAGTAGAGCTTGATATTGAAGAGGGCGCCGATATGGTCATGGTCAAACCCGGCATGCCCTATCTCGACATTGTATCGCGCATCAAGGAAGAGTTCCAGGTGCCGACCTTTGCCTATCAGGTGTCTGGGGAATATGCGATGATCATGGCCGCCGTCCAAAAGGACTGGCTCGACCATGAAACGGTGATGATGGAAAGCCTCATGAGCTTCAAGCGCGCCGGTTGCGATGGCATCTTGACCTATTTCGCCCTTGAAGCGGCCAAAATACTCCAAAACCCCACCTCTTGAGCACTCTTGTTCTGTATGGCTCGCTATTGCTCTCGGGATGAAAAACCGGACCGGTTCTGAACCGATGGCTCAGTACGGGGCTGGCTCAAGCCGATATTATTTGCCGCCCTATTGACGAAACCAGAGGGCTGCCGCGCTGGTGCCTTCTCGCTCAAGCTGGCTGCCTCCAGGGCCGTAGCTGAAACAGCATCTGACACAGTGGCAGAGGGAGCAAATCTTGAGGCAATATCAATGGTACGCGGGATCGCGGCAGGACGCTGACGCTGCACAGGTGGTTCGACCTTGATCTCATCAACAGCTTGCGCCGGTGCCGTTTCAAGAACGGGATCAGCAACGACCTCTAGCCGCGGCTCAACCTGAAGGGGCGGCGCTGTTTCTGGCTGGGCTTGGGGGGGCGTCTGCGCTACAGCTTCAATTTCGGGCGCTGCTTCGGGCGCCGCTTCAAGCTGGGGTTCAGCTTCAGGCGCTGCTTCTGGCGCTGCTTCGGGTTGGGGTTCAGCTTCGGGTTGGGTCTCGACCACCTCTTCCAACGGCTCCGCCCCATCTTCATGAGCGTGCGCATTCGTCTCTTCCGCATTGCCAATACGCAAGAGCAATTCGTGCACGGTATTGCGGAACGCATCTCCCGCCGACCCAGGGTATTTAGCGGTAAAAGAGCGGCTTTCTGGATTAAATCTGGCGGCATGCTGAATGGGGGCCATGTGAGGAATGGCATCGGGAAAACAATGGCTCTCCTCATCATTGGTCAAAATGGCATGATAGGTATCGTCTTCTGCGGATTGACGATTTTTCATATTGACCAGAATACCAAGATTTTGCGCCATTTTGAGATCGGGATTGATTTTCTTGAACTCGCGGAACATTTCAAGGCCGGCAATGGCCAGAAAATCTGGTTTCACCGGAGCGATATGGTAATCGGCTTCGCGCAACCAGATCTCCGTCAGCAAGGAGAGTCCAGGAGGGCAATCGATGAACACATAGTCATATTTGAGCCGCGCCTCGGCCAGAACCGAACGCACAAGACCGCGCATCTGCTCATGGCGATCTGCTTCTGTTACGGCCCGCTCCACCAGCGTCAAGCGCAAATCGCCGGGTAACAGATCAATATTATGGGCATCATCGACATCAGAGACATGGGGAGTAATAAACGACTTCCAGTCGGGGGCCTGACCAAGGATCAAGGTTTGATGCAACAAGCCCACAAGGGTTTTCCATTGCGAGCGCTTCTGGTTGAGCTCATCAAACGGCATCAGCATCACACTGATGCTCATCTGGGCATCGCTGTCGATCACCAGCACTTTTTTGCCGTAGTAATAAGAAAGAGTTTCTGCAATGGCGAGGGTCACAGTCGATTTTCCGACCCCTCCCTTTGCGTTCATGACAGCGATTGATGATCCCAGCTTGTTGTTTTCCATGCCCCACCTTGAAGAGTTGATTATTGATGTGCCCCTATGAGCGAACCGCAGCACTTATTATGACAATATTATTGCCATGATTCGGGCAGCCTTAGGGCGAAGTCGAAGTTCTTTTGCGATTTTTAACAGCTTTAGAGCCTCGTGCGCCCATACCCAATCATTCTGACCGGCCTTTTTGCGCCATCTGAAAGAAAATAATCTCGTCCGTATGGCCAATATGCACTGCGATTTTTCCCATTCACCTGACACAAAACGACTCTGACATAATGACCGCGTATGA
>JAJRRW010000093.1 GCA_024279115.1 Alphaproteobacteria bacterium
CGGGCGCGGGCGACTCTGGGACTGATGCGTCTTAGATTTCGGCGGTTTTTCCTGGCATTCGCTCTGCTTGAGCGATAACGCGCTTGATAAGCGCCATCGTTCCGGGAAATACCATCTTGAGAAACATATCGCTGGGCCTGTACAGACCCGGAACCGCCAAACAGCAATCCTATCGCCACAGCAAGAAAAGTAAGCCGAAGCATCGATCTCATATTAATACTATCCCTTTTACACGTAATTACTTATGGCGCTAAATACTCTGTGGGTATACTTACGTTAACGCCTGAACAAAACCAGAAAACACACCGGTCAATATTTAACCAAATTTCCAAACATTTGTCCAAGCCCCTTTGGGGTCGGCTAATGTTTACGTCCTTTATTGTGATAAAAGTGCCGTATTGCAGCGGGTACGTCAATAGTCCAGCCACAACTCAAAGGCCATTTTTGTCAATTAAATGTTGAAATAACGGGTGAGAGAGCCAGGGTCCAGGGCCAGGACACGAACCCTGGGACCAAACAGCCCTTTGCCCCGGGGCAAGCCCTGGGAGCCGATGGGTGCCGCACATAAGTCATATCCAGTCCTCATGTACGTAGCTCACGAAACCCTACATATTAAAGTGAGGCAGGCCACTATTCCCCTCCTTTGACGGCTGGCAGACCGAACAGCTCAGCATATGATTTCCAGCGCTCCTTGGGCGCGACATTTGTCTTGTGAACAAACAGGGGCAGTGTCTTTTTGTCGTCGCGATGTTTTAGCTCAATGATCTGGTAGATGGTTTGCGTGCGCCCTGATTTGGCTTTGCGCCGGCGCATGTGAACCTCTTTGAAATCCTTATAAGAGGCTGTCCAGTGACGATCCCCGAACAAGCGAGCTTCCGTAACAGCAACGCCGTTTTTGTCAAAATTGATGATATTCTTGCGCTCACTGCGCTGCACCAGATAATAGGCGACCAGGAGCAAGCCAATTCCTGTCCCCAACAACACCGTCAGGGAAAACGAGGGAGCAAAGCTGCTCAGAGCCACATATAAAAACACCATCACGAACAAGGAAAAGGGCAGGAATTCGAGCGGGCTATTGTTTTTCTCCAGTTCAATTTTCACTGGAAATCGTTCAATATCAACGGCGAAGGGCTCATCACTGCCCGCGTTGATTTTTATACTGATACTCATCGGTGCAACTCCCCTCAAACGCCATAATTGCCTGCCAACATCATGAAACTATCGCCCCCCTACTCGTCAACAAGTTATTTTTCAATGCAAGTCACTTTACTCTTTCTATGCAAGTCACTGGGGTTGGGGACAAAATATTCTTGGGGCAACGGGCCTTGTGATGATAAAATCAGCGATAATGATTCGGAGATCAATTGCGATGATGAGTGCTAAATTGAATAATTGGCTAATCAGCCCACTGAAATTTATCGGCGGCCCTCGTCGCCAGATTGGGAAGCTAACCATGAGATCTTTGTCACTTTTCGCATTGGTGCTGTCTTTGGGAATTGTCCTGCCTGCGGGAGTTAGCATGACCACTATAGAGAGCCAAAAAGCCTATGCCGCACCGGCATCTGACAAGCGTTTTCGGCAATGGGTCGAACGGTTTTGGCCCCAGGCACGACGAAAAGGCGTTTCGCGTCGCACCTTTGACACCGCCTTTCGCGGGATCAGCCCAGACCCCGAGGTGATACGCTCGGCCCAGTACCAGCCAGAATTTGTCCGCCCCATCTGGGATTATTTGGCAAGCGCTGTTTCCGACAAACGGATCAGCACCGGGCAAACCTTGTTGCGCCAACACAAGCCCCTGCTTGATCAGCTCGAAAAGCGCTACAAGGTTGACCGTCACATCATCGTCGCCATCTGGGGGATGGAGAGCAATTATGGCGCGACAAAGGGTGATAAAAACGTCATCCAATCCCTCGCTACGCTTGCCTATCGTGATCGCCGCCGCCGCCGTTTTGGTCGCCAGCAATTATTGAGCGCCCTGCGTATTTTGCAAAAAGGCGACATCAGCGCCAAAAACATGAACGGCTCGTGGGCTGGGGCCATGGGGCATACCCAGTTTATCCCAACCACCTATTCGGCCTATGCGGTTGATTATGATAGCGATGGCAAACGCGACATATGGAACAATTCCGATGATGCCCTGGCATCGACCGCCAACTATCTGAAAAAATCGGGTTGGCGGAGCAGCCAGACCTGGGGCTATGAAGTCAGGTTGCCTAAAAATTTCAAATCGGCGCGCAGCCGCCTCAAACGCCGCAAACCGCTGCGCTACTGGAAGAGAAATGGACTAAAACGGGTTGGTGGCAAAGAGTTTCCCCGCCTCAATGACAAGGCCGCCCTGTTCTTGCCGGCCGGTCGCAATGGCCCCGCCTTCCTCGTTCTCAAGAATTTCCGCGCCATCCTGCGCTATAATAATGCCACAAGCTATGCGCTCGCCATTGGCCATCTTGCGGACCGTATACGAGGTGCGGGAGGCTTTGTGCAAAGCTGGCCTACCAAGCACAAGCCCCTTGCCAGAGATGAGCGGCTGGAGCTGCAAGAGCTTTTGACAGCAAAAGGATTTGATACCGGCGGCACTGATGGTATATTCGGGAACGAGACCCTTCGCGCCTTGCGAAATTATCAAAAATCACGGGGCTTCAAGGTTGATGGCTGGCCCAGCGCGCGCATCTTGCAAAAGCTCCGCAATGACAGTTAGCCAATTTAAATTCGAGAGATAACATGAAAATCGGCGATTTCAATTTTGTGCCGGGCGACCGCCCAGCCCCAGGGACCCCAATCCCAATTGGCTCAGTCCAAGCGGTCCCAGTCCCAATAGCCCCAGTCCAGGTATCCCCTTGGACTGGTTCGGCTTTCATGCTGACACTGATCTGCGCGGTCATGCTTTTTCCCATCACATTCATCACCCGTGCGGCAGCGCAAGGTAACAGTTTGCAATATTCGAGCTATGTCACCCCCTTCCCTGAACGCGGAACTTACCGGGTGCTGATCCTTGGCGACTCGATTGGCGAGGGCCTGTCAAACGGGCTGACCAAAGCGTTTCAAAATGATCGCAGTTTGCAACTCATCAACAGAGCCAGATGGGGCAAGGGGTTTTCGCGCCGCAAGCATATTGGCCGGGCACGCGAATTCGAACCTCTTTTGGCCGCGATCAAACCAGATATTGTGCTTATTTCAGTTGGTGCCAAGGATGCCATTGCCCCGATCCTTGAGGGCAACAAGAAACACCGTTTTGGCAGCGATCGCTGGAAGCAAATCTATACCCGGCGTCTGGATAATATCCTGCGCCGCCTGAAGAAACAAAAGACCGCTATTTACTGGATTGGCCTGCCCATTATGCGCGACCCGGTGTTCAATGAAAATATGAACACCCTCAATGAACTGTTCCGCGAAAAAGCCCATCTCAATAATATCAAATTCATTGATACCTGGAATGGCTTTGTCGATCAGTATGGCAATTTCAGTCCCTACGGTCCTGATCTGGATGGCCGGGTATTGCGGTTGCGAGACAAGGATGGTATCCGCTTCACTGGCAGCGGATATCGCAAGCTGGCTCACTATGTGGAACGCGAAATTCGCCGTGATCTTATCGCCGCTCGCTCCGAGCGTAATGTGCCGTTGGCCGGGGACGCCAGCGAGCAACGCGAAATCAATCAAAAGAAAAGTATCAGCAAACAGGCCAAAATACCCGGGGCCAAAAATGGCGGAAGCCAATCTGGTGCGACCCGCAAAGGGGCCTCTCGCGCAACGAGTTCGGCAACCGCTTTTGGCGAGGTGATTGCCAGTGACCGGGCCAGCGGGCTGACGCTGCTATCCTCGATCACCCGCACCAATGACCCCTCCCTTTCAGGAGGGCGGCACACCCTGCCCTTGACCTTGCGACCCTATTACCGCGTGCTGGTCAAAGGTGAGACCCTGGCCAGCAAGCCGGGCCGCTCCGATGATTTTAGCGCCAATAAAATCAACTGATGCTCGCCGAGCGTTTGCAGCCCTGAACGCAAGTTGGCGCTTTTACAGCCATCCCCGGCCATAGGCATTGAGAACAATGATGACGATGGCAGCGATGATCACCGCAACCATGCCCATCTTGATCTTTTTAGGTGTGTTCTCCTCCATGGCGAGAACTCCTATCTTGGTAACAGAGTTTTCCCCATCAGATATTTATCGATGGCACGGGCTGCCTGACGCCCTTCGCGGATGGCCCAGACAACCAGAGATTGCCCCCGGCGCATATCACCAGCTGCATACACGCCAGCAACAGAGGTGGCATAATCCATTTCATCGGCACTGACATTGCCGCGCGGATCTTTTTCAAGCCCAAGCTCGTCGACCATGCCTTCGTGGATTGGATGCACAAATCCCATGGCGAGCAATACAAGACCGGCTTTGAGTTCGAACTCACTGCCTTCTACGGGCTGAAATTTATCATCGACCCGCACACAGCTAATCGAGGTTACGTGGCCCTCTTCGCCGTTGATTTTCGTGGTCATCACCGAAAAGTCGCGGGTCACGCCTTCTTGCTGCGAAGATGACGTGCGCAAACGGTTGGGCCAATCGGGCCAGGTCAGCCTCTTGTCGGGATGCTCTGGCGGCTTGGGCATGATTTCCAACTGCGTCACCTTGGCGGCGCCCTGACGGATCGAGGTGCCAATGCAATCAGAGCCGGTATCGCCGCCACCGATTACCAACACATGCTTGTCGGTGGCAAGAATAGGATCAACCGGACCAATGGGTTCGTCACCGTTGCGGCGGTTCTGCTGGGTCAGGAATTCCATGGCGAAATGAACACCATCCAGATCGCGGCCCCCGACCGGCAGATCACGGGGCTTTTCAGAGCCACCCGTCAACAAAACAGCGTCATGACCGGCTTGTAAATCACCCAGCTTCACATCCACACCAATATGCGAACCATAGTGAAATGTCACCCCCTCGGGCGCCATCTGATCGGCGCGCCGGTCAATAATGTGTTTGTCGAGTTTAAAGTCGGGAATACCATAGCGCATCAGCCCGCCGGGCTTTTTGTTCTTTTCATAAAGATGTACCTCATGTCCAGCGCGCGCCAATTGCTGCGCGGCTGCCAGACCCGCTGGTCCCGCCCCGATGACAGCAACTTTCTTGCCGCTTTTATGTGGCGCAATCTGCGGCTCGATCCATCCCTCCGTAAAGCCCTTGTCAACAATCGCACATTCAATGGTGCGGATGGTAACGGGCACATCTTCAATATTGAGCGTGCAGCTTTCCTCGCAAGGAGCTGGACAGATGCGGCCCGTGAATTCGGGGAAATTATTCGTGGAATGTAAATTAATGCAGGCTTCTTGCCAGTCATTTTGATAAACCAGATCATTCCAGTCAGGGATCTGATTATTAACCGGGCATCCCGTATGGCAAAACGGAATACCGCAATCCATGCAACGCGAGGCCTGCTTGATGGTCTCACCCTCGCCAAGATCGCGCAAAAACTCGCTATAATGGCCGATACGCTCCTCGACCGGTGCATAAGAACGCTCAAGACGCTCCACTTCCAAAAATCCGGTTGGCTTTCCCATAGTTATGCTCCCTCCGGCACATCGGCGCGGTCCACATTATTGCTCTTTTTCTTGGCCATCTCATCCAATGCATGCGCATATTCCACCGGCATCACCTTGACGAATTTGGGCAAATAATCTGCCCAGTTATCAAGAATGTTGCGGGCATGATTTGAGCCAGTATAACGATGATGATTTTTGATCATCTGGTGCAGGCGCTGCGCATCTTGCGAACGCATATCGCTCATCAGATCGCTCAGATCCTGTTCCGCCGAACTTGCCGTTCCGCTCGAAAGGGCTGCTATCACATCGCTCGATGCCTCGACCGGCTCAAGCCGTGCCTGAGCCATATTGCAGCGCGTTTCAAAATCGCCATGCTCATCCAGCACATAGGCAATACCGCCCGACATGCCCGCCGCGAAGTTACGGCCTGTTGTCCCCAGAACGACCACACAGCCCCCTGTCATATATTCGCAGCCATGATCGCCTGTGCCCTCGACGACTGCGAACGCTCCAGAGTTACGAACGGCAAAACGTTCTCCCGCGACGCCCTGGAAATAGCACTCACCTGATATGGCTCCGTACAAGACGGTATTGCCGACAATGATGCTGTTCTCTGGCACAATGGCACTTTCGCTTGGCGGGCGCACAATAAGCTTGCCGCCGGACAATCCCTTGCCCACATAATCATTGGCTTCGCCCACCAGATCAAACGTTGTGCCCTTGGCCGCCCAGGCGCCAAAACTTTGCCCGGCGGTACCCTTGAGGCTGACATGGATGCTATCATCGCGCAGACCGGCATGGCCGTGCCGCTTGGCGACTTCGCCGCCCAGCATGGCCCCGGTGGTACGGTCGGTATTATTGATGGTGACGCCGATTTTAACCGGATCACCGCCCTCCAGTGTTGATTGCGCCTGCTTGATCAGCTCGCGGTCCAGCACATTGTCAAGGCCGTGATCCTGTTTTTCGACGTGATAGAACGCGATGCCCTGCGCCACGTCGGGTTTTTCGAACAGACGTGAGAAATCAAGCCCGTTGGCTTTCCAGTGATCGATGGCACGGCTCTTTTCGAGATAATCTATCTGACCGATTAGCTCGTCCAGTTTGCGAACCCCCATCTGGGCCATCAGCTGCCTTGTTTCCTCGGCCACAAAGAAGAAGTAATTGACCACATGGTCAGGTGTGCCGGTAAAGCGCTTGCGCAGCTCGGGATTTTGTGTCGCCACGCCGACTGGACAGGTATTGAGATGGCATTTGCGCATCATGATACAGCCAGAGGCGATCAATGGTGCGGTCGCAAAACCAAATTCATCTGCTCCCAGCAAGGCCCCCATAATGACGTCGCGTCCGGTGCGCATGCCGCCATCCACCTGCACGGCCACCCGGCCACGCAGATTGTTGAGAACGAGCGTCTGGTGAGTTTCGGCCAGGCCGATTTCCCAGGGACCGCCAGCATGCTTGATCGAGGTCAGCGGCGAAGCGCCAGTGCCGCCATCAAACCCGGCGATGGTCACATGATCGGCCTTCGCCTTGACCACGCCAGCCGCCACGGTGCCAACCCCGACCTCACTGCCAAGTTTGACCGAAATATCAGCATCCGGGTTGGTGTTTTTCAGATCATAAATCAGCTGTGCCAAATCTTCGATCGAATAAATATCATGATGCGGTGGCGGCGATATAAGCCCCACGCCCGGCGTTGAATAACGCACCTTGGCGATCACTTCATTGACCTTGTGGCCAGGCAATTGCCCGCCCTCTCCCGGCTTGGCTCCTTGAATGATCTTGATCTGGATCATGTCGGCATTGACGAGATATTCCGTGGTCACGCCAAAGCGGCCAGAGGCCACCTGCTTGATGGCCGAGCGCATGCTGTCGCCATTCTCCATCGGGACGAAACGGTCCGGCTCTTCGCCGCCCTCGCCGGTGTTGGACTTGGCCTGCAAGCGGTTCATGGCAATCGCCAGATTGGTATGGGCCTCGCGCGAAATCGAGCCAAAAGACATGGCCCCCGTGGCAAAGCGCTTGACCAGCTCGCTGGCGGGCTCCACCTCTTCCAGTGGCACGCTTGTGCGGCCGATTTGTTCGGCGGTCTTGATGGTCATGAGCCCGCGAAAGGTCATGAGGTTCTCGTTTTGATTATTGATGGCGCTGGCAAAGGCATCATATTTGACCTGTGCGCCCTCACTGCCTTTTGGCGAGCGCACCGCGTGCTGGAGATCACCGATAGTCTGCGGCGTCCAGCTATGACGTTCACCGCGCAGACGATAAGCATATTCACCACCGACATCGAGCATATTGCGATAGATCGGCGCATCCGAAAAAGCCAGTTGATGTCGCTGCGCCGTTTCTTTGGCGATTTCATCAAGGCCAACCCCTTCAACCTGCGAATGGGTGCCGGTAAAATAGGTTTTGATAAAATCATTCTTGAGGCCAATGGCGTCGAAAATCTGCGCGCCGCAATAGGACTGATAGGTGGAAATACCCATTTTCGACATGACTTTAAGCATGCCCTTATTGACCGCTTTGATATATTTCTTGAAGGCCGCAACATGAGGCATATCGGTATCCAGGTCCGGCAGCATCTCCTTGATGGTGGCAAAGGCCAGATAGGGATTGATGGCCTCGGCGCCATAGCCTGCCAGCGTGCAGAACTGATGCACCTCATGGGCTTCACCGGTTTCAACCACCAGTCCCACCGATGTGCGCAGGCCCGTGCGGATCAGGTGATGATGCACCGCAGAGGTCGCCAACAGCGAGGGAATGGGGATATTGTCGGCACTGGCGGCACGATCGGACAATATGATGATATTGTAGCCATCTCGCACTTCGCGCTCGGCATCCGCGCACAGCTTGTCAATGGCCGCTTTCATACCCTTGCGCCCCTCACTGGCCGGCCAGGTAATATCTTGCGTGATAGTCTTGAAATCATTATCGGGGATATCGCCGATTTCGCGGATTTTACGCAACTCGCTATTCAGCAAAATGGGTTGCGGCACCTCAAGGCGCTTTTGCCCCGATGAGGTTTCCAGATCCAGCAGGTTGGGGCGCGGGCCAATGAACGATACCAGCGACATCACCAATTCTTCGCGAATAGGGTCAATCGGCGGGTTGGTGACTTGTGCAAAATTTTGCTTGAAATAGGTATGCATGAGCTTTGGCCGCACCGACAAGGACGATAGCGGCGTATCAGTGCCCATCGAGCCAACAGGGTCCATGCCCGACATCACCATGGGTTCGATATAATATTTGGCGCTTTCTTGCGTATAGCCAAAGGTTTGCTGCAAATCGAGCAGCCGCTCATCGACAATCGTTTCTGGGCCCTCTTCGGCAACCGGCAAATCGGCCAGACGAATTTGCCCGGCTTCCAGCCATTCTTGATAGGGGTGCGAGGCCGCAAGCTCGTCCTTGACCTCATCATCTGAAATGATGCGGCCCTGCTCGAGATCAACCAACAGCATTTTACCTGGCTGCAAGCGCCATTTTTGCACGATGGTCTCTTCGGGAGCAGGCAGCACACCCATTTCAGAGGCCAGCATAATCATGTCATCGCTGGTCACATAGTAGCGGGCCGGACGCAGACCGTTGCGATCAAGCGTGGCGCCGATCATTTTGCCATCCGTAAAAGTGACGGCGGCGGGGCCATCCCATGGCTCCATCAATGCCGCGTGATATTCATAAAATGCGCGGCGCTTGGCATCCATGGAAGGATTGCCAGCCCAGGCCTCGGGGATCAGCATCATCATGGCGTGAGGCAAGGAATAGCCCGAACAGACCAGCAGCTCCAACGCATTGTCAAAACAAGCGGTATCAGACTGACCTTCTGGAATAAGCGGCCACAAGCCATCCAGATCCTCACCAATGACCTTGGAGTGAGCCGTGCTCTGGCGCGCCGCCATCCAGTTGACATTGCCGCGAATGGTATTGATTTCGCCATTATGACTGATCATGCGGAACGGGTGCGCCAGTTTCCATGACGGAAATGTATTGGTCGAGAACCGCTGATGCACCATGGCCATCGCCGATTTCATGTTTGGATCGTTGAGATCAAGATAATAGGCGGCCAGCTGATAGGACAGCAACATGCCCTTGTAAAGAAGCGTTTGCGATGAAAACGAAACGATATAAAAGTCTTCATGCCCCTCGGGGTGCTCGTTCATCACGATGAGTGCTATTTTGCGGCGCAGCAAAAACGCCTTTAGCTCAAACGGCTGTCCCGCCTCACAGGCCTCACCGCGGCCAACAAAGACCTGCAAATGAAACGGCTCGGTAGGTAAAACGGAATAGCCAAGATCGCTATTATCGACAGGGACTTCGCGCCAGCCAAGAAATGTCAGGCCAGAGGCGGTGGTCTGTTTTTCGATAAGATCCATATAGGCTTGATGAACAGCCTTGTTGCGCGGCATAAACAGTTGCATGACCGCATAATCACCAACGTCAGGAAGAAAGAAATCAAACCCGCGGCTGACGCTTTGAAAAAACTCATGCGGCATCTGAATAAGAATACCACAGCCATCTCCCGCCTTGGGATCAGCGCCAACGGCCCCTCGATGCTCCAGATTTTTGAGAATCGACAAGCCCTTTTGCACGATATCGTGGCTTTTGTTATTTTTCATATGAGCCACAAAACCCAAACCACAAGCATCATGCTCGAAGGCTGGATCATAAAGACCTTGCGGACCGCGCGGCCCGAAATGAGTTTGCGCGTCTTTGTTTGTATCGTTGCGACAGACCATGATCGTTAAAAACCTTTCAGGGCTTTTCCCGTAATATGTCCCGTTCCCACCAAGGAGAGCGAAGGACGTTATCTTTGGTATTCAGCTTTGCTCCCCTTGGCGCTCATGGTTATGAGCAAGGTTATTTGGAGCGGAGGCTTGCTCAAGACATGCATTCATTGCGCCTTGAACCAAACCCCGTTTTTGCGCGACTTTTGTCCGCATTGCAGCGCCATTTTCATAAAATGACAGTAAAGCTGACCTATTTGTAGCACCTCATTGCCACAAATTAGCATTTTTGGCAAGAGATAACCAATCCCCACGTCGCCGCTCCAAACGCCAGCGATCGTCAAATAGCGTTGCGTCCAGGCAATTTTCAGCCCTCAAATAGCGACGTGACGGGAAAAAATCCCCTCGAACAAGCCCACGGAGCAGGGCCATATCGGGGTGTCGAATAACCAACAGAACCCCGTTTGGGGGCCGCACATGACAAAAGGTTGCATAAAGCCTAACTTTGGCCATATGCTGCGAACAACATCAATCAAGGGCCGCATACCGCTCGCATAAAACATGCGGGATATTTTGAACTCAAGGAGAGCTACATTGACCAATTTCCTCGCAAAACGACCGACATTTGTCGCCCTGACAGGGGGCCTCGCATTTGGCTTTGCCGCTTTCGTTCTGCCAACCGGATCAAGTGCCGCTGATCTTGAAAAATGTTATGGCATTGCCAAAGCTGGTCAGGATGATGGTAGCAAAGAAGTCAATATTCCTGGCATGTCTACCGTCGATTTCCAGGGCGGCGCCTTTAAATATGTGACCAAGGGAACCTGCGTAGAGATTTCCACGCCGTTTGGCGCTGGCAGCCTGAAACCGCTGGAAAACCGCCCCCCAAAAAGCAAATAACCTCGCTGGAGCTACAAGCGGTTGCAATCAGCTCATTGCCGATCACCCAAGCAACAGGTTCTGGACATAAAAGCTGGAACGCCGCAAGTTTAATGATCGACCTGCTGATGTGATCAACGGGGCCTGCAAAACCATAGGCCGCGATACCAAGGCCGGGGCGCGGCTCATCTTTTCCTGCCAGCTGGCCAAAATTATTGCCAGCCGGGCGTGTTTGCGACCAAAAACTTCTGATTGTCCCTTTCGATTATGACCAAGCAAACCCTCAAATTTGGTAACTGGCCCTCAAATGTCAGTGCCGAATTTGTGGCAGGCAAAAGCCTGCGTTTTCAGTCCGTGCAAGCGCTTGACAACCGGCTCTACTGGAGTGAGTTGCGCCCCTTGGAAAAAGGACGCGCAGCCCTTGTTTGCGCGCCCCTTGAGGCAGCACCAGCCACCGCCGTCATAACCGACTTGCTCGCCGCTCCTTGCTCCGCTCGCTCAAAGGTGCATGAATATGGTGGGGGGGCGTTCCTTGCGACCCCAACGCAGATCTTTTTTGTCAATGCCGATGATCAGCAAATCTGGTCCGTTGAGAATATTACCAATGGCACCAGTCTGCCAGCCGCCGCTCCGCGCCAAATCACAAAGGCACCAGAGTGGCGATTTGCCGATTTGTGCCACGACCCCCGACGCCAGCGCTTGATCTGCGTGGGAGAGCAGCAAACCGGCGCTGGACGCCATCCAAAAAATTTGCTGGTGAGCATTTCCCTTGCAGAAAGCGGCGAGGACAAAAAGGCTGGTCAGCAGATCGTCCCACTGGTGGAAGGGGATGATTTCTACGCCTCCCCGTGCCTCTCGCCGGACGGCCAAAAACTGGCCTTTGTGAGCTGGAACCTGCCTGCCATGCCTTGGGAGAGCGCCGTTCTGCAAATCGCCGATCTGGAAGCTCAAACATCCACGCCCCCCCTCACCTGCCCCAACACGGCTCAAACTGGCGCATCGTTTCAACCCGCATGGGATCACCACGGAAATCTGTGGTTTATCAATGATCATTCCGGGTTTGGACAGCTCTATCGCCATGATGGCAAGGCGGTGATGGCGTTCCCCCTGCCAGACACCGAAATGGGCGACCCCTTGTGGGTGTTTGGGATGAAAACATACGGCTTTTTGGAAGATGGCCGCATCGCCGTTCTTTGTCGTGCCAAGGGGAAGGCATGGATTTCACGGCTCGATCCGCTCGACAAAAGCCACAGCCCGTGCCCTGACACCAAGCGATCTGGCTTTTGCGGGTTAGATCAACTGGTGACCGCTGGCAATCAGATTGCCGGCATTTTATCGAGCATAGATAAACCAAATGCCATTGCCTCGCTATCAGCGCACATCGGCGAAACAACCATCTACAAACCAAGCATCGCGCTGCCCTTGGCCCGCGAGCAAATCTCCATCGCCAAAGCGCTCGCATTTGAAAATGAGTTGGGGCAAACCGTCTATGGCAATTATTACCCCCCCACCAACCAGCTCTATCAAGCCCCGCCAAACGAGCTGCCACCGGTCATTCTAACCGCCCATGGCGGCCCAACGGCCTATGCGCACGCTGGCCTTACCCCCAAGGTTCAATATTGGACCTCGCGCGGCTTTGGCTATTTCGACGTCAATTATGGCGGCTCATGGGGCTTTGGCAAAGCTTACAGGCAACGCCTTGACGCGCAATGGGGGGTGCGCGATGTCGCCGATATGGTGGCCGCAGCCAGCTATCTGGTGGACGCCGATCTCGCAGATCCCTCCCGCCTGTTGATCTCGGGATCCAGTGCCGGGGGCTATACGGTATTGATGGCGCTGGTAAAATCCAAGCTGTTTGCCGCCGGAGCTTCTTATTATGGCATCTCGGACCTGTCTCGATTATATGAGAGTACGCACAAGTTTGAAGCGGGCTATATCGAGAAATTACTGGGCCTCTCCCCCCACAACAGAACCAAAATTCTCAAGCAGCGATCACCGCTGTTCTGTGCAGATCAAATCAGCGCTCCCGTGATCTTTTTTCAAGGTCTGCAAGACAAGGTCGTTCCCCCCGACCAGGCCGAGCTTATGATTGCCGCCCTTGAACAAAACGGCATAGAAACCACCTATAAAAGCTTCGCAATGGAAGGACATGGCTTTCGCACCAAGCAGGCAATAGAGACCGCCTTGACCATGGAATACGAATTTTATGCAAATATTCTAGGGCTTTAGGCCGCTGGCGGATTGAGGGAGTATTGATGCTTTCTCCCTGGCCATATCTTAGCTTCCTAGCCAGCGCCAATCATCATGTTCTTTGCGGCGCCAGAGCGTTACCTCTATTATTTATTCAACTTTTACTGTTTGGTAAGAAAAACCACAATAATGCTTCACAATGTTCAATCATGGCGATATAACAAGGACTGCGTCAGATTGTAGCGTTGCGCAACTATGAAGGAGAGCGATTTTGCTGGATATTAGAGATAAGCGGTTCTTGGGTCAGGGCATGTTTGCCTGGCTTTTTTTGCCACTGGTTGCTCTGTTCAACATATTTCTGCGCGATGGGGTGATTATCCCCTTGGTCGGCCCCGAACTGGCCGTGCCGATCAGCACTGTCACCTTGCTTGTTATGCTTTATGCCACCGCGTTCTTCCTGCTGACGGGTGTCGAGCGCCCCACCAGTTGCCGGATATCGCTGCTGCTTGGCGTTATCTGGGTTGGTTTCGCAGTCATTTTCCAGGCCCTGTTTGTGATGTTTGCGCTCGGCAACCCCCTTAGCGAACTGTGGAAAGCTCTAAGCCTGCCAGCCGTGCTGGAGGGCAATTTATTTCTGGTGGTTCTGGCGATGCTGTTTATCGCCCCGGCGGTCTGCGCCTCCAAACGATTGCGCGACTAGCGAGGCGTGGGCTCCCTCGCGATATTTTCAATCATCCAACCGATAGTGTCCGTTCATCGAGCAGCCTTGCATCCTGCTCGATAACAAAGTGGCAAACGGCCATCTCTTGAGCACAAATTTGTGATTTTTCACATAAAGTGCAGTTGTATTCCCCGGCCAAAAGAACATAATGCGATCATGAAGAGAATCACTGAACATCAAGTTTCCTCCAGGGCCCGCTGGAGCTTAAGATTGGCGCTTTTTTCAGCGCAACTGATTATCATTGCCATTTTACTGCACCGCTTCACATCGCTTTCAACACCGGTTGCCACCAATCTTATTGTCGTCTCGCTGATGGGCGCTGCAACGGCCATTTTACTGTCTGTTCTGGGGTTTGCACAAATCTGGAACAAAGGCATCAAAGGCACCGGCATTGCCCTGTCGGCACTGATTGTCAGTCTGATCATATTTGCCGTTCCCGCCTACCATCTGCCAAATCTTATCCGCCTGCCAGCCATCAATGATATCACCACTGACCTGCTGACGCCGCCGCAATATAGCGCCATTGCCACCTTGCGCGATCCACAGGCCAATAGCCTCGACTATCCCGGCAGCTCTTTTATTGCCGCCCAAGCAAGCGCCTACCCCGATATCAGCACGTTGATGCTGGAGCGCTCCAACCAGGATTCTTATGAACTTATTCATGGCGTCATACGTGACCTTGGCTGGGAAATCGTTGGTGAACGCCAACCCGGTAGCAAGAACCAAACCGGCTATATCGAGGCCATTGATCAATCCTTGCTGCTTGGCTTTCGTGACGATATTGTCGTGCGCGTCAGAGGCGATGCAAATTTCACGCGCATCGATATGCGATCGGCATCAAGGTATGGGAGCCATGATCTAGGGGCCAATGCCAACAGAATTCGTGAAACATTCGCGATCATGAAAACCCGTATCGCCAGAGCTGAAACCAACCGGATTGACAGTCTGGAACGTCGGCGTATCGCCAAGCTGACAATCATCGAGAAGAAGAAAAAAGAACGCCAGGACCAGCTCCGAAAGAAACAACAAGAAGCCAGTCAAGAAACCTTCATGCTTCCCAAAGCCAATTTCAATCAAGAAGACGGCTTCTCGCCAAACGAGTTTGGTCAGGGCTTGAACCGGTCTGGCCAGCCAACCCGAAAAAGGCAGGCCTATGGCGCCACCGGTTTTGGCAATCAATCGCCCGGGACAATCAGAACGCCTCGCGTCAAAAAACAAAAGATACGAAAAATACGTCGTTCAAAACGCAAACGTAAAAGTAAAAAATGGATCCCGTTTAATCAGTTTTAAAGCGCCAGCGCACAAGCACGTGGGCGTGGGCGTGGGCGTGGGCGTGGGCGTTTGAGCGGATAAACACACATGATGAGCTAGCTCATTTTGAACCGGGCAGAAAATCCCTCCCCCTGGTCTTTTTGCAGCTTGCCCTTGTCAAGCAGGTGTTCCAGATGTGCCAGAACGGAGAGTGAGGCAGCGGTTTTCAAGACCTCATCAATGTCCTTGTACAAGAGCGGCACCACTTCATCGACCTGCTCGCTGCCCTCCTTGATCGCCTTGAGAATACTTTGTTCGCGCCATTGCCGGTGTAAAACATAGGCCCGCACCAACCGATGAGGCTTGCGAACACGCCCGCCATGACCTGGCAGATATAGCTCATCATCCCGGTTCGAGAGCCTTGACAATGACGCCATATAGTCGCGCATATTGCCTTCTGGCGGGGCAATCACACTGGTACTCCAGGGCATGATATGATCGCCCGTAAACAGTGCTTTTTCCTGCGGGAGAGAATAACAGATATGATCGGGAGCATGTCCTGGCGTATGAACACTGTGCAAGCTCCAGCCCTCACCCTCAACCACATCGCCCTCCCCCAGGGGATTGTCGGGTGTAAAGCCCAGCTCCGCAAAGCCTGTCACAAGCGCGCCCGCTGGCGTTGCTTGCCCCTCCAAAATGGGCTGATAGGCGCCTCGTGGAGCCCCGCTCATGCCAAATCCGTAGGTTCGGGCGCCCGTGATGGCTTTTAGCCTCTCAAGCCCCCCACAATGGTCCTTGTGGGTATGGGTGAGGAATATTCTGGTGATGGTCTCTCCTTGCAGCGCTTGCAGCAAGGCATTGATATGGCTCTCATCGTCGGGCCCGGGGTCGATGATTGCCACCTTCCCATGCCCCAGCACATAGACATTTGTCCCCTTGAAGGTAAACGGCCCTGGATTATGCGCTACAAATCGCCGCAAAATGGGAGACAAAGGCGTGGCAACGCCATATTCAAAGTCAATCTCACGAGTAAAAGGACTAGCTTCAGCCATTACACAATGTCACCTGCTTTGCTCTTTCCAAGTTTCGAGACAATTGATCGAGATGGCAGCGGTGCAATCTGCGACCTTCGCGTTCCGCACAACACGCCGCCAGGCGGTGCCAGCCCCCAAAATCCGAGTGTTAGGCCATAAGCACCCAAATTGCAAAATCTGTTTAAAATCTGACGCCCCCTGCCAGCCCCAGTATCGCCCCGTATAAAATCACTCCCAAAGGCCCTCATACAGGTTTTTTCGGCTGCGACGCAAATAGGCATTGCAGGCTCCAAAATGTGTCGCTATGTTGCGGCATTGTGGAAGCCGTCACCCCGCTTTGGCAGACTTATTGCCGAATATTACGGGGCCTTGGTGATCCGCATATTGGGGCGTAGCCAAGTGGTAAGGCAACGGGTTTTGATCCCGTCATTCGCAGGTTCGATCCCTGCCGCCCCAGCCAATCATCAAGGCAATCATCAAGCCAGCCACATCAAGTTCCGCTCAAAACACTGATGCAAACCACCAAAACCCGTGATAATGCGCCCAATCGGGGTATTATCCAAGTCTGCAGGGCAGTAAAGCGCCTGCTTGGCAAGGGCTTTATTCACTAACAGACAATATTACACATTGTTTTTGTTGATAATCCCAAATATTTATGGCTTCTAATTTCTATCTAGCCCGGTTGTTGGGAGTATTGCATGCGTTCTTTGGGGTTTGGGATCGAAAAGCTGGGACTGGCTCCCCTTCGATATCCCTGGCAAATATTGGTTTTACTACTGGCTTTTACCGCCTTTTGCTTTGTTGGTTTGTTTAATTTGCAGCCCGAGGGCCGGTTGAGTGAGGTTTACCGTGGCGATTCCGCAAATTATACGGACTATGAAAAGATAAACGAGCTGTTCCCGGTCAGCGAACTGGATGTCTTGTTGCTGATCAGCGGTAAAAACCTGCTGGAGCAAAAAACCCTTGCTGAAATCCGCGCTATTCAAGAAGAAGTCGAATTCTTCGACGGCGTCGATAGCACGATTTCCATGTTCTCCCTGCGCGGCAAACCATCTGCCACTGGCGCCGCGCCCCCCTTGTTTGCCGCCGATCTCACAGAAGCCAAGAAAGAGGCGTTTGACAAGGCCATCACACAGATCAAAGAGCATCCTGATGTGCTGGAAAACATGCTGACACGCGTGGCACCCGACGGCCACCAAACCAGCTTGATCATTGTCACCTTGAAGGAAGAGGCCATCAAGGAAGGCACGCTGTATGGCGTTTTGGAAAATCTCAAGAAACAGGTGGGTGAGCTGACAGAACCGGCCAATCTGACGTTCCAGCTATCGGGCGTGCCGGTCATACAGCAAGAAATCCGCAATTCCATCAATCATGATGCTGTGGTTTTTAATATTGGCGGCTTTTTGCTTGGCACAATGATCAGCTTCTTTTTCATTCGCCGTTTCGCACTGGTCATCATGGTATCAATCGCCAGCATATTCGCCAATATCTGGGTGCTTGGCATTCTGGGGCATTTTGGCCAGACATTGAATGCCTTTATGACCATTGTACCCCCGTTGATCATGGTGATTGCCGTGTCGGACGGCATGCATATGGTGTTGGCCATCCTGGCTGATCTGCAAAAGGGCAAAAGCAAACACCAAGCCATCAAAACGCCGTGCTGACTATTGGCCCGGCCTGCGTGCTGACCTCGATCACCACCACCATTGCCCTGCTCTCCATGACCATCACAGACTCAGCCGTGATCCGCACCTTTGGCATCACCGCCGCCATGGGAACCCTGGCCGCCTTTGTCGCTGTTATCCTGGTGATTCCCACCTTGAGCATGCTGATGATCAGGGACGAGAAAAATTACCGCAGCGACGAAAATAATAGCTGGACGGCCCTGCAAAAAATTGAAGACCTGTCACGCTCCTTTGCCGATTGGACCTTTAAATGGTGGCGCGATCTGGCGGTGGTTGGCCTGGTGGTTTGTGGCTTTTTCTCCATATTGCATTACCAGCTGGCACCAAAATACCAGCTGCGCGATGAAATACCCAATATTCCGGCCCTGACCAAAGCCATGAACCTCGTCGATGACAAGCTAGGCGGCGGCGACTATATCCACATTCTCGTCAATCATCCAAAAGACAAGACCGCCACGTCCAAAGATGTGCTCGCCTCCATTGGCGAGGCCCATCGATTGCTGGGCAATCTGCCGCAAGTCAGCGATGTAAATTCTCTCGAAAAAACCAGATTATGGTTCCGTAATAACGGCATAGACAATCCCGCCTATTTGAAGAACTATATTGATAAAATGCCGGATTATTTACGCCAGCGCCTCATCAATAAAGATCGAAATGCCGCGATTGTCAGCGCCAAAATTGCCAATATGCCGTCGCCAGAGATTGCGAGACTGGTTAAAAATATCAAGGAAAACCTCAAAAATATGGAAGAGGAGTTTCCGGGCATCAAGTTCACGATCTCGGGGCTGTCGACCGTCTCTGCGTTGCAAAGTACCAATATCATTTCGCAGCTCAATCAAGGGCTGCTGCTGGCCATCGTGGTGGTGGTATTCCTGATCGGCATTGCCTTTCGCTCGGTTCGGGTTGCCTTGATCAGCATCCCCACCAACCTGTTGCCAATTGTCGCCGCCGGGGCCGTGCTGCATTTCACCGATAGCGGCCTGCAATTTGCCAGTATTCTGGGGCTGACTGTGGCCTTTGGGCTCGCGGTGGATGACAGTATCCATTTTTTCAACAGGCATCGTATTGAGCGACACCTACTGCTTGGCGCGGCGGCCGATAGCGCTGTGGGACACCTTCCCCAGGACATTTTTGACAAGGAAATTCAGTGTGTAAAAAACACCATCACCCATATGGGGCCCGTTCTCATTCTCACGACGCTCATTTTGATCTGTGGGCTGGCAGTGACCGTTTTGAGTAACTTGTCGGTCACCAGATTGTTCGGCGAACTCAGCATGGCAACCTTGACCGCCGCCCTGTTGGCCGACTTGTTCTTTTTGCCAGCGATCATTCTTGCGACACTCTATCTCATGCAGACTTATTTCTCCTTGCGTAAGTCTAGCTAGGTCGTGGGGCGATAAACCGATTTCGGCTGTGCTTGTCTTGATTCTGCTTCCCTCAAGACAAATCTACAAGATTGACTTAGTTGTAGTTTCCAAAAACATTGTAAAAATCCCGCTTGAAATGGAACCAGACAGATGCGCCAATCTCAAACAGCCATGCAAGTTCTTGAAAATCTGCAAGCCAGCGACGCCGTTGCTCTGGAATTGGCCCATGGCAATAGCGATCTCATCAAGGCCCTGAAAATTGCGGGTATTGCCGGACCCTATAAAGTGGTGGACCCCTGGCAGCTTGAGGATGAAAAGGGCGAGATTCGGATTAATGCCGGCGGCTATTCAGCTGTTCCCTTAGGGGACCGCTATCCCGATCTGATCGATTTCGTAATCCGTTATCTGCGCGATGGCTCCTCCATGGGACTGCCTCAGCAATCAGCAAGTGAATGGCGCGCAGAACTCGAATACAGACTGATCGAAAAGCTCACGAAATTTGCACCAAGCCATGCCGACAGTCAGGTGTTTTTCTCAAATAGCGGCTCGGAAGCCATTGAGAGCGCTATTAAATTCACCACCAATTACCGACCACGCGCCAGCTATTTCATCAATTTTTCCAAAGCCTATCACGGCAAGACCACCGGGGCGCTCAATCTCACGCCCAATCCAGACTATCAGCAGCAATTGCTGCGCCCGGCTCTGGATGTCGTGACCTTGCCCTATGGCGATAGCAAGGCGTTCACACAAGAAGTAAACCGTCTTGGCGCGGACAAGATTGCCGGAGTGATTTTTGAGCCGATCCAGGGAGAAGCTGGCGTCATTATACCCCCAGCCGAATTTCTGCGCCATGTCGATGAAACCTGTAAACGCCATGGCATCCTCACCATCGCCGATGAAATTCAAACGGGCCTTGGACGCAGCGGCTATTGGTTCGCAAGCATTGAATGGGGCGGCATGGATCCCGATATTATCGCCCTTGCCAAACCTTTGGGCGGAGGCCTCACCGCAACCGGCGCCACCATAGCGCGCAACGACATTTTCAAAAAAATGCTTGGTGGCTTGAAGGCCAAGCACCAGTCGAACACTTTTGGCGGCAATTCTCTGGCCATGGCCATAGGCCTCAAATCTCTGGATATTATCGAAGATGAAAAGCTTATCGAACGCGCCCAACGTCTGGGCAAAATTGGTGCCAGACGCCTCCGGGCCATTGCCGATCTGGCCCCGGGGCTGATCACCGACACACGGGCGTTTGGAATGTTGTTTGCCGCCCAGTTCGCACCGATCACGCCAACCAGGAATATTATCTATGGTCCCCAAAAGCTGAATAGCGAATTCACCGGTCTGCTGGCCCTGATGATGTGGCACAAGGCGGGCGTGCTCGCCAATTTCTCGCTAAATGCGCATCGCTCCATACGCCTGACGCCAGCTCTGACCATGCCGGACGAGATGTTCACGCAGATGTTCGATCGGCTGGAAACGGCGGCCCTCCAACACAAGACCTCGTGGCGCATGTTGACGAACACGCCCAAAAAAACCGTCCTCAAACTGGCAAATTTTGCGCTCTTTAACTAGACGGCAAACTGACATCTCAAAGATCAGCCAGCGATCGGCAATCACCAGCGCCCGAACCTAACACACCGAGCCAAAAGAACCATCGCTCGATCCTTGTGGTGGGGTAAGGCCGGCCAGACGACAGCCTTGCACAACGGGACCGCCTGGAAGAATACTGAATAAGTAGCGACTGCCACCTCTGGCGCCAAAATGGGCTTCCAGAGCATCGTGACACATGCGAAGCGGCAGACTTTGATCTTCGGAATAGACCGCCTGCACGGTCCGGATGACTTCCCAATGTTCGTCAGTCAGTTCCAAACCATCTTTTTTGGCGATCATTTTGGCATCATGCATGGTCCAGCCGACAGGAGCATTGCAAAATCGCTTGTCTGTTTCGGCGCTGCCGGGGTGCAAAATATCGTGCATTGTCGTTGGCATTTTTCTCTCCTCGCGATTGAACTGTGACCTGCCCACCTCAACTATATGCGCCAAACTGTCGCAGGCCAAGAGCAATCCAGAAGAAATTTCAATCAAACACCAACAGAGGCCGGTAAACACGAGCAAAGGCCGAAAAAACGCCCCTTATTCATCCGGAATGAGCTTGCGATACAAATGCCAGGTGGCGTGACCAAGGATCGGCAGGGCGAAAAACAACCCCACCAACAATGTCATGAACGATACAATGAATGACATGCCAATGATAAATAACCAGATAAGCATGGCTTTGGGGTTTTTGACCACGGATTTTACGCTGGCAATCATCGCCGTCACAAAGTCAACATCCCGGTCGTACAGCAATGGAAATGATACAACCGTCAATGGAAAGACCGTCAGGGCGAAGACAGCTCCAAAGAAGTTGCCAATGACAAAGAACAAGGCCCCGGACGGTGTCGTCAACACGGCATTGATCAAATCAGGTAGCGAAATGGCCTGCAGGCCAAAAAACATCAAATAGATGAAGACCGCAAAATCCACCCAGACAATCAGCGAGAAAACAGTCACAACAGCCATCCAGGCGAGGTCCTTGCCGCAGCACAGACGCATCGCTGAAAAGACATGTCCCCAGTTTAACTCTTCTTCGCGCTCGCGGCGCCTTGAGACCTCATAAAAACCGGCTGCTAAAAAAGGCGCAACCAGAGCAAAGCCAGCAAGAAGAGGATAAAACAGGTAGGGAAGCTCAAGGAGCATGAGAAGCGCATAAAGAAACCAGCCGCCAATCGCATAGATTCCGCCAATCGCAAGTCCATATTTGGGGTCATTGCGAAAATCTCGAATACCTTTGCCCAAACTATCAATAACATCCCCATATTCAATCTTATTAATATTTATGGATGTGTTTTTATTCTGTATCGAACCCGTTTTTTCTGCGTTTGCATTGCTCATAAAATATTCCCTCCGTACTTTGTACTACAATAAAAATGATCTATTGACTAGACTGGCCGGGGCGGAAATGATGGAGCACAATCGAGGCTTTTTCGCTCAAGCAACCGATCCGCGCCAACCAGATATGGACCTTAGTCAATGCCTCCAGGCGTTCTCGAAAATATGCGCATCTATGCCATTGGTGACATTCATGGATGCCATGATCTGTTAACAGCCCTGCTTGGTCAGATTGCCACCCTTGACCTCGTGCGCCCGCGCGTTGAAACAAAAATACTTGTTTTCCTTGGAGATTATGTCGACCGGGGGGAAAATTCAAAAGCCGTTATTGATATTTTGCTACAGGTCTGCCCGCACGGATATGACACAGTATTTCTTAGGGGGAACCACGAAGAAATGCTGTTGAATGCGCTTGGTGACAACGGTGCTGCTGATTTCTGGCTACGCAATGGAGGCCGTCAGACACTGGCCTCTTACGGTGTTGACGGCGCTATCGAGCCTACCGAATTTGCACCTGGAAAATTAATCGAGGATTTCACCGCGCGACTGCCGCAACAGCATCTTGAGTTCCTGAAAAACCTGCCACTGACCTTTGAATGTGGGGATTATTTCTTTACCCACGCCGGTATTCATCCCGACAAGCCTCTCGATCAACAAGAAGAACGCCATCTCTTGTGGATCAGAGATCGTTTTTTATTTTCCAATGAAGATTTTGGCAAAGTGATCATTCACGGGCACACGCCAACAAGAGATGTTGATCACGCGCAAAACCGGATCGGTATAGATACGGCCGCCGTCTATGGCGGGAAACTAACCGCCTTGATGCTGGAGGGACAAGAGCAAGCTTTCCTCTATGCCAAGGCACCGCGACCGCGCAAAAACAAATAAGGAGCTAGATATGGTGTCTCGACAGGGTCTTCATATCCAGCCCTGAGCGACCTTTTTGCGCCATCTCAAAGGCAATAATCTCGTCCGTATGGCCTATAGGCACTGCGATTTTTCCCAATCACCTGACACAAAGCGAATCTGACATAATAACCGCGTATGAACACACGATGCCTGTCTTGTGATTTTTGTGTCTCATTGAAAAGATGGTGCCACTCCAGCTCAGGCGTCGACCTGCCCGCCCAGTTTGGACACATTTTTCAAACGGTCCGCCAGACTGCGCTTGGCGCGGCTCATATCTGCACTGGTCAGCTTGCCGCCCAGCATCTGTTTAGAGGTTGCAGGTGCCTCTGCGTCCTCCACTTTAGGCACCTCGGCCACCCGTAAAACTTCTGTTCCAAGCTGCCGCAGCTCCTGGCGCAGCATTGGCACCTCTTTGGCCTCAAATGTTTTCGCCCTGTCCAGTTGTGCTTTGGTCTGCGCCACCGTCTTACGCAGCTGGCTGTTTTCTTGTTGCAGAGTTTGCACGGCGGACGCCCCTTTGTCCCCATGGATCAATTCAAGTTCGGCCAGATCGGCATCGCTGACTTCTTTATTGGCAGCAATAATGCCGCCTTCTTTACGGCCACGCCCAAATGGAAACACGGCATTCATATGCGGCCGCACATTGACGGCCTGGCGCAATTTATGGATTTCGGCTTCGCGCAATTTAATATCGCGATCCGCCTCTTCTAGCTGATGGGTGGTTTTTTGCAGGGTTCCCTCCAATGTCACCACGGTATCATTCAAGGCGATATTAGCTCCCAGCTCTGTTTCCATGCGCTCTTTCATGCGCGGCACATTTGCATTGAGGGTCTGCTCCATCACGGAAATCAGGCTTTTGCGCTCCGACAAAGCGGACCGCAGCTCGCGGATCTGCCCCGTAAGAGACATGTTATCGGCGCGCTGGCGACCAATTTCAACCATCTGGCGTGCGGTTTTTTCCTTGGCCAGATCGAGACTGACCTCAAGTGCCCGCACTTCGATGGCATGCTTGGCCCGCAACTGATCTTTTTCGGCATGGAAATCCGTCAGGGAAATGGGCAATGATTCCTTCAACCGCTTGGTCGCCAGCCGAGCGGCCCGGCGCCAGACCACAGGGGCCAGCAACAAGGATACAAGGGTCGCCAGTAAAAACCCAAGGGCGATTAGCATAATGGACTGGACCATGATCTTCGAAGGCTCCCGATTTCGCTATAGACAGGCCAGCATCGCTCTAGCCAACACAGTACGACCTCAAATCATGATCTTAGAGTGATTCTTTTCGACCTTGATAATGTTTATACAATAAACCCACGGGCCTCATCAAGACGCCCCTATAGACCGGCCTAGAACGGGTTCCAGGTAGGCCTGCGGGTGTATTTGAGATAGCCCACATTGGCACCAAGTCGCACACCAACACCGCTGCGAATAAGCGCTAGAACAACGCGCCCGCGCTTTTGAAACGTCACGCCGATGCCGCCCACCAGATAGGCCGAGCCATCGACACCGGCAAATCTCTTATAGAGCTTGTTAATGTCACGCAAGTGATAGACCAGAACCATGGTCTTGGCCCCCTCTGCGCCAATATCATAGCCAATCGAGGGTCCTTGCCAGTAAATACGGCGGCGTTCGCCGCGCTTGGTGTACAAGGTGCCTTCGCCATAGCGCGCACCAACCACCCAGGCCCCACTGCCCTCTTCTCCTAAAATATAGGCGTTGGGCCGCCCGGATCTCTTGAACACATGAGCGATCGCCTTGGCGAGCCCTTTGGTCACCTTGCCAAAGAACCGGTGGCCAGCATCAAGAATTTCATCATCCGTGTAGGTCTCATCAAATTCTGGCGTTCTGGCTGGACGCTGATGATTGGGCGCGTATTTTCCATAAGCCCCTGCCGGAGGGGCATAAGCCTGCCCCGGCCCTGAATTGGCGGGCGGCTGATAGCCTTGTTGAGGATAGTTTTGGCGCGGGGGTTGATAGCCTTGTTGCGGACGCTGGTAACCGGGCTGGCGCGCCTCGCCTTGATAGCGGCCTGACCTGTCATATCCTGTCCCCCCCTGTGAGGGCCGGGTTTGCTGGTTCTGATACCCCTGTGTGGTACGATTATTGTTGCGCAAGGCATCATAGCCGCTGTCGTACCTGCCCTGAGCACTGGTCGGCCCGCCCTGAGCACTGGTTTGACCGCTGCCCTGCTGATTGGGTTGCTGATAGCGATCATATTGCGACGTCGAGCCATCTCTGGAGGGATCATATTGCTGACCTGGATCTGTATATGTCCGACCATTGTTCGCGCCATATTGGCCTTGTGTATTGGCGCCCTTTTGCCAAGGTAAATCCTGCTGCGCGTGAGCCGACAGGGAAACCCCAAGCACCAAAAGCGGCAAAAAACTGGCAATCTTCAAAAGTCGCCTCAAAATTGATCCCATTGTCATCGCGGAGTTCCCGATTTGCTCAATCTGCCTGTTTAGAGGAATTTTATAGCGGTTTGGAACCGACAAATCCCTCGTTTAAAACGGTTTTTCTGGGAAGTAAAGATAGCGCTGAACTGTGGCCGGAATACGTATTGGGCATGACAAAAACCACAGACACACGCACTGGCATAAAAAAAAGACCGGGTTTTGACACCCGGTCTTTGAAGTTTAGCGCACCACAGAGGAAGGGTGCATTTAGATCATGAACCAATGTGGCGGTCCATAGGAAGGCCCTGAAGGGAGGGAACAGGCCTTCGCAACTGCCTCAAGCAGCATGGACTAAAGATAGGATCTCCCTCCTCATCCAGCAAGGGTGGTTGCTGCATGTCAGCCATGCACTTGGTGCATGGCTCGCTCTCTTGAATTTTTCAAACCCGCAACCATATATGCGGACGCAAGGAGTTTGCTGGTATTTTTGCACTAAATCGCGCCAAAATGAGTAACTCGCGCCCTTTCCCCCTCAAAGTCACAAGTGTTGCCTGCTTTTTCAACGAATAGTGGGCGACAAGCCACAGGTTCTATTGCTACAATAGGAAAAAACAAACGTTTGGGGGAGTAGAGTATGGTGGAGTTTGATGGGACCTCTTTAAATCGCTGGGGTCGATTGGCTGACTATATGTTTGGCCGAAACATGCTGATTGGTATTGCCTCCATGATGCTGCTGATCATTTCAGGTTACGCGACCTGGAGCGGCATGAGTGACTTTATCATCGGGGCCTCAAGTTCCACCGCCACGCAAAGCCGTGAGATCCCTGGCGGCCTGTCTGTTTCCAATCATTTTCTGGTCATCGCCATTGTTGTGGCCCTCACCTTCTTGATGCGGCTGGCCCTGCGTGAAACCTTTGGCGCACATCGCCGCTGGTCCGAGCGCATTGTCACCTTGCCGCTCTATCTGTTTCTGGCCCTGTGGTCGATTGGCTTTGGCTATGGCTTTTGGTGGAGCCTGATTGCCGGAGAAGAGGCCACCAGAACCAGCCTTGCCGGCCTGCAAGAAGATGCCCGCGACGCCGGTGGCACCATCGCCGCGCGCCTCGATGCCGTACGTATTCAGCTCGACAATGTGGTCAGCTGGTCGGAAACCCAGATGGCCCGCGAAGAAAAAAGCGGCGGCAGTTGCGGCGTTTCATCAGGAGCCGGTCGCGGACCGCTCTATAATGCCCGCGTCAGCGTGCGCGATAGCGTGGCATCGCTGCGCGACAATATCACCAAATCATGGGTCGGACCGGTGCAAAAACAACTGGAACTGCTACGTCGCAGCGCCGCCCGCCTTGAGGGGGGGACGTTCGCGGAACGTCAAGCCCGCTTTGAGCGTCAGGCCACCGATATCAGAACCAGGTCCCGTAGTATCGCGGCACGCAGCAATGAGCTTGGCCGCTCAATTGCAAGCGAAATGCGTGCCTTGTCCCAAAGCGTTTCAACGGCCCCGGGCGAAGCCAGTTTTTCCTGCTATGATCCAACACTTGCCCAGCGCTTGCGCAGTGCGGCCGATCAGGCCGAGCGACCTGCTGTTCTCAACCTGCGAGAAGCCGCCTTCAACGAAGGGCCGGCTGGCGTCGCCAATGCGGTCAAAAACCTGTGGGCCAATATCGGCCAGTTCATCACCAGTGTTGGCGGCCTGTTAAGCTCAGATGACAAAGACGGGATAGAAGGCAATCCGCTCACTGGACGTGATCTCATCGCTTTACTGGCGACCCTTGGCATTGATCTTGGATTGTTCGCCTTGATGGTGCTCAACCCTCCAGCTTCCGCCCCGCAGCGCTATGATGCCCTGTCGGACGCCCATGCTCGCCTGCATCTGCCAACGGAAACCGTTGTCCGGCATATTTCAAGCGCCGTCAAAACCGTCATTGACCGCGCTCAAAGCGCCAGCTTTGAATGGGTGCGCATGCATTTCATCCACCACAAACACGCCTCCTATTTTATCATTCCCAATTTGTACAGCGCTGATCCGGGTGACGACGAAGAGGCCCAAAAAGCCATCGCCATGAACCAGCTGGCGGGCGTTTTGACGGATCTTGATCTCGTTCGCTGGCCAACACCCGAGGAACTCGAGCAGCTCAAAGCCGAGGAAACGCTGGTCAGCACCACGGATTTGACCGATATCCGCAAACAGCATCTCAAAAAATTTGGCGCCAACACCAAAAATCCCGAGCGCCATACCGATCGAAATATCATCCGCAATCACGGCCTGTTCTCAAAAGCCGAACGCATGCTGGAAATTGCCGAATGGAGCGAATGGGCGCGCAATGATATCGAGATCTACAAGCTGGTCGACACAGACGGCCTCACCCCCTTACTGCTGGTCTTGAACAATGAAGCCTATAGTGAGGGCATGCCCGAGGGAAAAGAGCCGAATATCGAGGTTATTGACCCGCAGACCCTGACACCAGAACAGCTCAATCCGCCCAAAACCATCGCGGCAACGGTGATTGATGATACGTCAGTAAAACCGATAGACAAAACCTGATGCTTCCCGGTCAAGCAAAGCGCCGATCCCGGGATCAAGGGGGGCAAAAGGGTCAAGGGGGCGCGCAATCACCCTCCCCAAAAGCTCATTTTCTGTTACTCTGGGTCCCGGGGCAAGCCCGGGAAACGACGTAGCTTCTCGCTGGCCGCAATCCTAGAAGCGCACCACTTCTAAAAGCGTCCCACTCTAAAAACGCCATTGCCGGGCTTTGTTGAATAAAAAGTCGCGAAAAACCATGACGCGCTTGGAGTTTCGCAGGTCTTCGGGATAGACAAAATAGCTCACCATATCGGGCACATCGACCTGCTCAAGCAAAGGCACCGTCAGATCATCTTCGCTGACCATATAGTCAGGCAGAACCGCTATTCCCACCCCCGAGCGCACTGCCAGACGCAAGGCCTGCAAATTATTGATGCCCAGATTGGCTTTGCGCCGATCTTTCCCCTCCAGGCCCGCCCCCATCAGCCAGTCCAACTGGCGGATAGGCGTCGGTGCCCCCGCATAAGTAATGATGCGATGCTCATCCAATTCGTCAATGGATTGCGGCGCTCCATGCTGCTGCACATAGCCAAGCGAGGCATAAATATGAAAATGTACCGTGAACAGGCGCTTGCGAATAAGATCGCCTTGCGTTGGCTCGCGCAGCCACAACGCTACATCGGCTTCACGAGCGCTTAAATCCAGCTCATCATCGTTCAACAATAATTGCAGATTAATGTCGGGATAAAGCTCGATAAAATCGCCCAGCCTTGGGGTCAACCATGCCGATCCAAGCCCAACCGTGGTGGTCACCCGCAGATCGCCAAACGGTTTTTCGGTTGAATCGATCAATCTGGTCCGCGCCGTTTCAAGGCGCGCATACATATCCTGCGCCGCGCGATGTAAATCATCCCCCTGCTAGGTGAGCGCCAGCCCGCGCGCATGACGACGAAACAAGATCACCCCAAGCTCTTCTTCAAGCGCCGCAATCTGACGTGAAACGGCAGGCTGGCTCATCTCCAGCTCATCGCCTCCCTTGGTGAAGCTCCCCGCCTCTGCCACCACCCGGAATATTCTTAGCCGATCCCAATCCATTTTGGCCCCTCTCCTAAATGGCATAAAAATACATCCTCATTTCTAGCAATAAAAAAGGCTGGAAGCGAACTTTGTTCGCTTCCAGCCTTGCCCCCACCAAAACACACATTTGGCAGTCATATCTCGTCAAACAGTCACAGCAACCTGATCTGGTCAAATCCTAGCGATAGGAGGCGAGTTGCTTTTGAGCTTTTTTGCGAGCCGTACGACGGGCGGGCTGATAGGCCTTTGCGGTATGAAATTCGCAATAAACCCCGTCCCCATGGCGATCATGTCCGCAATAGTGAAAATCCTCTTCGGAGGGATCTCCAAGGGGCCATTTGCAATGTTTTTCCTTCAAGGTTGCCATCGTCACCCGGTCGGCCAGCGGGATCACCAGCTCATCAATGGGCGTAATCATGGCGGTCGGGAAGTTTTCGAGGCCGGGTGATTGATGCGGACTGGCCGCTTTGGCGCTGACAGCCGCTCTGGCGGTTTGCGGGGTCGCCCCAATCGAGGTTTTGACGCCCCCATCCACGCGCTTCTTGCGAGGCCGCATGGTTTTGGCACGCGATGTTGTGGCCCGCCCCGACAGGCCCAACCTGTGGACCTTGCCGATCACCGCATTGCGCGTCACGCCGCCCAATTGGTCAGCAATCTGCCGGGCACTCAAGCCCTCGGCCCATAATTTCTTCAATAGCTCCACACGCTCGTCAGTCCAGGCCATGCGAATGCCTCCTCATCAAGTTCCCAAAATTGTTGAGGCAAAGTGTCCGATCATGGTCAACTCCCACGGCCTTTATGAGCCGTCGGGGAGAGGCACTGGCTGGGCATTGGCCGCAGCTAGAATATCCAGCAACGTCAATATACGACCACGTTATAAAAATGCCCGAAATCTGATCGGATGACACATATCGTCCACACCCACCGCGCTCATAACGATCCTTTTTGAAGGTCGTTCAGGCACAGGTTTCCCAGGCGTGGGGACCGTGTTTCCCCTTGCTCCACACTATTATTATGATTTTATTGGCTACATACTCATGAGCAGGAATGATGTTGGACCACCATCCGCAAAACTCAATAAAAACTTGCAACCTGTACAACGAACCAAACACCCAAATATCGCAATCTACAGGGCGTTCCATTGGAAAAACCTGATGCAAATCAAAATATAAGCGGTTACTTGAACTGATGGTACTCGTGAGGCAGACACTCAAAAACGAGGAGCCCCGGAACATTTATTCTAATGTTTACTCGAACGTCTAGGAGGTCACAATGGCACGATTGGCACCCCATGTCCAAGAGGGCTTGTTTACTAATTCTTAACCTGTGATATTTTAGAGCCATATCGGTAAAGACATGAAATTGGCTCGTTTGTCCTGACACTGTGAGAGCTGCGGGAGCTACGGTGCGAGAACTCATGGTTGACTTGCCAATATATATGTCTAAAGTACCATCCTTTCGCTGCCTCCAGTGCTTGTTAAAACCAGCATGATGGCGGCGTTTTAGTTTTCAGGAGACAAAACTTCTGGACGAATAGTGTGAACAGGAAAAACTGGGGATAATTTTCTCTGCGAAGCGAGCATGTATATCTATTTGGTTTTGGGATTGGACAACAGGTATGAACGGGACAAAAAAATCGTCACTTTTTTCAACCTATGGCCACCCGTCCCTTGCCTTTGATCATGGCAAGGGCAGTTATTTATTCACACAAGATGGCACGCGCTATCTGGATTTTGCCGCCGGTGTCGCCGTCAACTCCCTTGGCCATGCTCATCCAAAGCTGGTGGAGGCCCTGACCGAGCAGGCCAGCAAGCTTTGGCATGTTTCAAATCTGTTTGCCATTCCAGGTCAGGAAAAACTGGCCCAGCGCTTGTGTGAGGTGAGCTTTGCGCAAAGGGTGTTTTTCAATAATTCGGGCGCCGAGGCGATGGAAACCTCTATAAAAACCGCGCGCCGCTATCATGCCCACAACGGCGTCCCCGAACGCAACCGGCTGATTACCTTCTCGGGGGCCTTGCACGGACGTACCCTGGCGACCATCGCTGCTGGCGGCAAGCAACAGCATCTGGACGGCTTTGCTCCCAATATGGAGGGTTTTGACCAGATTGTTGCAGGGGATCTTGATCTCGTGCGCGACACCATCAGTCCAGCGACTGCGGGTATTATTGTGGAACCCGTACAAGGTGAAGGCGGCGTCAATGTTCTGTCGCCCTCCTTCTTGCAAGGCCTGCGCACCTTGTGTGACGAGCACAATATTCTGCTGATTTTTGACGAGGTGCAAACCGGCATGGGACGCACCGGTAAATTGTTTGCCTATCAATGGGCTGGCATCGAACCTGACATAATGGCCCTTGCCAAAGGCATTGGTGGCGGCTTTCCGCTTGCCGCGTGCCTGGCAACCAGCGAGGCTTCCAGCGGCATGATCCATGGCTCTCATGGCTCGACCTTTGGCGGCAATCCTTTGGCCATGGCGGTCGGCAATGCCGTGCTTGATGTGATGCTTGAGGACGGCTTTGTCGAAGATGTTGCTGACATGGGTCTTTATGCCTTGCAAAAACTGGCCGCTCTCAAAGATGGCAATGATGACCTGATTGAGGATATTCGCGGCAAAGGTCTGTTGCTGGGCATCCAGTTTAAAGAGCCTCCCGCACAAATCATCAAATGCCTCGCCGATGAACATGTTTTAAGCGTCCCGGCGGCGCAAAATGTCCTGCGTTTATTGCCGCCGCTCAACACATCACGCTCGCAAATTGACGAAGCGATCGAGGCTCTTGAGCATGCTTTAAGCAAATACCGAAAAAGGCGAAGCAGCTAGCTCCCCTCCTCACGCATTCCGATTAAAAGACAGATCAGGCCAGACCTAAATGGCAAACGTTCTGAAAGACAAGCAATATGAATATATCAAACCATACATCAAAAACCACTCCACGGCATTTTCTCGATATTCATGAGACCCCGGCCACTGAGCTTCGCAAAATCATCAACCTCGCCCACACGATGAAAAAGATGGATCGCCAGCATTTGCCCGACCATCTCTCTTTACATGGTGACTTGACCGTTCTGGCGATGATTTTCGAGAAACCATCAACCCGCACAAGGCTGTCTTTTGATATGGCGATGCGTCAACTCGGCGGCGAAACAACCATTTTGAATGCCAATGACATGCAGCTGGGACGCGGCGAAAGCATCGCTGACACGGCGAAAATCCTGTCGCGCTTCGTCGATATTGTGATGATCCGCTCCAATTCCCATCATGACCTTGAAGAACTGGCCCGCCATGCCAGCATCCCGGTGATCAACGGCCTGACCGACTTTTCGCATCCTTGCCAGGTCCTTGCTGACATCATGACCTTTGAGGAATATCTTGGCCCCATCAAAGGCCGCACAGTGTCCTGGGTTGGTGACGGTAATAATATGGCGACCTCCTGGATCCATGCTGCCAGGCAGTTTGATTTCACCCTCAAGCTCGCCTGCCCCAAGGACCTTTCGCCAACAGGGCAACAGCTTGAAGATATTAACAATAGTGGTGGCACTATCATCTTGACCAGCGATCCCGGTGAAGCCGTTGCGCACAGTGATTGCGTTGTCACCGACACCTGGGTGTCCATGGGCGACGAGGATGAAGAGCGGCGCAAGAAACTGCTGGCCCCCTATCAGGTCAACGCGGCCCTCATGAAAAAAGCCAGCAAGAACGCCATTTTCATGCATTGTCTGCCGGCCCACCGCGAGGAAGAAGTGACAACCGACATCATTGATGGCCCGCAATCAGTGGTGTTTGATGAAGCAGAAAACAGGCTGCATGCGCAAAAAGCGGTGCTTGCCTGGTGCTTGCAGCTTGTATAGGTCGAACAAGATGAGCGCCACGCAAACAAGCCTGCACGATGATGATCACGTCCTGCCATTTTCGATTGAACATCTGGAGGTCAGCGGGCGGCTGGTGCGCCTTGGCCCCGCCATTGATGAAATTCTCACACGCCACGCCTATCCGGACCAGGTTTCGCAGGTGCTGGGACAAGCGCTGCTACTGGTTGCGATGTTTGGCTCCATGGTCAAGGATCGCCAAACCATGCAGCCAAGCGCCCCCGACTCCTCCCCAAAAGAGCGTTTCATTTTGCAAACCCAGTCTGATGGCGCCATCAATTTGATTGTTGCCGACTATGTGCACCCGGGGCACCTGCGCGGCTATGCCCGTTTTAACGAACAAAAGCTCAATGATCTGGGCCAGCATGAACTCGAAGCCAGGCTGCTTGGCAAGGGGCATCTGGCCATGACGATTGATCGCGGATCGGATACAGACCGCTATCAAGGGATTGTCTCTCTTGATGATGAAGGACCAAATATCGGCCTGTCAGGGGCCGCCAATCAATATTTTCAGCAATCCGAACAGCTCCCCACCTTCATACATCTGGCCATGGCTCGGCATTTTGATGCAATGGCCGCAAAATCCGACCATCAATCGCAAGGCTGGCAGTGGCGGGGCGGCGCTTTGATGATCCAGAAATTGACATCGGTTGGCGGTCACAAAGCATCGGAACTTGCAGACCCTGCTCCCTTGTCCGACATATTCGATGATGAAGAAAGCTGGAACCACACGCATATCCTCTCGCAAAGCATCAAGGATCATGAGCTGCTCGACCCGGTGTTATCTTCAGGCGATCTTTTGTACCGCCTCTATCATGAAGACGGCGTGCGCATCTACGATGCCCTCGACATGAAAGCGGCCTGTAGCTGCTCCCTCAAAGGGGTTGAAAACATGCTGGCCGGCTTCACCAGAGGCGAGCGAAAAGACATGATCAAGGACGATGGCAAGGTCCACATCACCTGCGAATTTTGCAATCGCGCCTATGAAGTGACGCCCTCCATTTAGGTCAGGAACTAAGCCGGTGGTGCCGTGGTCACCATGGCGGGGCGCTGCGCAATTGTCGCAAACCATGTGGCAAGCGCTGGGGCTTTGTCCCGCCATTGCAACGCGCCATAGCGCAGATCGAGATAGGCAAGCGAGGCCCCATAAGCAATCGTCCCCAGATCGAGCTGGCCATCGAACAAGGGCACCTCACTCTCCATCACCTTGAGCGCCGCTTCAATCTTGCCGAGCTGGCGCTTTATGGCCGGTGTATCTGGATTATCGCCATTATCCTTGCGAGCGAAAAAGGTGGCAACCGCCACGTCTGACATACCATCGGCCAACGCTTCCCTGCGCAATATGACTACTCTTTCCATGCCGTTTGGCGGAATAAGCGCTGGCTCCCTTCTCAAACCATCCAGATAGGTACAGATGACCCGGCTGTCATAGAGGCATTGATCAGGGCTGATCGCCAGCACCGGCACCTGACTAAGGGGATTTTTGCTCGTCAGCTCGGGTGGGCTCTGCCACGGATTAACGGCGATGATTTCGACCTCCTCGGCCAGGCCTTTTTCAAGCATCATCATCCAGGTTTTACGGGCATAGGGCGAGGTGGGAGAAATATAGAGCTGCACGGGATATCCTTCCATCAAAACGATCGCCAGAGTGACATAGCACGAAAGAAAGCGCTGTTGTTGATCGAATGGCTGACATAACCAAAAAGTGACAAACTTGCCTCATACTTTATGATATAGTTCAAGATTGAAACTTACGCGGCACCATCAGGAGATCCGCTTACCAATATGAATAGATTTGAGAAAGAGCCTGCCCCCGGCGCTCCTTTGGGCATCGAAAAATTCAGCGCCCCTGACTGCACCGCCAAGGGGGAGATCCGCGCCCAGGTACCGCTGAACCAATTGGATACCTTGTGGTTCAATACCGGCACCTTGTGCAATATTGAGTGCGTGAACTGCTATATTCAATCAAGCCCAACCAATGACCGGCTCTCCTATATCAGCGCCCCCGAAGTCGCCGCGTTTCTCGATGAAATCGAGCACGACAAACTCGGCACGACCGAAATTGGTTTTACGGGCGGCGAACCCTTCATGAACCCGCAATTCCTTACAATGCTCAACGATACGCTGGAGCGCGGCTTCAAGGTCCTTGTGCTCACCAATGCCATGAAACCCCTGCAGCGCAAGAAGGTCAAAAAAGCGCTACTTGATTTGCAGGCCCGGTTTGGCAAGCAAATGACCCTGCGCATCTCCCTCGACCATTACACAAAAAAGCTCCATGACCTGGAGCGCGGCGAAGGCAGTTTTGACAAAGCAATCATCGGCATTGACTGGTTGTCCGAGCACCGTTTTTCCCTCAATATCGCCGGGCGTACCATGTGGAATGAACAAGAAGACAAGGAGCGCCTTGGCTATAGCCAGCTGATCAAGGCCCGCGACTGGTCTATTGATGCGCAAAACCGCGAGCAACTGATCCTGTTTCCCGAAATGGATGACAAACCCGATGTGCCCGAAATTACCACGGCCTGCTGGGATATTCTCAATGTGCGTCCAGATGCCATGATGTGCGCCACCAGCCGGATGGTCATCAAGCGGCGCGGCTCGCCCAGGGCGCAGATTGTCCCCTGCACACTGATCGCTTATGACGAGGCCTTCGATATGGGGCACAAGCTGCACGACGCGGCCAAAGCAGATGGCGGTATGTTCGCAAATGGTGCCGTCAAACTGTGCCATCCCTATTGCGCAAAATTTTGCGTATTGGGTGGTGGCAGCTGCTCGGTTTAGATCATAATTTCACGCCCGAAAATCGCCCCTGACTGTATGATCCCTGAGTTTTTGGTCTATGAGTTTATGACCCAAGGCACGATCTTATTTATTGAACAGCAGCATGGGGTCATGACCCATTTCAATGAAGTGCGCATGCAGTTCCGCCACCACCTCATGATCGCGGCGCACCAGCCCGGTCAGATCGCGCCATTGCGCATACTCATCGGTTAATCGGTGGAACAATATAGGCGTTGCGGCGGGATGCAAATCGGTGCCCTTGTGCTGACTGGAAATGGTCAGCGAGAGGCCGCGCATAACGTTTTTGCCGCGCACCATATGATACATGGTCATCAAGCGCGCTGAGCCACCTGACAGGGTTAAAAAATGCAGAAATGGCGTGCCGATTGGCACCATGATCTGCCCCCCCTGCTCATAGCCGGGATTCTTGTCACGAAACATCAGGCCAGGCCCCACATCCGACCAGTATATTTGCATTTGATAAATCATATATCGCTCGGGATCGACAAAGGCTGGACGCAGACAGATATAGTCGCCTTCATAATAGTCATATAGCTGCTTGTGATAGCCGCCATAGCGGATATCGGCGATCATGTTGTTTTCTTCGGTGCGCGATTTTTCTTCTTCAATATCAATGCCCAGCGCCTGCTCGATGCGTCGCAGGGTTTTGATGGTATAGTCACCGCGAAAGAACCGGAAAATCGTCGCATCTCCCAGTAGTGCTTTTTCGGCAAGCCTGGTTTGCGACCAGCCCTTGCGAGCGATTTCGTCGCGGATGCGCGCAACGATAAGATCTGTGTCCTTGGACATGCTCCCCCTAAACTCTTCTTGATTGTGTGATCAAAAATACCGACCGCACAAATTGCGCCACTGCCCCTCTCCAGTGTCTATCATCCTTTCCAATTTCTCCCAAATGCATAAAAAATGAGGGGAATTGAGCGCACGTGATAATGAAGTGATGGTTGGCACAAGGAGGAATGCTTGCCACAATATTGATCAAGGAGGGCAACAAGTTCCCAGCGTCGCTCTTCCCATATTGAGTACCCATGCAAGACATGGAAGCGAGCATACCTGTACCCCCCCAGTTCGCTCCTGTCATGTATCGGGGATGGGTAAGGACTTCTAATCAGTTAGTCCTTACCCGTCGCCGCCGCTCCAGGGCTTTTTCAGTCTTTTTAGCGCCGCAAAGTCGAATTATTCTCCCAATATGTTGTCACGTCAGTGCGAAACAACGTAGACTTGCAACGAGTTCACCGGCAGGAATCATTAATCGCCTAGCGCAAAGGCCTGTATATGGAACACGCGGCCACCGTTATCTTTTTGACCACTGCGCTTTGCGCATTGATTTTGACTGGCCAAACGCCTTTCAACCCGCTTGCTGGCAACATGGACGCCAAGGCCCAGAGGTTTTCAACAGACCGCCAGGACGGGCGCTATCGAACGCAAAGCAATTATTGCCGGGAGCTTGAACGCAAACTGGCCAGCGACTGGGTGCGAGGACGCCAATCCAACGATATTCTTCCCAAACTCAATAAAAAAATCCGCAAAAAAGACGCTCTGTTCAACTTGTTGCAAAACAAGGCCGACCGCATGGACTGTTACGAAAACATGTTCATTTTCGGCCGCTCCTTGCGACGCACCAAGAAGTGTCATGCCATTGATCGCAAAATCCGCACCGCCAAACGTGATCTGACAAGATTGCGCGACGAACGCAGATCCCTCAAGGACTCGCGCCAAGGAGGAGATCGCCGCGCCCGCCTGATTGATGAGCTGGCCCGCAATGGCTGCGGTGAGCAATATCGCTATGAAGCTCGCAGAGGGACCGGAAACTGGATCGAAGACAGTCTTGGTGAACTGTTTGGTGGCTCCAACCGCCCGCGCCGCCGTCCACGCGATAACGGCTTCTCAAGTACCATCCAGCCCTATGCAACCTATCGCACGATGTGCGTGCGCCTTTGCGATGGCTTCTATTTCCCTGTCAGCTTTTCGACCCTCCCCAGCAGCTTTCCCAAGGATTTTGATAAGTGCCAGAATAATTGCGCAGCCCCGGCTGAACTTTACGTCTACCAAAACCCGGGCGGCGAAGTCGAGCAGATGATTTCACCCGATGGCCGTCCCTATGACAGCATCGAAAATGCCTGGCGCTATCGCAAAGAATATATCAAGGGCTGCTCGTGCAAACAGACCGAGTTTTCGCAAGCTGATATTGACGCCCATAATGACCCGGAAAAACAGGCCAGCAGTACCGCTGCCCCTGGCCAAAAACCCGCGAACCAAAAAGTCAAAAAAGCCCACTCCCAGTTCGACAAAGCCAAAACCATCGACGACCTCATCCGCTAATCCCAGCCTTCGCCAAAGTCACCGACTGTTTTTTGATTTGAGCATCAAGACAGCACAGTGCGCTGGCATCGCGTATGTATGATCGCTTTTCCTGTGCAAAAACTCCCTCGAACACATTGCGGACAAATCATCGTCTTGTGCCCGCCGCAAGTGATTGATCTCCTGATCTTGGGGGGTTCATTATTGTATTATCGTGGGGATAATTAAATGTCTGAACTATTTGTATCAAAATTCGATCTCATGAAACTTACTTCAATAGTACCTTGTACTCCTGAAGACTACTCGGATTTACGTGACTTGCATAAAATGACGATTAACGCGACAGGATGGCGTTTTTACAGCCTTGCCGAGGTCGCCGCCAAGCTCGCATAGATTGATCAGCCTGACTATACAATCGCTCTTATGAGCGAGAGTGTCCTGCTTGCCAAGATCAACGGCTTTCTCGTCGGTGCGGCCTCCTGGCGGCCCTCTAACGAGCATCCGCAAACAGCTGTCATCTCGGCCCTTTACCTGCATCCAGCATTTGCCAATGGCGGCATTGCCACCGCACTCATCGAAAGTTGCGAACAAGCATCCTATGATAGTGGCTTTCGCTGGATCTCCGCCCTGTCGGACTTGAATTCGCGCCCCTTCTTCACAAAACTTGGCTACGAATCCAAGGGATACAGAAACAGCAAACGTGACCAGTCTGTGCAATATCCCTTGCAGATCATGACCCGCCATATCAGTGCCCAATATGGGAAGGCAAAAAAGACCCAATCCCCGACGCGACCCACACACACAGAGGAACCGGCGGTCAATGAGTAGTGACCCATGGAAACCAAAGCACGGTTTAGTGGTCTAGCTACTAAACCCGAACAATGGATAAGCAAAAGTATTAATCATTGTTTTACAACAATAAATTTATGTCATCCCCGCGCAGGCGGGGAACCATAACCCCAGACCTGTCATTTTCACGTACAAATCCATCAACAGACTCCCGTTCCAAATTGCCAAGTCAGGGAGTATGGATCCCCGCCTGCGCGGGGATGACACTGATGTATAACGATAAATCAACGTGTATTATTTAAAGTCGGAGATATTCCTTATCCATTATTCAGGTTACTAAAACATATAGACGGCTCCATTCGCTCCCCGGACAAGCTTGGGAGCGGAAGCGAGCAAACGCCGAGCCGGGGTCAAGAGTATTGGAGACGATAGTTCGCGCCGTATTGCCCCTGGATCCCGGGGCAAGCCCGGGAAGCGTAAGAATAGTATAGAGTGCTTCCGAGAAAAGTGGGTACCGGTTTTCCGATAAGAAGCACGATAAAACAAAGAGCTAGGGGCTTTCATTTGTCAACCTAAAACGGAAAGACCCTAGATTTCTAGAGGCAACGCTCTACCAACACAAAAATGTCCCCCCGCTTTGCGGGGGGACATTTTGTAATTTCTAACCCTCTTTTCGCGAAGCTCTCATTCTTTGTGCCTTGCACATGGAACTTGAAAAGATTTGCGTATTGCCAACCTCGCAGCGCCCTACTTGTAAGGAGCTGAATAGGTTGGAGCAGGGGGAATATCTTTGTAAGATACTTCTTCGATTGCATCTCCGCCACGGGCAAATTTATAGGCCAGTGTCAGACGTATAGAATGGCTATCGAGATCAAAAGTATCATTTTCCAAAACGTTACCTGCCAGATTAACGACAGCAGCGCCGAAGCTTTCTGCCCCATAATTGGTATAGCGATATTCACCTTTGAGCGAGAAGCCGTTGCCAATATCCTGCTCGAGACCAGCACCAAGAACGAGGCCGCTGAAATCAATTTCTCTGGAGATCTTGAATGAACCACCTGGAAGCCCGGTGCCATTATTTTCAGTAACGGCAATATCGGCACTGGTGCGCGAATAGCCAACAAGACCATAAAGCATTTAGGTGTTTGATGTCAGCAAGCCAACACGAGCACCAATAGTCCATGTGCTGTTGCGCTGCATATCCCAGCCATAGGGACCAGCAGTACCAAAGAAATCTTTTTCTTCGTGGTCGGAACCACCAAAATCAAAATCCGTAAAGGCACCAAGTACAAAGCGCTCACGAACCTGCCAGTCATAGCCCACACCAATGGTTCCAAACAGGCCATCTCCGCCACGACTATCGTCAGTGCCTGTACCTGTAATAGTGGTAGGGTCAGCAACAGTCGTTGTATTGTATTTATGACCGATCATATCGGCATTCACCCCAATACCGGCACCGAGCCACAAACCATTCCAGTTTGTTGCTCCATCACAACCCACCGGACATGCTCCTTGAGCGGCAGCAGGGTTGGCACCAGCGGCAACCATCATCATTATACCGGCGACGCCAGCAATTGTACTCCGAATAACCATTTTACACTCTCCTTAAATTGCGTTAACTCGCATTGGAACTACATCGTCAAAGCCATTTCTGACGCTGACTGGTTGCCTTCATGTCTTTTAAAAAATGCAATACAAGGAGTAAGACCGAACGCTCCAATACGCTGTACTCAGCAGCTCCGAACATACGAACTACTTGAGCAAATTTATAAACAAAAAGGGTGAATAAACCGATAAATTGAGGTTTACACATCGTTTACTTTTGGAGGGGAAGAAGGTGCAATAACCACAGTGAATTTACCCACCTATACGATGCATCTACGCAACTTAACTATTTGCAATATAGACGTTTTTCCAGAACTATTCGAATGTAAACATTTAAAAGTGTTTGCTTTGGGTGCTGGCAAAAAAACAACTGGTTCGCGAAAATATTGCGGGTAATTCGTCGCAAAACGAATCACTTTGGGACAGTTTTTATTGATAAGAAGACCCCGTCCGCCTTAAGCACCGCTTCACTGACTGGCGGCCATTGCACGAAGGGGTTTAAGCGGCACCTCGACAGATCGCCAGGAGTGGATCCTCGATAAATATGCGGGACGAATTCATGGCCCTGAACAAACAATGTGGCCGCATATTTTCAAGGATGACCATGGGGAGAGATCCCCCCCCCTCGCCATCCCGGATGACCATGAACTGTACTAATTGCGCCTATCACGGTCTGTTCGCGAAAATTCTCACACATTTTTGTAACATCCTGAACGTTTTTTGAGTTTGCGCAATAGCGTGCCGTTCCCAAAATCTTTTGCACCGCCGGGGAATTTGAGGGGGCATTGGATTGCCTTGCGCAATCGTTGGAAATCCGTACTGGGAGACGCATTTTTCACCATACCACCAAGGGAGTTGCATTTTTCCGCGGTAGGCTTTTCGTCTTTTCCAAATTATGGAGCATTGCTTCCTCCAGGCCGTAGAACCAGGCTTTTTGTGGCCATTGCCTACGCCAGGGTTGTTGTTATGGTGACGGTGACGATAGCTGCGGGAATGAACCCGTTGAACAAGCCCATGCTCAAACATTGCCAACGGCGCGCTTTTTGTTGTGATCTGGTTTGGTGCCATCATCACCGCTTGCGCGGTCCCTGTCGTGAGAACCGCTGCAACGAAGATGGCGGCAAGGACAAGTTGTTTTAGGTGCGCGCCGCCTGCACAAAAGAACTGCTCTGCATCACATATTTTCTTTCTGGTTGATTGTGTATGTTTCGGCATTTTAATGATCCTTTTCATGCTGTGCAACGATGATTGCCGGGTGACAATTTTGTTGCCGTTGAGAAAAAGATACGCAAAGCACGTGTGGGATCATATGGGGGGAAACCCCCATTCCGCAGCGGGGCACTTCATCCTACATTCATATTGCGATAATGATTTACACGAGGAATGACACGATGGCGTTTATTGACTATAGGAGCTTTTGTTGCTCGATGAGATTTTCTCTCAATGCCTTGGACATCAACTCAACCAGCGAGCGGACCTGCAGTTTTGCCATCAGGCTGGCCCGGTGTTTTTCAGCTGTCTTGGGGCTGATGCCCATCAGATCCGCAATTTCGACGTTGGTTTTCCCCGCCACAAGTATATTGAGCGTTTGGCGCTCTCTTGGTGTCAGCTCGGGCAATGGGGGAACCTGCTCCAGGAGCGCAAGTATTTTTGTTTCAACATGCTTGCTGCCACGAAGGATCAAGGGCAGTTTTTCAAACAGCTCCGTACTGTCAGAGGCTTTGGAAAACAGGCCCTCGACCCCCGCTTCAACCAGACCGGCCAACAGGCCGCTTGACGTCACCGCCGTCAACACCACAATCTTGGTATCGGGGCTCCAACGCTGGATATCCAGTAAAATTTCGGCACCCGAGGCGAACGGCATGGATATGTCAAGCAGCAACAGATCAGGCCGCAGGGTCTTGACCAGCTCTATGGTTTGCAGGCCATTCTCCGCTTCGCCAACCACTTCAATTCCCTCGACCTCAAGAAAGCCCGGCTCTTCCAGCGCGGTCCTTAAGCCTGATCGCACAATCGTGTGGTCATCGGCAATTATCGCAGTAAACTTATTTCCAGTATGGTATGGCATAAAAAAAATATCTCCAGCCGAGTTGGGAGTAGGATAGCATGTTTGGTCCAGGCAAACTATCGCAGGCAGGTTTCCATCGTTACCACGGCCCGGTGGCGATGGCGGTCATGCTGGCAAGCGGCTTGTCTTGCGGTCCCGCCTCTGCGATCGAATTCGCCGAACGAAGCGCACAACTGGGCGACCTGAATGCAACGGTTGTCAGCTCAACGGTGTTTTATACCAGCTTGTTCACCCTGATTTTTGCGCTGCTTGCCGTGTCGATCGCTCTCAAACGCTATATTTGGTCCGGCTATATGGGCCTTATTGCCATGGGCCTGGCCTATGTGGGCCTGCTTGAGCAAAATGTCACCGGCATTGTCTGGTCAGGCTTGGCGCTTGAACCGCGCCAACTTCAGGCATTTGGCTATGTGATGGTGAGTTGCATCGTCGCCCTTGCATCTTACGCCATTACTCCAGACCACCCCTTCACCCGTTTCAAAATCCCCTTGCGCGTCGCCGCCGCATTGGTCTGGATAATCTGGTTGACCAGCCTTCGTCTATCGCTTGACACCTCATATTTATTATTCAACGTGGTGGCTGCCTCCTCGGGCATCACGCATTTCATACCGCTGGTTACGTTTACGCGGTTGCAAGGAGGACCAGACCGGCTCATTCGTTACCTGATCGGCTTTGTTCTTTTGTGTGCTGTATTCGCCGCCGTCTTTATCTCTTTTGGCTGGTTCGGGTTTGACGTCCATCTCGTTACAGTCAACAGGGTCGTCATGGCCCTGTGCCTGATGGCCTTCTCGTTCCTATTCCTGCACCAGATTATTGCGGTGCGTTCCGATCGCGAACAGGTCATTCAAAAATCGCTGGATCAGGCCATGCAACAGATACGCATCAACAAGGAGCTACTGGAAGCGGAAAAACGCTATAGCGCGGCACGCGAAGTCGCGCGCCTGCAAAGCATGCGCATGGCAACCGCCTCACACGATATTCGACAGCCCATATCCTCGCTACGCACCAGTATCGCAGTGCTGGCCAAGAACAAGCCACCAGAAGTGCGCGAGCAACTCAAAGCAGCGTTTGAATATCTCGATCAGTTGGCCGCCAGCTATATGGAAGAAGCAAGGGAGCGCAACGGCCCCGATAGCGCGACGCCCACGCCCGCTGCAAATCCGGTCCATGATGAGCAACAGCGTGTCCTTGAGCCCAATGCAAGCGAACCGGTATCGGTCGACCTGATCACCAAAACACTGCAGCGCATGTTCCGCGATGAAGCCAAAGGCAAGGCCCTTGGCTTCAATGTTAAATCCGTGGATCGAACGATCGAGGTACAGCCCCTTGCCTTGATGCGCATTTTGTCAAATTTGGTTTCCAATGCGATCAAGCATACCAAGAACGGTACAATCAGCCTGACCGCGAGGGATGACGGAGCTAATGTGGCGTTTGAAGTTGCCAACGACGCCCATGGTGATTTTGAAAAACAAACCCCCGATGGAAAGGGATTATTCAACTCCTGGCAAAAGGGAGAGGGGTCACCGGGTTTCGGGTTAGGCCTTGCAATCGTGCGTCAACAGGCTGAAACTGCGGGACTATCATTGCACCACACCAGCAGCCCCGAGGCTGGAACGACATTTACACTGCTCGTGCCGCTTAACAAGGAAACGCCATGAAAACATACTTGCTCCATGTCTCCACGGGTATTGCTACGATATTATTGGCGCTTGCGATCCCTGCCATTGCCCACGCCGACATCCTTGGCACATGGAAGACCGGTGCCAAAAACGGCTCGTGGGGTTATATCAAGTTTTACCGTTGCGGCACCAGATATTGCGGCAGGCTGGTTGGCGGCGGAGGGCGCAAGGTGAACCGCAAACTGTTTGGTACCCTTATCGTCAAGCGCATGCGCCGCAAGGGCCGCTCTTACTCTGGCGGGCAAATCCTCGATGCCGATGCTGGACAATGGTATCTTTCAAAAATGCGTCTGATCGGCAAGAACCGCCTGCAAGTGCAAGGCTGCGTGCTGGGCGGTCTTATTTGTGGCGGACAAAACTGGTCCCGCCGATAGCAGGGGTTGGACACTCTTTTATCTAACCGCCACGGGCTCGTCGTAATGAGCTGCGCACCCCGCCCACACGGGGATCAAGCGGTTTGAATGAAAAGCGGGGGTGACAGGAAAAACCCATGCTCTTTACATTTCTTTTCTGGCCTTGATGGCGGCGGCCAGGGTGCCCTCGTCGAGATAGTCCAGCTCGCCGCCCACCGGGACGCCGTGGGCCAGTTGCGAGACTTTGACATTGCAAGGGGCCAGTTGTTCCATGATGTAATGACAGGTGCTTTGCCCCTCAATGGTGGCATTGAGGGCGAGCAGAACTTCGCTGACGCTGTTGGTGCTGGCGCGTTCAATGAGGGAGTTCAGATTGAGGTCTTCGGGGTCAATGCCATCAAGGGGCGAGCGCACACCGCCCAGCACATGATAGCGCGCTTTGGTGACCTTTGCCCGCTCCAGCGCCCACAGATCGCCGACCTCTTCCACCACCACAATCATCGAATGATCGCGGCGTTCATCGCGGCAGATGGCGCAGGGTTCCAGCACATCAACATTGCCGCAACGCGAGCAGATCTCAATTTTTTGCGCCGTTTCTGACATGCTGGCCGCCAAAGGCTCCAGCAGGCTTTCACGTTTTTTGATGAGATGCAGGGCGGCCCGTCTGGCCGAACGGGGGCCAAGCCCCGGCAATTTCGCCAGTAGCGAAATCAGTCGCTCTATTTCAGGACCTGCAACTTTATGAACCATAAGGAAAACCCTGTCTTGATGTATGGCCCAATACCAAATCGGTTGGCAAAAGGTCATCATAACGCAGGACATCATAACGCTGAAAATGAAATTGAGCGACAAATATTCCAGAGCCGCTCCCCACAAAGAGACGGGGACCCCCGTAAAGAGCGGTTTCTTGTATCTTGCCTGATCTGCAAAATACAGATCAAAAGCGGTTCGTTCGATCAGCTCGGATTAACGACGATCTGGACGAGGACGCGCTTCGTTGACTTTGATGGTGCGGCCATCAAGATCAGTACCGTCAAGCGCTTCGATGGCTTTTTTGCCATCATCATCATTGGCCATTTCAACAAAGCCGAAGCCTTTCGAACGACCGGTGTCGCGGTCCATGATCACTTTGGCGCTGGAGACTTCGCCAAATTCGGCAAATGCTTCGTGAAGTTCGTTATCTTGCGTATTGTACGAAAGATTACCTGCATAAATATTCATCAGTTCTCACATCAAATCCGTGCATTGTCATAATTAAACACTATTGATGGATCAACGCACAAAATCGAACAATAGCCACCACGTCCATATACGGGATAGATCATTACAGGTGGTACACAGGTCCCATTGGCAACCGTAGTCCTCAACAGGCCCCAAGGCCTCTACAAAAATCAGTGCCTCCCAAAAGGCTGTCGGCGAGACCTGTGTAGGCCCATATAGCGCCCACGTAAAGGGTAAATATCAACTGCTGGCAGGCAATCAGGCGCCCAACTGCCTTGCCAGGCATCTCCTAAAACAGCTTCATGCCAGGAGGCAGCGGCATATCTCCTGCCATCGACTGCATTTTTTCCGCCGTGACCTGCTCGAGTTTGCCTTTGGCATCATTGTGAGCGGCGATAACAAGGTCTTCCAATATCTCTGCTTCATCTGGTTTCAAAAGGCTGCCATCGACCTGCATCGCCTTCATGGCCCCCTTGCCATCCAGCGTCACGCGCACCAGTCCGGCCCCTGCCTGTCCTTCGACTTCCAACAAAGCAAGTTCGTCCTGCATCTTGCTCATCTTGGCCTGTAAATCCTTGGCCTGAGACATCATATCCATGAAACCCTTCATTGCCCGTCCTCCTTGCTATTTGTCGTGCTCTTGTCAATCGCGCGAATATCAGTGATGCGCGCATCGGGAAATTGTTTCAGCGCCTCCTTGACGAGGGGATGCTGTTTGACCTCTTCGAGTTCGCTCTGGTGCTCGCGCTGTTTTTTCTCATACAAGGTTTCAACACCTTGCTGATCGCCCAGCACCACGACCCAGTTGTCCCTCGTCGAATTGTTCAACAAACGCTTGATGTCATTGGCAAGCCCGCGCGGTGCTTCATCGGTGAGCGAAATCTCAATGGTGCCTTGCTCAAAGCGGATCGGGCGCACATGTTCTTCAAAGGC
>JAJRRW010000094.1 GCA_024279115.1 Alphaproteobacteria bacterium
ACGGTTTTCATATCCCCGCCTTCGCTCTGACCGCTTCCGAATCAAAACAAAGACGTTATCAGGTGGCGCAGTTTTACTCCGCCGCAACGAGAGAATCCCGCCGCTTCCGTGGTGCAGTATTGCTCCGGCTTTTACAGCCGCACGTAGAACAAAAAACTCTTGTCACCTCATTCCCGTTGTCAGATTGGTATTTATATTCTGAAACCTGCCCCATGAAATGAAAATCATTGATTGGAAACATTGCGCCAGTTGTATGCCCTGCCCCGCTCCCTCTCTGACATTCTTGGCAATGACAAGGAGCAACGACTATCGGGGCACCCCTTACCTCATACTGCACGGCGTCACACATGCACCTGCCTTGATAATTTTTCGATATTTTCTTATTCATTTTGATGTTTTCGTTATAACGCCCCGCAAGCGTAAGACTGCTTTTTTCAGCTCGACACAGCCTTGTGCAATATTGAGTTTATGAGGGACTGGTAGGGCATCCCCTCTTGCATGGCTTTGGATTTAATGCGGATCAAATCCTTGCGTGAGATGCGCAGGGTGATTTTCTCACGCTCATCATTCATGGCGGCGTGAGCGATCTCCTGGAGCTCTACTCTGCGCTCCGGCGTCAGATGGCTGACAAACTGAGCGTCATCAGCTTCAAGAGCCTCTATGAGCTCTCTTTCCTCATCATCGAGGTATTTGCCTATTATTGGTGTCTTAGCCATGGTCTTTTTCGGTTAGGTAGGTCGCGGTGAATTTTCTACCGGGATAAATGGTTTTGAGGAACAACCCCTCATCGTCGCGAACATATGGAACACAATAGACATAATCGTTTATAAGCACCACCAGCACCCTCTGGTGCGGATATTTCTCGCAATTGGTATGCTCGATATCATCCAGCAATCCACCAGCTTCGATGGATGAGACAACATCCTCAAAACACACTGAGCGCGTAGCTTTCAGAAAACTGTTTTTTTCGGAGCTCCAGTTCATTTGTTTCATACTAGCATAGTATGTACAATGTATGGCAAGTCAAATTTGATTTTGAGGTTTTTGCTGATGGGAGAACTTGCAGTAGTTCTTTTTTCCTTTTCACCCGCGCTTATCAGGACGTTCCGTTTGTCCGAAATGCCCATTCCGTGCCAATACAGCAGAATGAAAGGCTCATAGCAGAACACTTATCCACATTTAAGCACCAGATATTCTGCTACCTATTCTATAAAAAGAAAAACAACGACTCAGGCAATATTTCCATAAGTCGTTGTTTTTATTGATAAAATCTGGTAGCGGAGGAGAGATTTGAACTCCCGACACGCGGATTATGATTCCGCTGCTCTAACCAACTGAGCTACTCCGCCATATCTGAAAACAGATCATAGCCTATTAGAAAAGTGGGGCTTGATTGTCAACCCGATAAAAATAAATTATGGCAGTTCTGCAAGCTTTGGGGGGGGGATACGCCAAAAACGGATGATTGCTCTGGACGAGCGCTCGCGCAACAAAGCACGAGTGCCACCCCCCCCTCTTCAAGGACTGTTACAGGCCCGCCTGAGCGGTCGAGGGGGTATATGGTCTGGTGGCATGTGTTGCCGAGCGTTTCTTGTCATTTGCCAGCCGGTCATCGTCACGCTTGGTGAAGCTAAGCAATTTGAACATACCAAACGGATGCACGTCATGGCTTTCGCGCAGTTCCAGCTCGTCACAGACCATCACCCGATCAACGGGAAATTCGGGGTTCCACAAACCGGTTGATTTGAACGGCGCCATTTTTTTCTCGATCCAGCCGCGCGCACCGCCATCGGCGCTAAAATGATTGACCAGCAGCACTTCACCGCCGGGCGCACACACCCGTTGCAGCTCGCGCATCACAGCGTCAGGATCTGGCACCACGGTCATCACGAACATGGCGACCACTGTGTCAAAACTGTTATCGGGAAAATCCAGAACAGAGGCATCCATGATCAAGAGATCATCAATATGGGTCAAATTTTTAGTCTGCACGCGCTCTTGCGCTTTTTCCAGCATATTGGGAGAGAGATCAATGCCGGTCACTTCGAGGTCCGTGCGGTAATGAGGCAGCGACAAACCAGTGCCAACGCCGACTTCCAGAACGCGTCCAGCTTGCGAATTATTGATATGCTTGACCGCCCGCATGCGACCGGCGCGCACCATGATACCGAAAGTCTGATCGTAAATGGGAGCCCATAATTTATAGGCCTTACGCACGGTTGACGCACTTAATGTGCCGTTTGATTCAGACAATTCTCAACTCCCTATCCATGGCTTTGCAAATGTTCCAGACAATATCAGACGCAAAGTCATCAACCGCCCTACAGCGCCAGTATATCGCACCGTTTGCCTTTATTCATGCCTCGCCAAGTCAAAAACCGTCAGCTTTTGGACAGGACAGACCGCTAATCGTCAATATACTCGATTTTTACACTATTTTAAAGTGCTATAGATGTCGCATTACCGCGAAAATGTGCTCATAACTTGATTATTCGGGGAAAACCGTCTTTTTTCCACAATTTTGCGACTCACGATACAGCCGTTTTGGCGATCCAGCCGCCGCCCAAAACACGTGTTCCTTGACTGTCTTCCTCGTAAAAAACGCATGCCTGGCCCGGAGAAACACCAAAATCCCCTTTATCGAGCGTCACGAGAAGCTGGCCTTTTTCCATAAACAGTTTTGCGGCCGCCGGCATCCTTGTGGAGCGAATACGCACTCGCAGGTCCAGCCCTTCCAGGGGCAAATCATCGAGCGAAACATCTCCGAGCCAGTTGACATCACGCAGCGCAATGAGATTGACCAGCAGCGCCTCGCGCGGTCCCACCTGTACAATATTGTTGCGAGCGTCCAGCTTGATCACAAACAACGGGTCGCCCACCGCCACTTTCAGCCCCCGCCGCTGACCGATGGTATAGTGGATAATGCCATCATGGCGTCCCAGCACCCGCCCATCAATATGAACAATATCGCCGGCGCGCACAGAGCCGGGGCGCAGGCGCTCGATAATATCACCATATTTACCGTTGGGCACAAAGCAGATATCCTGGCTGTCGGGCTTGTCGGCAACCCTTAGACCAAAGGCCAGAGCCAAGCGCCGCACGGATGATTTGTGCAATCCGCCCAGCGGAAAACGCAGCTGTTGCAGCTCACTTTTCGCGGTCGTAAACAAGAAATAACTCTGATCCTTGCTGTCATCCATGGCGGTATGCAACTGCCAGCTCGCACCCGTTTCATCCGCTGGACGGCTTTGGATATAGTGCCCCGTCGCCATCACCACACCGCCCAGATTGCGCGCTGCTTCCAGCATATGATTGAATTTGATTTCCTTGTTGCACAAGATACATGGTACCGGCGTTTCGCCCTTCAGATAGCTGTCAGCGAACTGCTCCATCACATCATTGGAAAAACGGCTTTCATAATCGAGCACATAGTGCGGGATGTCGTGGGCCGCGCAGATCGCCCGGGCATCACGTATGTCAACACCGGCGCAACAGGCCCCGGGCTTTTTGACCGCTTCGCCGTGATCATAAAGCTGCAAGGTGATACCAACAACATCATATCCCCAATATTTGAGGAGCACCGCCGTCACCGAGCTGTCAACGCCCCCCGACATGGCCACAACCACCCTTTGTGAGGCGGCTGGTTCATCAAGACACAAAGCGGCACGAGCAAGCTCAAGATCGCCGCGCAGCTCATCATCAAGAGCAATATCAAAATCAATCTGGGTCATAGGCACAATATAGGCGCGAAAGTTAAAATAGGAAACAGCCGCAACTGCCACCTCGGCAAATATGGCCTTTCTGGCGGAAAATACTGCCCACCCAAGAGCTGCAAATAATACCCTCCCGCGACACTGAAATCGCATTAACACACGTATTTACGCCCGTTAAGAGCCTTATTTGAACTGGCCCTTGTTTTGCAATCTTGTCTCATATGTAGCGTTATGGTTAATTTAGCAAGGGTCAGTTGTTCCCGTAAGGTCGGCTGTAAATTTAGATGGTTAATGCTCATTTGCTCGCAGTCACAAATGCGGGCACCTCACCAGTAAATGCAGGTTCTGCAGGTTGTAAAAATTGCCCGGGGTCTTCAGCATCGAGCGAGGCCCCCTCTTTTGCCAGCTTGCTGGACGCGCAAACAAATGAAGGCCCGCCCTTGAGCGATCAACAACAAATGCAAAATGACCCATCAGCCTCTCTTGCCCCTACCTCATCAGCTGATGGCCTGCCGGCGGCCACCTTGCTGGCACTGGCGGCAAATGACACGCCTGCCGATGGCCAACAGGCGCCAACCGGTGATAGTCTTGGCGCCCCGGCAACTCCAGATCAATTACTGGCGGATCTTACCGACAAACCAGCGCCCCCTTCGATTGAGGGACAGACCACACCGGGCTTTGGCACCCATATCAGCGCAACCATGGGACAAATCGAACAGGGTAATCCTGCGATTTCCTCAACGCTGGTCGCTGCACAAGACAATCTGGCGCAACCTGCAACCCCGACGAACCAGCTTCAAGAAGCGCTGGGCCCTCTCGCCGATCGGCAAAATCTAGCCCAGGCTCTGGCAGGTACTCAAGACAATGGAAGCCAGGCTAATACGATGAATGCTGCTAACCTGCCCTCAACAGGGACTGTGGCGGGGGCAGTGGGCGAAGGCACAGCAACGCCAAATGGCCAAACACTGCGTGATGTGACGCAGGCTCTCAATGACAATGCCCGCCCTCCGACTGCACTCGGCCAGTCGATAGCGGGTCAAGCGACTGGCGATCAAATGGCGTCAGCCAAGGGCGGCGCCTTGACCGATGAAGCCCAACTGGCTCGCCAAACAAGCGAGGCGGATGCCAAAGCGGCCGCACAGCAAGGCAATGGCCCCGCTAAAACCGCCACTGGTGAAATCGCTGCCGTGAATGGCGAGGCTGCCAAAAAACAGGCTGCGACAACAAGCACTCTGACATCTGATGCAACTCCACCGACCAAGATTGATCGCGACGCTCCCCGGCCACAAACCACATCAACGACCCCCGGGCAAGCGCCCCCTCCAGCCATCGAGGCCAAGCCTACCTCACTGATGGACAGACTAAAACCACTGGCACAGGCTGCCTTCTCGCTGCAAGGAATGGAGGGCGCGCAAACCAGCGCTAAAACGGCTGACGGCCTCGTTCCGGCCATCTCCATGACGGCGACAGGCGAACTGGCCCGCCCAGGCGGCATCACTGGGCTTGCTCCAACCAACAGCAATCCAGCCCTGCCCCCAGTGCCGCTCAACAATATAGCCGTTCATATCGCATCCCAGGCCGGGGCCGGCCATCAGCGCTTTACGATCCGGCTCGACCCCCCTGAACTGGGACGCATCGATATTCGCCTCGAGATCGGCCGCGATGGTCAGACCTTGACCCATCTGGCGGTGGAAAAACCAGAAACACTTGATCTGTTGCGTCAGGACCAGCGCGCGCTTGAGCGTGCCCTCAACAATGCCGGCCTCGACAGTCGCAACGGCTCGCTAAGCTACTCCTTGCGAGATGAAAATCAAAACAAGCGACAGGCTGGAGAACAGCAGCGCGACGGATCAGCTGGCGCAGACGAACCAACTATTGAACAAGGGGACGAGCCCGTCATCACCAGAACGATTGATGCCAATGCCCGTCTCGATATTAGTATTTAGCCACCCTCCTTTCAAAAAGGGGAGAGCTGTAAACGTTTAAACATCAGACAAATATCCTGAACAAGGCGATGAGCCGCGCAGGATAGAACCAAGGATAACCAACATGGTTGATATTAGCGCCGCCATTACCACTGCCAGACAAACCATTGCCAGCGGGTCGAGTTCTTCCGTAACAGGAGCCACGACGGTTGACGAGAATTTCGATACGTTCTTGTCTCTACTCACCACGCAGCTACAGAACCAGGACCCGACAAAACCTCTAGATACCAATGAGATGACCCAACAGCTCATCCAGTATTCAGAAATCGAACAGCTTTTGAAATCCAACCAAAAACTCGAAGCTCTGCTCGGCCTGTCAGCAGCCAATGCGTCGCTTTCGGTGATCAGCTATGTCGGCAAGGAAATCAACACCAAGGGCGATACCACAACCCTTGCCAATGGCACGGCCAACTGGGGGCTTAATATTCCCTCTGGCAGTGAAGATGTCACCTATGTCATAAAAGATGCCAATGGCGATGAAGTGTTTTCCAGCTCTGGCTACCTGGACGCTGGAGACGGCAGCTTCACATGGGATGGTACGACCTCTGATGGCAGCACTGCAGCGCCTGGAAATTACAAGCTGACCGTCACAGCCAGAGATGCCGCCGAAAACCCGATCCCCGTCAATGTATCGGTCAGAGGTATCGTCGATGGCGTCGATATGAGTGGCGATATTCCTGTTCTGCTCGTCAATGGCGCCCGCTTCAACGTCGATGATGTCACCGAAATTCGCACACAAAGCTAGCGCAAGCACGCTTGGCGGATATTCAACCGGCGGTCTTTGTGGTTTTTTGCCCGTTTTGCGAAAACGGGCCGGTCTACATATTTTTAACAATCAAATCAGAGCCTTGCTGCACTGATTTATGATTTACAGCACATTAATCTGTGCCCATCGTATCAACGCGATACAGTTTCGGCACAGATTTTCCCAGCTGTTAAGGTCTGCGTTCACGCGATCTTTAAACAGTCCTGCCTATACTGCCCCTTCGTAAATGAGTAATATCTTTGAGCGCCTCTGTTTGAGGACCTGGCTTATCGTGACACTGTCATCGATTTGGCTTGATGGTATAAATGGTCTTGATTTTTAGTAGTGAGTAACATGACCGAACAATATAGAGCGGGCGCTAAATTTGTCATTGGCCCGGATGGCAGTCCTTTGAGTATAGCGGATCTTCCTCCCGCAAATACCCGTCGTTGGGTTACCCGTCGCAAGGCCGAAGTGGTCGCAGCGGTACGTGGTGGCCTCCTTTCCCTGGAAGATGCCTGTGATCGATATCGCTTGTCTGTTGAGGAGTTCCTTAGCTGGCAGCGCACATTGAGCTCACATGGTGTCAAGGGGTTGCGCACCACGCGTATACAGGACCTGCGGGCCCGACCAACCATAAAGTAAGATCAAATCGCAAAAAAACGATCGTTGCTTTAGGAACGATTTATCTTTTTGCGGCATGATCAAAGGATCAAGGCCCTCTCATCAAATCGTCACCGATTTAATCAGCGGGCCTTGACCCTTGAAACTGAATTCGGACAGGCTTTGTTTTGCGTTCCTGTCCAGTAAGCGGGTGTTCTTTGCGTATTTCATCTTCATGGAATGCGCTTAGACACCCGTTTTGCATTGGCGCGCCGCGCCTCCCCGCTCCTGATGACCAGCCATTGCCAGAACAAGCACCCCGCGCCCCTGCGCCCGCTTGGCCAATCGCCCTTCCACGCTTGTGAAATTTTTGACTTCGCCCGGCAATTTCTTCCTATTGTTAATCCCCTATTTACCGTTTTGGCGGTAAATTTTGCCTAGAGCTGCTTTTCAAACTGTCTTGCCATCGAGCCAGCTTTAAAAGCAGCGCTACAAAGGGCTTGTACAGCGACTTTGCAGACCAGGTTTAGGTAAAACAAAACCAACAACAAATAATTGGAACCAAAGTGAACTCAATTACCCAATTTATACAAACCATTGGTGCCGCCAGAATAGCGGCAATGGGCGCTGTGGCAACGGGACTCATAGGCTTTTTCATCTATTTGATGATGCAGTTAAACGCCCCGGCGATGACCGTATTGTTTTCAGATCTGGAATTTGATGACAGCCTGGGAGTGATCAAAAAGCTCGAAGGCATGAACATACCCCACGAGGTGCGTCAAAACGGCGCTGTTATTCTGGCGCCAAAATCACGCATCCTTCGGCTTCGCATGGATCTGGCTGCCGCAGGCTTGCCAACCGGCGGCGCTGTTGGCTATGAAATCTTTGACAAGACCGGCTCCCTTGGCACCACCAGCTTTGTGCAAAACATCAATCACGTCAGAGCCCTGGAAGGTGAACTTGCCCGTACCATTCGCTCCTTGCGCCGTGTTATCCGGGCCAGGGTGCATCTGGTCATTCCCAAGCGGAAAATTTTCGCTCGTGAAAAGGCCAATCCCACGGCCTCCATCATTCTAAAAACCAGAGGCAATCTCGATAGCGCGCAGATCGCCGCCATCCAGCATCTGGTTGGCTCCGCCATTGAAGGCCTGCAACCGACCCGCGTTTCGATCGTTGATGATACAGGCCGTCTGCTGGCCAGTGGCAGCGATGGCGACAATGGATTGATTGGCCTTAAAGCTGATGAACGCACGCTTGGTGTGGAAAATCGCATGCGCAAGAAGATCGAGGAGATGGTTTCCTCCATTGTCGGCAAGGAACGCGTCCGTATCAGGGTGACAGCTGAACTTGACTTCAACACCATTACCCAGACCTCCGATCGCTTTGACCCCGATGGCCGCGTCGTCCGCTCCACTCAAAACCGGGAAGACAGCTCGAATTCATCACGAACCGCCGCCAATCAAGGGGTTTCGGCTGGCACGGAACTGCCAGGAGCAGATGCAGCCGGTCCTGGCGGTGATAAAGATACCCAGGGTAGCAAGAAAACCGAAGAAATCGTCAATTACGAAATTTCACGCACCACAAAAACCCAGACATTCGAAAGTGGCCGGTTGAAACGCCTGTCGGTCGCCGTGCTGGTGGATGGCGACTATACGGCTGGCGCGGATGGCAAGCCGATCTATAAAGAGCGCACACAAAAAGTCCTCGACAAGATCAGCGTACTGGTAAAAAGCGCCATGGGCTTTGACAAGACCCGAGGTGACTTGCTGCATGTTGTGAATTTGAGGTTTGCGCAAGCGGGAGACGTTCCCGAAATCAAGGAAGCTGAAGGGGGATTTTTCGATCTCGCCAAAGCCGACTATTTCCATATTGCCGAGCTGTCCATTTTATTCATCATCTCCAGCCTTGTCCTGCTGTTCGTCGTGCGGCCTCTCGTGCGCCGCATCATTACCCCCGAAGAAGCACCAGCAGACGAACAGCTCGTGCTGACAACCGATGCAAACGGCAATCGCGTGTTCGTTACGGGTGATGGCCAGCCTTTGCTGGAAGGCAGTGAAACACTGGCCCTTGAAGAGCAAAAGAACGAAACCGCCGATGTTATCAAAAACGCCCGTATAAGCGGCGATATACAAGCGTCAGCGGTTCAGGAAATTGGCGCAATTGTTAGTGGCAGTCCAACCGATTCCGTGGCTGTGCTTCGCCAGTGGATGGATGCTGATGCCGTACCTGTAACCATTGCCACTGAGGAGGCCGCATAATGAACGCCTCTGCAGAACAGTCCGTATCAACCGACCTGTACGATCCAGCCAATGAGTTTGACGCCATGTCGGGTGTCGAAAAATCCGCCATCTTCATGCTGGCACTGGGCCGCGAATATGGTCAGCCGATCTGGAAAAAGCTTGATGATGGCGAGGTCGCCGAAATATCGCAAACCATGGCGCAGCTGGGCAATATCCGCCCCGAGCTGATCGAATATATTTTCAGTAATTTCATCTCGCAAATGTCAATTTCGGGATCAATCCATGGCAATTATGAAACCACGGAACGCTTGTTGTCTGAATATCTTCCAGAAGATCGCCTCACCTTGATCATGGAAGAAATACGCGGCCCTGCTGGTCGCAATATGTGGGAAAACCTCTCCAATGTCAGCATTCCGGTTCTGACCAACTATCTCAAAAACGAGTATCCACAGACTGTGGCGGTGATCTTGTCGCGCATTGCGACCAATCATGCCGCTGGTGTACTTGGTAATTTGCCTGATGAGCTGGCCATCGAGGTGGTGCAGCGCATGTTGGCGATGGAGCCTGTGCAACGGGAAATTCTGGGAAAAATTGAAGATACACTGCGATCTGAATTTATCAGCAATCTGGCCCGCTCCCGTCAGCGCAACTCCCATGAGCTAATGGCTGAAATCTTCAATAATTTCGACCGCCAGACCGAGAACCGCTTCCTTGGCAAACTCGACGAGATGGATCGCGAAGCCTCCGAACAGATCAAGGTGCTGATGTTCACTTTCGATGATCTTGCCAAACTTGACAATGTCTCGGTGCAAGCCCTGCTCCGCCAGATCGAGAAAGCCGATCTGACACTGGCGCTCAAGGGAACATCCGAAAATATCCGCGAATTCTTTATTGGCAATATGTCCGAGCGCGCCGGCTCCATGCTACGCGACGACCTGGAAGTGATGGGACCTGTGCGCCTGAAAGAGGTGGATGAGGCCCAGAACCTGATGATCAACACAGCCAAAATGCTCGCGGATCGCGGCGAAATCGTCATCTCCAAAGGAGGAGGCGATGATGAGCTGGTTTATTGATGACCACAAATGATCGAATTAGCCAAGCGGCTGCCTCTACCCTGGAGCCGCTATTGAGACAATCGCACTTGCAACCCCGGTGAAACCATTATGAGCACGCCTGCAAAATTCATGTTTGATACGCTGCTGGACGCCCCAGAAGCCCCTCCTCCCATCTCCTTTGATGAGGTGGAGCAATTAAAACTGGACCACGCCAGCCAACTGCAACGCGCGAATGCACAAAGTTTTGAAGAAGGCCGCAAAGCTGGCAGGATTGAAAGCGATCAGACATTGGACCACGAGCTGCATAAAAAGATCAATCAGCTGATCCAGAACAAGGAAAGCTTTCAAAGCGAAATTGAAGCCGAGCTGCGTGAGGCTCGCTCCGCATCCTTGTTGCTCGCCATGACCATCGCCAATAAACTGGCGGGCAGTTTACTGGACCGGCACCCGCAAGAACATGTGGAGGCTTTTTTTCAAAAAAGCCTGTCCATGTTACCCGATAAAACAGACTTGCGCCTGCATGTTGCGCCCTCATTGGCCAGCGCCTTGAAACCACGCCTTGAGGCCGTCATGGAGCGCAATGGTCAACAAAGCTCCCTTGTTATGGTCGAGGACCAGGACATCGAAGGGGTCAATTGCCGCCTGACATGGACGCAAGGCGGTATCGAACAAAATACCGATAAATTATTTGCCGACATCGAACGATTGATTGAAACCTGCCTGTATTCAAATGCCGAGACGCCGCAAACAGAACCAGCAGATCAACTTGAGAGTACCATCAAATGACAACCGAGATCACAAACCCTGCCACTGGAGTTGAGGAGCTGGCAAGCCCGGACTCGAAACTGGCGCTTGATGAGTTCGGCGATGCAATGGCAGATGCCGACGGCCCAGCGGTCGATGATGTTAAAGCGCCGCCGCCTTTTTCATCAGGAGATGCCGCTGGTCTGGAAGCCCTTTACGACATTCCCGTCAACATCACGGTGGTGCTGGGACGAACGCAGATCGAAGTCACCGACCTGCTGGCCCTGTCGTCGGGCGATGTGGTTGAGCTGGACAGAAAAGTCGGGGAAAGCGTCGATATTCTCGTCAATAACCGCCTTGTTGCACGCGGTGAAGTCGTCCTCGTCGAGGAACGCCTTGGCATCACCATGACTGAAATCATTCGCGGCAACTAGGCTGACACAGCCCTCATATTGCCGTTACCACCCGTTGATAAAATTAACAAAAATGTAGTTGGAGACCTTAGATGAGATTGATGATTGTTGGCAGCCTGAATGGGAATCTCACCACAGCTACCAAAATGGCCATGGACCGTGGCGCAAAAGTATCCCACGCCCCCTCGATCGAAAGCGCCATGATGGAGCTGCGTTCGGGCAATGGTGCCGATCTGCTGATGGTCGATGTGGCCTTTGATGTGGCTGATCTGGTGCAACGACTGGCCAGCGAACATATTCATGTCTCTCTTGTCGCTTGCGGTGTTGATGCCGATAGCACAGCTGCCGTCAATGCCATACGTGGCGGCGCACTGGAATTCATCCCGCTGCCCCCTGACCCTGATCTCATCGCCGCGGTTCTGGAAGCCGTTTCCACAGATAAATGCGATATGATCTACCAGGATCCCAGCATGAAAAGCGTCATCGATCTGGCAGCTCAGATCGCCGCCTCTGATGCCAGCGTATTGATCACGGGAGAATCAGGAACGGGCAAGGAAGTGATGGCCAGATTTGTGCATCAAAAATCCAAGCGCTCCACCCAACCCTTTATTTCCATCAACTGCGCAGCGATCCCCGAAAATCTGCTTGAATCAGAGCTGTTTGGTCATGAAAAAGGCGCCTTCACCGGCGCCATGGCGCGACGTATCGGCAAGTTTGAAGAGGCCAATGGTGGCACATTGCTGCTCGATGAGATTTCGGAAATGGACGTGCGCCTGCAGGCCAAACTGTTGCGGGCCATTCAAGAGCGGGTCATCGACCGGGTCGGCGGCACCACTCCAGTGAAAGTAGATATCCGTATTCTTGCCACCTCCAACCGCAATCTGGCGAAGGCCGTCAGCGATGGCAGTTTTCGTGAGGATCTGTTCTATCGTCTCAATGTGGTCAATCTGAATATTCCTTCCTTGCGTGAGCGGCCCGGCGACATTTTGGCCCTTGCCAACCATTTCGCCAAGAAATATGCCGCCGCCAACGGCCTGCCAGAGCGCCAGATTTCACAAGAAGCCAGCCAACAGCTGACCAGCAATAGCTGGCCGGGCAATGTGCGAGAGCTGGAAAACACCCTGCATCGCGCCATATTGCTATCGTCGGGGGCGATGATCGAAGCCGACGCCATACGCACGCCAGACGGGGCCGTCGTCATGAACGCGGCCGCCAATGAAACAGATCATATCGCCGCAACAGCCGCGCAAACCGCGCAGGCGGTTACCCAGTCACTGGTTGGCCAGACCGTCGCCGAAGTGGAACGCGATCTCATCATCGATACCCTGCATCATTGCCTGGGCAATCGCACCCATGCCGCAACCATTCTGGGCATATCAATCCGCACCTTGCGCAACAAGCTCAACCAATATACGGGCGATGGCATTGCCATTCCCAAACCAGGCGAAATGCGTCCGGTTCTGTAATTGAAAATTATCGAACTTTGTGAACCGATCTCGCGGCAAATCGCGCTTCGCACGAGAAGCCGCGAGAGCTTACAAAGGCTTATAGTCCTTTGATCCCCAATGATTGATTGCAGAATGTCGGCTCACCGGTCGCTTGGCTTGCCCCATGCCATAATGCGCGGCGAGGCGATCAAGGGCGATTTGCAAGATCAGCTTGCCCGAACGCCTCGGCCAACCGCGAGCTTTTTCCGCGTCCGACAGACCCAGTTGAAAACAGCATATATCGAGCAGAATATCAGAGAGATCACTGCCGACCTCATGAATGGCGGCCCGTACTCTTTGCCGGGCGGCCAGCCGGTTGTCTGATATATCGATCCCCGCCCCCGGCGCGCTGCGCTTTTGCCCGCCGCTCCCCGGATCGGACCAGCTTGAGGTGATACGCGGCATCATTCCAGCGAACTCAAAATCCAGCGCCAACCGCTCGCCGGCGGCAAATTGCATGTTTGAAATCATCGGCTCTCCCGAGGCATCCTTGCGCCTTTTCAACCAACCAAGCGGCGAAGAGCGATCATTGACCACGACTGTGCAATCTTCACCATCTATATTGCGTTGGCGCATGACGCGGCTTTGATGCTGCTCGGCATAGGGGTCAGCCCCCGCCAGCAAACGCTTCAGGGTCAAGCGGCCATTGGGGCCGAGCACCCAGCCATTTTTGCTCTGTGTCAGCAGGCCGCGCCTGATCATCTGTTGTCCAAGGTCTTTATCGACTGCAAGTGCGGCAGTCTTACAGCCCTTTATTGCAACCACCACACGATAACCATTGCCCTCTTGCACCAGATGGGCACCCTCGCGCGATAAGGCCCGCAACAGGTTTTTGAGTTGTTTGATGCCAGTTTTTCTGGCGCCTTTGCAACTCATGCCTGCGGCCCTTTATATTGGCCAATGGCTGGCACATGGGTCTGGCTGATGGTGCGAAACATTTCCATCTGGCAGGCAATGGCGCTTTCTAGATGACAAAGGGAGCGATCAAACACCATATCATCGCGCGCATCCTCCACCAGGGCGCAACCATGTGCAACGGTGGTCCGGTCGCGGCCAAACAAACCTCCCACATCCGTTAGCGAAAGGCCTCCCGCCGTATGCGCCAGATACATGGCCACCTGACGGGCAAAAGCAATCTTCTTGCGCCCTCTGGTCGGCGAAACAAGCGCGGAATGATCCACCTCATATACCAGCATGACCATATCCAGTAAAAACCGGTGCAGGGCCCGATGAGCCAGACTTGGTTGCACATGGGCGCTTTGTTTGACGCCCTGTCGAGCGGCCAGATACCCCCTTGTGTCCGGGGCGGTATCTGCTCTCTTATCGATCGGTTTTTGATTATTTCCAGCTTCAGCAAACGCGGTCATTTTCATTTGATTTTCCTGACTAACTATTTTCTATTATGGCTCCCCACCACGCAAGTGCATTATAGGACTATATTCCTTTTTATCTATAATAATCAATAACTACTCCCCTGCGGATAAGTTATTACTGATATAATAGGTAATTATACGCCATATATTGCGTATAACACCTATGTCACGGTATTTTAAGGGATATATGGAAATTAGGAATTTATACCCATATCGGCTCTTCATGTGATAATTCGACGTTCACAAGAAGGAAATAAACATGATCACACAGGCAGACAAGACGATCGCTCCATATGCAAATATGGCGCAAGAAGGGGCCGAGCACTATCACCGGTGTCGCCATCTCCCGGCCTTGCTGGCCCTATGGCCATCCCAGCTCAATGACAAGAGTATCAAAGGGACAAACGACATTATCAAACTGTTGGAGGGTGCCCTTTTGACGGAACGCCGCCGGGGACGCGCGCGCCACTGGTGCTACGATCTCACCCGCCATCTCGCCCTTTTATCTGCCCTGAAGGGCGAACAGGCGCACCTTGCCCTCATTCGTTGACAATTGACGCCCACCAGTGAGCGATAAACTCACAGCACCAGCGCTTTGCCCTCGCGCAATATGGCTTCCACATCCTTGCTGTAGGCCCCTTTTTTGTGGCCAAGTACGAGGCCTGGCAACAGGCTCATGGGGGCTCGCGACCCCTTGATGCCTTGAATAAGGATGCGGATCGCGGGACTGTGCGGGTCTGAATAGACGGGGGCAATTTTCAGAGCCCCAAAGCGCCCTTTCAGCAAGGTTAACAGCTCGAGCAGAGAATCAGGTCGATGAATAAGGTTCAAACTGGCTTTGGGAGCGGCCATGGCGGTTAAAAAACGAATCCATTGCTCCAGCTCGCCGCCCTGCAGGCGGTGCGCGGCACTCTTATCCTTGCTGGCGCAAGATCTTGAGCGATCTGTACGGTAAAGGGTGGATTGGCCACCACATGTGTAAAGCTTTGCGACTTCAAACCGGTTTGCGCCAATTCTCCCAGCGGTTTCGTAAGGTCGCCTTCGATGATGGAGACCCGCGCTTCCAGCTTGTTATGAGCGACATTGCGCCGCGCCAAAGTGACAATATCGCTTTGACACTCGATGCCCGTCACTTTGAGATGCGCAAATCTTGTCGCCAGGCACAAGGCAATGGGCGCGCATCCACAACCAGCATCCAGCCCCCGCTCGCTCGCCCCCTGCGTGCAGGGGACAATCGCCGCCAATAGCATCGCATCAATCGAGGCCCGCGGCCCCTTGGCCGGCTGCTCAAGCGTGAAGCGACCATCAAGAAAAGCATCAAAACTGGTCTCCATAAGCAACTTCCCGGCCTTGAATAGTGTTTTACGACTATAGCTTTGCGATCTCTACCCCGGCTTCGGCCAGCAAGTTGCGCGCCTCTTCCAGACGGTGCTCTGCGACCATCATACGCGACTGCAACACCCCAAGCGAGCCTTCCATTATGCTCATATTCTGATCGAGATGATCGAAGGGAATACCGGCATCAGACAGCAAGGAGCGCACAAATGACATCAAAACTACGTCATTGCTGCGCAAAAGTTCGATCATTCCTGATATCCCTCTCAGAATTGTCTGTACGTAAGGGCTGGACAGGCGATCCCATACTTCTCTATATCAAATGCGAGAAATGCTTTATAACAGATGCAACGCGGTGAATTCTATCAAACAGTATTCATCCTATCATGTTCAAGGAAAAAAGGGAGATCAGGTTTGGGTGTTGTCGTTTCATTGGATAAGGCACGCGATTCCGGCCCCGGTCTAAAACCACTGTTTGACCTGGTTGACGCGGATATGGGGCGGCTCAATGACCTCATTTTAAGCAAGGCTCATTCCCACGTGGAGATGATCCCCAAACTGGCACGCCATCTCATCAATTCAGGTGGCAAGCGCCTGCGTCCCATCCTCACCATCGCCAGTGCACAAATGTGCGGCTATCTTGAGGGCGATGACCATATTCCTCTCGCTGCCGCCGTCGAGTTCATGCATACCGCCACCCTCTTGCATGATGATGTGGTCGATGAAAGCGATATGCGCCGGGGCCGTACAACCGCGCGCATTTTGTGGGGCAATGAAGCCAGCGTGCTGGTGGGGGATTATCTGCTTGGTCAGGCCTTTAAAATGCAGGTAGATGTGGGCATCATGGATGCCCTGTCGATCCTTGCCAACGCCGCTGCTATCATTGCTGAGGGCGAAGTCATGCAACTGGCCGCCGCCAAAAACATGGAAACCACCGAAGACGAATATCTTACCATCATCAAATCAAAGACCGCCGCCCTGTTCGCCGCCGCGTGCGAGCTGGGAGCCGTTGTCGCCGACAAGCCAGAACGCGAACGCGCCGCCCTGCGCTCCTATGGCAATAATCTGGGCCTCGCCTTCCAGCTGGTCGATGATGCCCTCGATTATGCCGGCTCCAGCGAACTGCTCGGCAAAAATGTCGGTGATGATTTCCACGAGGGCAAAATCACCCTGCCCATCGTGCTGTCTTATCGGCGCGGCAATGCCACCGAACAAAAATTCTGGCAGCGCACCCTCGTCAAGGGCGACGTGCAAGACGGCGATCTGGAACATGCCGCCGAGCTGATGAAAAAACACAATGCCCTGCAAGACACCATCAAACGTGCCCAGCATTATGGCAACATCGCCAAAGACGCCCTGGCCATCTTCCCCGACAGCAAACACAAATCCGCGCTGCTCGAAACCATAGATTTTTGTGTCTCACGCAAGCATTAGTCGAAATGCGCTCGCCGCGCGGCGTCCTATGCGGACAGCACCAAAGACAAGCCCTTGCCCCCCCCCAAAATGGGGATGAAAGGGGCTAGCCCTTTTCTGCCCGCCGCATAGGCGATTTTCTTGTTTTCTTTAACGCAACATCGTCGCCACCACCCACCAAGCGGGATGTTGCGTGCTAATTCTTCGGGCCGCTTGCTTAGCGGCGTCCATGCTGTCGTAAAGACCAAAGCAGGTGGCGCCAGAGCCGGACATGCGGGACAAGCGGCAGCTATCATCTCGCTCCAATAGCTCCAGCACATCGGCAATAACCGGCGCGATGCGGATGGCTGGTTCCTGCAGATCATTTTGCTGGGAGCGCACATATTCCAACAGTTTTTCAAAAGTTGAAAGATCTGGCACCACAGGTGGCTGGGGAACCTCATCGCCCCCAAAGTCCAGCGCACCAAGACCGTCAAAAACGGCAGCGGTTGAAACACCCACACCTGGATTAACCAGCACCGCCGCCAACGGGGCAAAGGTCTCTACGAGCTGGCGCACATCGCCAATGCCGGCAATCATTTGCGCTGATGGCACGAGGCACATGGCCACATCAGCCCCAAGTTTTACGGCGATTTCAAACAAAGTGCTTTTTGCTATTGGCTCCAGACACAATTGTTGCAAAAGCAGCAATGCCGCCGCCGCATCGGACGAACCGCCCCCCAGACCCGCTGCAATAGGCAGTTCTTTTTGCAACGTAAATGTTCCGCGACAAAGCGCTCCGCGACGAATGGAATGATGCTGATCGCCATAGAGCCGCGCGGCCTGCAAGACCAGATTGTCTGACTGCAAAGCCCCCGCCGTTTGAAGCTGCTGGCCAAATGTGCCCTCCAAACAAAGCGCCCAATCCTCATTTTCGTGCGTTTGATTGTCAAGCAGCCGTGCGCTTAATCGATCGCCATGATCCGCAAACGCCACAAGCCCTTGCAACTCGTGATAGCCATCAGCACGGCGACCCAAAATCTGCAATGAAAGATTTATTTTCGCAGGAGCCAGTCGCGAGCAACCAGAACCAATATCAGACATTGGCAAGCCTGGCTGCACGGGATCGGATTGTTCGACCATTGCCGATCAACGCGATTGCAACGGAGGGATAATCAGGCGCAAGCCCGGTTTGATCTTGTTGCCTTTTAGTAATCGGCGCTGATTGGCACGCAAGAGCTTGTTATGAAACTGACCTTTGCCATAATAGCGTTTGGAGATCGTCCACAGGCTTTCGCCACTGCGCACCACATGAACACGGTTATCACCAATGTTCTTGCCAGGGCCCGGGGTTTGCGCAGCGACAGCCCCCTTCAGCTTGCCAACATTGCCAGGACCAAGAGCAAGTGTTTTGACCGGCTCCAACTCTTTCATGCCGTTCTTGATCTTTTCCTTGATCTTGATGATGTCTTTTTCCTCAGGCTTCAAGGTCAAGGCCTGCGCCCATTGGAACTGGGCTTCCAGCTTGCGGCCAACCCGCCAATAGGCATCGCCCAGATGATCATTAATCACTGGATCGTCGGGCTTTAATTCAACGGCGCGTTCCAGTTCTTGCGACGCCTTTTTGAAATTACCGAGACGAAAATGCGCCCAGCCCAGACTATCGACGAAATAGCCATCGTCTGGTTTCAGCTCAACGGCGCGGCGGATAAAGCCCATGGCCTTGTTGAGATGAAAACCCTGATCAACCCAGGAATAGCCAAGATAGTTGAGCACAAGTGCCTGATCCGGATCCAGTTCGCGAGCCTTTAACAGATCTTTTTCAGCTTTCGACCAATCCTTCAAACGCTCAAAACAAACGCCCCGGGAATAATAATATTTCCAATGAAATTTGGCTGGTTTTTGCAGCAGATTGATCGCTTTGGTATAATAGACCACCGCTTCGCTATAGCGCTTGTGGGCGCGCAAAATATTGCCCTGTGCCTCAGCGGCTGTAATATCATTTGGATAGGCGGCAATCAGCTCATCAAGCGTGGCTTTTGCCTCATCGACTTTTTTCAAGGAATTGAGATTGAAGGCACGGCGCACGGTGGCTCCTGGCCATAACGGGCTGTCCTTGCCGATCTTGTCATAGATGCGGTTGGCCTGTTCATAATGCTTGGTCTCTTCATAGGCCTCTGCCAATGCCATGCTGGCAAGCGGCAAATCGGGGCGCAGTCTTAAACCGGCCTGCAGATAAATCATACCAAGATCAACACCGCCATCACCGGTCAGCGCATCGCCAATACCATAGTAAAGCTCCGCCAGTCCCTCGGTCGGGGTCGAGGCGATCAGCTCAAGTTTTTCGCCCGCCTTCACTCTTGTTTGCAGATCGATGACAAGTGGATGACCGCCATTGCGTTCAATATGGGTGGCCATCAATCGAAGCGCTGCTTTGGGGGCACCGGTCGCCGAGAGGTGGCGCACATAGCTCTCCATCAACCGCAAGGAGCGAGGGTCTTTCTTGAACATTCTTTGATAGGTCTGGCGGGCCAGCGAGTGACGCCCCGCCTGGTCAGCGATCATGGCGCGGTGATAATCGTGATAAAATTTCGACCAGTTCATCACATCAAGACGCTTGATGGCATCAAGGGATTTCTGGCTCTCGCCTTTGGCCTGATGCAGCCAGGCCTCGACAATAATGCCGATCATCTTGCCAAGCGGTGAGCGCTGCTCGGACCGCGAAAACTGGTTCTCGGCTTCTGAAAAATCCTTATTGACCACCGCCTGCAGCCCGAGCACCATCCGGGAAAAACGATGTTTTTCGCCCTTTTTAATGACTTCTCTTGCCAGTCTCGTACTCTTTTCCCAATTGCCACGGGCCAGTTCGAGAACAAAGGTCTGCTCAAGCAAAATATCACTTGCGGGATCGACCTGCAGGGCGAGGCCAAAATAGTTGGCAGCGGCGGTATGATCGCGCAGCCCGCGGGCCACCCGTCCGGCCAGATAATTGCCGAGCAGATTGTCATTTTTACCTTGGGGGCGCTTAACAATACGATATTCCGCACGCACTCCAAATTGATCTTTTATGACGGGGGGCTTTGCGGCCCTTTGCGGCTCGATGATTTTTGCGGGTATTGTGGCTGGCTTGTCGACAACCGGCGTATATCCTGGAGGCGGCACATTGTCCGGCATAAGGACCGGGGCGGGCGCCAGGACGGGCACTTTATACCCAGGAGGCGGAACATTATCGGGAACCAGGACAGGCACAGTCACCGCTGGCGCAATCACTGCTGGCGCTGGCATTTTTTTCTGAGCTGGGTTTTCTTGGGCCGGGCTTTTCTGGGCCGGATTTTCCTGAGCAGAAGCATTAGGACCAGGGACAAAGCACAAAATAACGCCAGCAAGACCTGTCGCGAAGATGGGGCGAAGCGTAAAAGTTGATCGATAACCGCTTTTGAGAATTTTCATCTGGATCCTGCATCCTGTCATACGGCTGATCTTTATCGTAAAAGAGTACCGCAAATATTTGCCAATATTCGCTCTGAAACTAAGGATGCTGGCCATTGTGTGCCTTATGCACGCACGCATCCTATCAGTTCAGACCATCTATTTCTTACATCGCACTTTAACTAGGTTAACAATGATCCCAATTCAATGCGGGTCTTTGGTCGGGGCCGTTTTGGCGCATAAACAACAACCCTGTCATGCTTTTTGGTCCTGCTCGTATATTCTATTCTTGATTATGCGTACTTTTTACGCATGAAAAACACCACAAGCACCTAAAAACTACCATCATTTTCTCTCCTTGAGCAAGTTGTTGCTGCTCACAACTGCCCGCACAAGCTACATATCCACATAAGTGGGGCCAGCAGATGGCGGCATTCGTCAGATCATCGCCTTGTCGCGTCTTTGAGGACACACCTTTGCTGCTGTCGACAAATGTCACGCGGCATAGCAAAAACCTTTGCAACATGCCGACAAACTTATAGTGTTCGATCCCATGGACAAAACAATGGATCACAAACAACTGGCAACCATTTTACAATGGTATCACCTGAGCGGTGTCGACGTCATTGTCGCCGATCAGCCCAGCGACTGGTTTGAGATCAGCAAACGACCTCCCGCCCCCCCCTCCATTGCCCCGCAAGCGCCCAACCAAGCCCCTCCCCCCAGCTCATCCGCCATAGACTCCAGGGCGTCCAAAAACCGCGTAAATACTGCGCCAAAAATAGCCCCAAAAATAGCAAAGGCCGACCATACCCTTGCCGCGCCCAAAACCGATCAGGCGGTGCTTGAAGCGCGCGCTCTGTCCGCCAAGGCTGAAACGATTACACAATTACAAGAAGCCCTTGCACAATTTGAAGGCTGCTCCTTGAAAAACATGGCCAAAAACACCTGCTTTGCCGATGGCAACCCGGCCAGCTCGCTGATGTTCATAGGAGAAGCCCCGGGACGCGATGAAGATCTGGCCGGAGTGCCGTTTGTGGGCCGCGCCGGTCAGTTGCTCGACAAGATGCTGCAGGCCGCGCAACTCGATCGTCGCCAGGACGTGTGGATCACCAATACGGTGTTTTGGCGCCCCCCTGGCAACCGCACGCCAACAAAGGCGGAAATCGATATTTGCCGCCCCTTCCTTGAGCGCCAGATTGAACTCATCAAGCCGCGCGTCATTGTTGCGCTGGGCGGCACGCCAGCCAAAGCCTTGTTACAGACCAGAAGCGGCATTATGAGGCTGCGGGGCAAATGGCACCAGATAGAGATTGCCGGGCAGTCCTATCACTTGCTGGCGACCTTGCATCCCAGCTATCTGTTGCGCACTCCGGCCGCCAAAAAGCTTGCCTGGCACGATTTGCTGACAATCAAGCAAAAACTGCAAGGCGAAAACAGCTGACCAGAGACCATGAACAAGACAAACGGCGCGAGCCAATAGCATGCTAGCGTAAAATTGCAACGCCGTCCCCCGTCCCCGTTCCCCCTGGACATGACATTTGGGCGCGCGCCCTCTATATATTTAACAAGCACCAGACCCATTGGATTTGCCCGAGGAAATAACATGGCCCCCGTTGAAAACATCTCCCGCATCGACAACACAAAAACCTTCCAGCCGCTCAATATTGCTGTATTGACCATCTCCGATACCCGCACCGCCAAGGACGACCGCTCTGGGGACCGGTTGCAAAAAATGATCACGGACGCCGCCCATAAATGCGTTGCGCGCCAGATCATCAAGGATGAAATCGCCCCTATTCGCGACGCCGTACAAAGCCATATCGAGGCGGCGGGCACCGATGTGGTGATCACCACGGGAGGCACGGGCCTGACCGGGCGAGACGTGACGGTGGAAGCCATCAAACCGCTTTATGACAAGGAAATCGAGGGCTTTGCGGTGCTCATGCACATGTTGAGCTATCAAACCGTTGGCACCTCCACCATGGCGTCACGTGCCTGCGCGGGGCTGGCCAAGGGCACCATGCTGTTCACGCTGCCCGGTTCTCCTGGAGCCTGCAAGGACGCCTGGAACGGCATTTTGCTCTCCCAGCTCGACAATCGTCACAAGCCGTGCAATCTCGTCACCTTGATGCCGCGCTTCTTGGAGAGCTAGTGGCCTGCCTCTCTTAAATTGATGGGTATCGCAATTTGTTTCACCCCCTAAGGACAGCCGCAGAAATAAGTGCTTCGGATAGCGCCGGATTTTTGTTCGTCAGTTAGGCGCACAAATGGGCGTATAGCGGGCTATATAACCATTTGTGGAACGACACTGGCGAGCAAAAAGACAAGCTAAACGATTCGGTTATTTCTGCGGCTG
>JAJRRW010000005.1 GCA_024279115.1 Alphaproteobacteria bacterium
CATAATGATAATTCCGAGACCCGCTCGGGCCATTTCCCAGGCGACAATTCCATTTTCAGACCCCGAACGGAAGTTGCTTTTATTGAGGGAAATATCCAGAGTGGCAAGGATATTTATCAACTCATTGTGGTCGCCGAAGCCAACGAAGATATGGTTTGATAAATCTTTGCTAGATTGAGGGTGTCCATACTCGTCGAGATATGTTTTGGAGGCGTAAAAATGCGCTGTGCCAGCATGTACCAGGCGTGAAACAAGCTCGGATTGGGCCGGGCGTACATGTCTGATGGCGATATCGGCCTCGCGTCGTTGCAAATCTCGAATACCGTTTGCGGCCACGACATCAATTTCGAGCAGGGGAGCGGTTTCGCGTAGCTTTTTTAAAGCTGGTGGCAATACAAAAGCTGAGATGACATCTGTGGCGGTGATACGAACCAGTCCCTCAATGGTTTGCGAGCGTCCTGATGCGACCAGTGAGATCTGATTTGCCGCCTCGCGCATAGCCCGGACATGATCCAGAATATCAATACCACCCTGCGTCAAGACAAGGGATCTGCCAACCCGTTCAAACAACACAATATCGAGATCATTTTCCAGAGCGGCGACCTGTCGGCCAATTGTTGGTTGGGTCTGGCCAAGTACACGCGCAGCGCCCGACAAAGAGCCTTCCTCTACGGTCGCCAAGAACGCGCGCGCCACATTCCAGTCAAAAGACACTATTTGTAAGGTCATGCATTTATGCATAACAGATCAACATAAATTGGGAATTTATATTCCTCTTCTGCATATGTATGCTGGGACACAGGGAGAAAAATGATGCACGACGCTCGAAAATTCTGGGATAATGCGGCTGAAAAATACCAGAGATCAAAGATCACAGATGTCGAAGCCTATGAGGCCTCTCTGGAGCGAGTAAAATACCATTTGTCATCGATGGACAAGGTGCTGGAGGTCGGGTGTGGCACGGGCTCAACAGCGTTGCTTCTGGCCGGCGAAGTGAGTCATATAGTGGCGAGCGATCTGTCAAAAAATATGACCGGGATTGGCGCCAAAAAAGCGCTGGATCAAGGCATCACAAATGTCGACTTTGTGACCGGCGCGCTGTTTGACCGTAAATTGGCGAGCGCTGGTCCCTATGACGTCGTTCTTGCGTTCAATCTTTTGCACCTGCTGGAAGACATGCCAGCTTCGATAAAGCGGATCAGTGAGTTGCTAAAGCCAGGTGGCCTGTTTATTTCTAAAACCATTTGCATGTCGGGCGCAGGAGTGCCGTTTTATTTTGGGATCATAAAAAGCCTGTTGCCCCTCATGCAAATGTTGGGCAAGGCGCCTTTCGTCACTTTTATGGAGACAAGGGAGCTTGATGACGCCATGTTATCGGCTGGATTGACGATCATTGAGACTGGCAATTATCCAGCCTCTCCGCCACGGTATTTTATAGTCGGGAAAAAGAATTAATCTCGCAAATTAGGCGGTGAGACGCGCGGGGGGTTGCTTGGCAATATCATGAGGGCAGGGGCGGTTTGGAGGCGATTAAAGAGCGTCATCCCAGCGCTTGGCGCATATCGAAAAGTCCTGGGCTGCATCCTGCTTGTGGCCTGTCACCGCCGTGTTGCCTCCACAGTCGGCAAAGCCACACCACCGAGAAAAATAGAGAGAGCGCATAGTAACTGTTCAGTTGGTTATGAGACTATGGCCTGGCATTTGTTGACCTTCATCCTAAAAGCCCGATTTGGGCCTTTTGGGCTGCCAATCTCGTTCACGTTCTTCCATAGGCCCGCATGTTTCGTGAACATCAACAAGGTATTCGTAAAAATGGCTCAAGCTGAAAAGTAAACGCTGAACGTCATTCGCCCCTAGAGTATCCATCTAGTACCCGGAATCATAAATTCGCGAACACGTCATGAAGGCATTTCTTGACGATATAATCGTCAATCAGAAGTTTCGCCACGACTCACGAACTGACGATGTGGGTTAATAGGTGATGAAAATCTTAAGAGGACCTCGAGATATTGATCGGGGAGATGGTGAATATCCAGTGCCTGCCCTTAAACTGCATCATAAATAAAATAGCAAAGTTCTGCGCCAGCAGGCATCCCCCAAATGGGGTAAGAAATCAAATTTTTATGCGCAAATATTCTTGCTGCCTATCGGGGAGGACCGGCCAGCAGAAAGAGGGGGGGGCTTGTTTCCAGTGCCAGTCAAACCACGTGCTCGGACCCATCCCTTGCTGGCGTGCGCGCAGCACGTCAGAACTTTCAGGCGAAATAGCATTGCCATGCTATCGGCGATTATCATTGATCAATGGGGCGTGATCCGGGTATCATCCGTGCACCACCCCGATATTGACTAACCCCTCGATTTGATGATAATTTTGTCGCAGCAGCGTGAGGAACCGTGGTCCTCACATCGATGTGATGGGCGCAGGCTTTACATTGTGGTCATATTCATGTTTGTCTAAAGGCAAGAGAAGCGAGCCTCGTTTTCGGGGTGATCGCAATGGGATGGGATATTTTGACCATGACGTCGTGTGAAAAACAGGCGAACAAACGAAGGCTTGGGTGGATCTCCACCGGAGCGCTGGTGTTGTTTGCCTTTTTGATCACCCTTCCCTTTGCTGGACAAAGTAACGCGTCAACGGCACATTCTCATGCCGGGATGGAGACCAATTTTGTCTCCCCTGATAGCCTTGGTCATCAGGGCATGTCGACAAAGCTTGCCATGCCGGATACGCATGCCCGCAGGTTGTGTGAGGTTTCAGGGCATGTCGAGCATAAAACGCATATTTGTTGTTTCCAAAGTACAGATGCCGTTCGTGCCATTTTGCAGCGCGATCTGTCTTTGCTCGAGAAGCCCGTTTTCGCAGACTCTTCGGCGTCCTCTTTCGCTTTAGAGAGTGATCGTGCACCTAATATTATGGCTGTTGAAGCCAGCTATTCTGGCGTATTCGCTTCCCAGCGTGACGGGCTGGACGGTGCGCAGGCCGAGTTTTTGCACACCCAGCGTTTGCTAACCTGATTTCCTTCCCTTTTTTCTAAGACGTGATGCCGTAGAGCGTGAGTTCATTGTTTGCACAATGGGCTGCAAGCCTGTGCGTCACAATTTTCAAAAAAAATTAAATCTGCCTTGATAGTGGGCCTGCGTCAAATCGATGGGGGTGAATGAGGCTGGGGGAGTGATTGGATGAAGAGTTTCATAATAAGGGCGGCCATTGGCACGAGTATCTTGCTGACGCTCTCTGGCTGCGAGGAATATGAGGGGGTCGATTATCTCAATGTCGGGCACCCCGCCAACCTGGATGCGCCTGCTGGAAAACGGGCCCGCATGTCGCGCTCGCTGGTGTCGGAAAACATTACTGTGCGCCCGCAGTTTGGATCAATCGGGGTTTCGCCAATGCAAATGAAGGCGGGTAGCCCCGCCATGAACAAGCCAATGATGGATCATTCCAAGATGAAACAGCCAATGGCCAGACAGCCTAAAAAGGCTCCTGCAATGAACCACCGGGGGAGCAACTGATGAACAAGATTGTAAAATCAGTGGTGCTCACTGGGTTTTTGGGGGGCGTATTGGGGGGCTGCGCGTCTTTGTCGAGCGAGGGAAGCTTTGATGAGGTGGCCGCTATTGTTGAGGAGCGTACTGGCTCAAAGATCGCCTGGGACCAGGGCAGTGATGACGATCTGGCCGTCCGCGCTACCGTATCAACCTTGCTCAAGCGTCCCTTGACCATACGTTCTGCGACCCAGATAGCTTTGCTCAATAACAGAGGGTTGCAATCCACCTATACGGAGCTGGGCATTGCGCAGGCCGGGCTGGTACAGGCCGGTCTTTTGAAGAACCCGGCATTTGACATATCGATCACCGACCCGTTGCAAAGTGCGCTGCCATACAATCTGGCCTTCGGGGTTGTGTTCCAATTCATCGACGCCCTTTATATTCCGTTACGGCAAAGGGTTGCCAGTTCAATGCTGGAAGAAGCCAAGATCAATGTTTCTGACCAGGTGATCGACCATGCCGCGATGACCCGCTCGGCCTTTATCGACTATCTTGCAGCCCGCCAGCTTGTGGGACTATTCAAGCAGGTCGAAAAATCAGCACGGGCCTCTTTTGCGGCCGCCAAGGCCCTGCGCCAAGCGGGAAATACCACAGCCCTTGAATTCGAAACGCAGCAGAGCCAGTTGACCAGTGCCAAGCTGGAGCGTGCCAACGCCGAAGCGCTGCAAGTCGAGGCCCGGGAAAAAGTCAATACAGCACTGGGCCTTACTGGTCGGCAAACCCGCTGGAGGACTGCGGCAAAACTGCCAAAAATAAGGGGCAAGAGGCCTGTTAAATTGATTGAGAAACAAGCGATTGAAGCCAGTCTTGATGTCAAGGCGGCCCGCCAGAGACTTGTCACCCTGGCTCATCAATATGGTGTAGATACCGCTACCTCTATTATTCCTGATCTGGAACTTGGTTTTGAGGTCGAGCGAGAGGGGGCTGAAAAAGAATGGACGCGTGGCCCGATGACCATCGACATTATTTTGCCGCTGTTCGATCAGGGGCAGGCCAAGCGCCAAGCCGCGAAAATGCGTATTCGCAAGGCGCAAGATGTCTATTGGGATACTGCCATAAGGGTCCGTTCAGCAGCCCGCCTGGCCAAAGCCAGACTTTCGATGGCGCATAAACAGGCCCATTATTACGAAGACGCCGTGCTGCCGCAAACGGCTAAAATTCTCAATGCAACACGGGGGAATTATAACGCTATGCAAATGGGTGTTTTCAGATTGCTGACTGCCAAGAGAGATCAGATACAGGCCGGCCAACGCTATATTCAGGCCTTGCAGGCCTATTGGCAGGCTCAGGTCCAATATCAACAATTAATGAGTGGAAGATTACCAGCTGGAGGCGGCGGGATGGCTGCCGTTGCCACGGCTGGTGCAGCAGCAGACGGTGGAGGACATTAACATGACAAAGAAAAACATGACGACCAAAAACAACGATCTCACAAAGCACAAGAAAGCCGATAAGCCGGCTTTGACCCGGCGAGAAGCGCTGGGGCTTGGCGGGGCAGCAATAGCCGGGGCAGCGATCGCGACGACCCTGCCAGCCAGTGCGCAAAAAATGGAACATCGCGGCAGCAATATGGGCACCATGAAGATGGACTCTGGCGGTGGTCAGAGCGCCATGAAACCCAAGAAGGCGGCAATGCGGGGCAAGGCCGGGGAATATACCATCCCCACGAGCAATGATTTTTATGCTCGTAGCGTTGACCAGTGGGACGACTGGGAGCCGGGCATGCCGGGGCGTGACTATACGCCTGTTGTCTCTCCAAATGGCCAAACACTGCCCTTCAAGATTGTCGATGGCGTGAAGATATTCCAGATGGATGTGCGTGAAGTCATGCATGAATTCGCGCCAGGATTGAAAGCTATTTGCTGGGGCTATAACGGCCTGATCGCCGGGCCGGTGATCGAAGCGGTCGAAGGGGATAAAATTCGCATCTATGTCACCAACCGGCTCAATACAAAAACCTCTGTTCACTGGCACGGGCTTATTTTGCCCTCTGGCATGGACGGGGTTGGCGGCCTGTCGCAACGCAAGATAAACCCCGGTGAGACCTTCAAATATGAATGGACCATCAATCATCATGGCACCTTCATGTATCACTCTCACACCGACACCATGACCCAGGAAGGCATGGGCCTGACGGGGATGTTTATCGTACATCCCAGAAAGCCCAAAGAACCGCGTCCAGATCGCGATTTCGTGCTGATCATGCACGAGTTCGATATTAAACCGGGCACCTATCGCCCCGACCCCAATGTGTTTTCGGGCTATAACACCTTGACATTGAACGGTCGTTGTTTCCCGGGAACGGCGCCTCTGGTTGCCAAGCAGGGCGACAAGGTGCGTATCCGCGTTGGCAATCTGTCTGCGATGGATCATCATCCGCTGCACGTGCACGTCCACGCGTTTCAGGTGGTGGAAACCGATGGCGGCATTATCCCCCCTGGACAGCGCTGGCCAGAGACCACGGTGCTGGTGTCAGTGGGCCAGACCCGCTCCATTGAACTCATTGCCGATAATCCGGGCGACTGGGCCATGCATTGCCACATGACCCATCACACCATGAACCAGATGGGCCATGATATTCCCAATGTGCTGGGCATGGATCATCAAAAGCTAGATTGGAAAATGAATAATATCGTGCCTGGTTACATGACCATGGGAGCCAATGGCATGGGAGATATGGCCAAGCACGCAGAGCATATGGAAATGCCGGAAAACTCCATCCCCATGATGGGAACGCCCGGGCCGCTCGACTATATCGCCATGGGCGGCATGGTGACAATGCTGAAGGTCCGCGAAGAACTGACCAGCTATGATGATCCCGGCTGGTACAACGCCCCCGAAGGCACCACCGCCACAACGGCGACAAAGGCCGATCTAAGACGAGACGGCATCAAGATCTGACACCAGAAAACCAATAGAGAGTTTATCAACCTGAAAGGAAAAAATATCATGAATTCAATTTTCAAAGGAACCACCAAAATGGCCGCAGGCCTGTTGGCCTTTTCGCTGCTTGGCGCCCCCATGGCTTATGCCGACAAAGCCGAGCACGGCACCAAGGATGAAAAGATTGTCGCCTGCCATGAAGCCCATGAAAAAATGAAGGGCGGAGACATGAGCGGCGAACATATGAAGGGCTGCCATGACAAAGATGGCAAGCTGATTGGCAATAAGGACGGGCATATGGGCAAAGAGATGAAAATGCCCATGGGAGACCACAAGATGGGAGATAAAAAAATGATGGGAGACAAGAAAATGACAGATGAACAAATGAGAGGGTCTAAATAAAGATCTCTACCATTGGTGGCGAGGCGTACCATTCCACTGGGTGCGCCTCGTCCCACCTACCACGGATGTCGGAAAGACGAGCTTGTGATCATGATCAAAAAGGCGAATGAGCGATGAAGACAATGATAGCGAAAATTATTTCGGACGCCGTGATGCGAGGGGGGCTAGCTACAGTCATTGTTTTTAGCTTGAGCGCCGCGCAACCGGCCAGCGCCTTTGGGTTCGATGAAAACTGGATGCCATTTGATACGAGCCCGCCAGCGGCCCGAGGTTCTGGTTTGAAGCAATCGGCACCCGTTGCATCCAACAAGACACCTTTGATCAGCACAACGGCCCTCAAATCGTTAGCGCAGGCATCTTCAAAATATCAAAATATTGTCGAGCGCGGTGGATGGCAAAAAATTTCACAAGGAGAGCTGCTTGTCGTTGGTGCCGTTAGTCCACGCGTCAAGCTATTGCGGAAACGATTAAGGATGACCGGTGATCTCAAGCAGCGAGCCGGCTTCAAAAATACATATGATTCCTTTGTCGCCGAGGGGGTCAAAACATTTCAAAAACGCCATGGTTTGCGGCAAAGCGGGCGCGTCAACAAACACACGCTCATCGCCCTCAATGTGAGCGCCGAGCATCGATTGTCGCAAATCCGGCTCAATCTGCAAAGACTGGAAAAACGTCTCAAGCACGCCGTTCCCAGCCGTTTTGTGATGGTCAATATAGCAGCCTCGGAACTTGAAGCCGTTGAGAGTGGCCAGGTTGCCCAGACACACAAGGTGGTGGTCGGCAAGCCAGAATTTCAGACCCCTGTTTTGAATGCCAAAATTGTTGAGTTGAACTTTTACCCCTACTGGCATGTGCCAAACAGCATTGCCCGCCGGGATATCCTGCCGCAGCTAGTCAAAGGGAAAAACTATCTCGAAAAGACCAGAACCCGCGTGCTCGAAAAATGGGGAGGGAAGCAACTGGACCCCGCAACCATTGATTGGCAGTCACCTGAAGCTCAAAAGTATAAATTTCGTCAGGACCCGGGAAAAGACAATGCGCTTGGCGTGCTGCGCTTCAATATGCCCAACGGCGAAGCCGTTTATTTGCATGAGACACCGATGAAAAGACTGTTTGGCAACAATGTACGAGCCTATAGCGCTGGCTGTGTGCGGGTTCACAATGTCGATCAGCTGGCTGCGTGGTTACTCAGGCCCAATGCAGGTTGGGGGTTGCCGCGGATCAAAGACACCATTCGCGAAGGGCAGAGCAGGAATGTTGCGCTGAAAAACAAGACACCGGTCTATTTGGCCTATTTCACGGCCTGGGCTTTTGATAACGGCAAGGTTCAGTTTCGCCGGGATATATATCAACGCGATAAATTCAAGGGCAATGAGGTGGTCAGCAATGTCACAGGTGGCGGCTCGGCTAGCCAATCGCAGGCTTCTATAGGACCTCGTGGATAAACCAGAAATTGTGCGACGTGACAAAAGCTCAAGCAAACAAAGACAGGAGAAAGATAATGGAGCGCCGATCTTTGCTTTTCGCGGGAGCTGTTGTGGCGATCGCCGGTTCCAGCTTTTTCTGGTCGTTTTCCGGCAAGAGCGTAGTGGCGCTTTCCCTAAACTCTGGTGATCAGAAAATGGTCAGCCTGGGCAGTAAAAAATACCAACAATATTGCGCCTCATGCCACGGGGTAAATCTTGAGGGGCAGCCAAACTGGCAGACCCGTCTGGAAAACGGGCGTTTACCAGCGCCGCCCCACGACAAGAGCGGCCATACCTGGCACCACACCGATGCCTTATTATTCAAGATCACCAAACAGGGCACCAAAGCGGTGGTGGGAGATGATTACGAGACCGATATGCGCGGATTTTCTGCGGAGTTAAGCGATGATCAGATCATTGCCGTCTTGTCTTATATCAAAAGTACATGGCCGGCGGAAATCCGCAAGCGCCATGATCAAATGAACAAGCGTTGAGTGCCATATCATCGATCAATCAAACGGAAGGAAACCCTCAATGACCAGAACACGGATAATAACAGGACTGCTTGCCATCGGTCTCCTGGCGGTCTCGACAATGACATTTGCGCCTTTGGTGACGGATGTTTTGGCCCACAAAGGAGCCAGCGGCGTGGTCAAAATACGCATGGAGGCCATGAAGGACATGAAAAACGATCTGAAAAAAATCGAGCAGATGCTGGAAGGCAAAAAAAGCTATAGCTCGGCAAAAGTCCACAAGGCGCTCGATAATATTCGCGATCACGCCGGGGCGCAGATGAGCAAGCTGTTCCCGGAAGGCACCGGCCAAAAGCCAAGTGAAGCAGATCCCTCGATCTGGACGAATTGGGACGAATTTAAAAAAATGGCGGTCTCACTTAATCACTCCACAGATGAGTTTCGCGCCAAGTTGCCCGAAAAAATAAACAAAGACGCACTCAAATCCTTGCAAAAAGATGCGTTGGGCATCCGCAGAGTCTGTAAAGAATGTCATGATCGTTTCAGACTGTAGACAATTCTGATGGATAATATGTTCAGATATTGAAAGGAGTGGCCATGAGCGGCTCTCGCGTTAATTTGTCTCGCCGAAAATTTGTCGGCTCGCTGGGGCTGGTGATGACGGCCTGCGTCTTGCCCTTACCGGTGATGGCGCGCGGTACCCTGCCACACGGGGCAATGTTGCTGGGAGCCCGTCCGCAAGGGGCGGTGCTCATGGAAGCGCATAAGGGGCAGGTCGAGTTGCTGGGCAAGGGGCTTGGTGTCACGGATATCTGGGGATATGGCGGTGCGGTTCCAGGGCCACTATTGCGGGTCAAACAGGGCGAAGAACTCAAGGTCAGGTTCAAAAACAGCCTTGAGCAGGGATCGACCATTCACTGGCATGGCATCCGCATTGATAACAAGATGGACGGCGTGGCCGGCTTGACGCAAAAAGCGGTGGCTCCTGGAGAGAGTTTTGATTATCGGTTTACCGTGCCCGATGCCGGGACCTATTGGTATCATCCTAATAATCGCACCTGGGAACAGATGGCGCGCGGGCTTTATGGTCTGCTGATCGTTGATGAACCCGAACCGCCGATGGTCGATCATGATCTGGCGCTGGCCTTTGATGACTGGCAGTTAAAATCCGATGGCAAGCTTGAAGAGGAAAGCTTTGGCGCGATTGGCGAGCGAGCCCATGGCGGCCGGATCGGCAATGTGATGACGGTCAATGGTAGTTCTGACATGAAATTCGAGGTCAAATCGGGTGACCGGGTGCGGGTGCGCATATGCAATACGGCCAATTCTCGTATCCTTGAATTGCGGGTCCAGGGCTGCGCGGCGCAGGTGATAGCGATCGATGGTCAACCCGTTGAACCGCGCGCCCCCGACGCACTGGATCTCATCATATCTCCCTCACAGCGCATTGATCTGCTGCTTGATATGGATGGCGAGCCAGGGGGCAGGGCGGTTATTTCCGAGGTTTCGGAAATGCGCTTGCCACTTGTACGCTTTAATCTGCATGCAAGCGAAAAGAGCCGCGCCAAACCGCTGCCGCCATTTGCCAAGCTACCGGACAATCCTTTGCAGGCTCTCGATCGCGTCAAGCCTTTGGAAGTTCAGCTGGAAATGACCGGGGGAGCGATGGGCGGCATGAGCAGTGCGATCTATAAGGGCAAGAAACTGGCGATCCGCGATCTGGTGCGCGAGGCCGGGATGATCTGGGCCTTTAACGGGGTGGCCGGTATGCCGGAAAAACCATTTTTTAGCGCCAAAAAGGGCCAGACGGTGGAGCTTGAGATGGTCAATAATACGTCCTTTTCCCACGCCATGCATATGCACGGCCATCATATGAGTGAAATATCACGGGTCCGTCAGACCCGCCAGGGTCTCAAGACCATCAAAGGCCGGCCGGATTGGCGAGATACGGTGCTTGTCAATCGCGGTGAAGCGGTGAAAATTGCTTTTGTCGCTGACAATCCTGGCAAATGGATGCTCCATTGTCATATGCTGGAGCATCAGGCCGGGGGCATGTCCACCTGGTTTGAAGTGGTATAGCTGGCCTTTGTCTCATTTGAAGACGGCTCTGGCTGGGCGTGAAACCGCCTGCTTGACAAGGTCGTGTCTTGACTAATACGGATATTCTAGCCAAAATCTGTAAAAATCGCGCAAATGGATCTGACCGGTCCGCAATATCCAAGACATCAAGGACAAAGAATGAAAACCAGAGCAGCCGTGGCTTTTGAAGCGGGTCAACCGCTGGAGATCGTAGAACTTGATCTGGAGGGCCCGCAAGCAGGGGAAGTGCTGGTGGAAATCAAGGCCACCGGCGTGTGCCACACGGATGCGTTTACGCTGTCAGGTGATGACCCCGAAGGCATGTTTCCAGTCGTGCTTGGTCATGAAGGCGCTGGCATTGTGCAAGAAGTAGGGGCCGGCGTGACATCGGTGAAGCCCGGCGATCATGTCATTCCGCTCTATACGCCGGAGTGCCGCGAATGTGATTATTGCCTGCACCCCAAAACCAATCTGTGCCAGGCCATCCGCTCGACGCAGGGGCGCGGGCTGATGCCCGATGGCACAAGCCGCTTGTCTTACAAGGGCAAGCCGGTGCTGCATTATATGGGCTGTTCGACCTTTTCCAACTATGCCGTGATGCCGGAGATCGCGGTGGCCAAAGTGCGCCCCGATGCGCCGTTTGACAAGATTTGTTATATTGGTTGCGGTGTCACAACAGGCGTTGGTGCGGTGGCTTTTGACGCCAAGGTGGAGCCTGGCTCCAATGTCATCGTGTTTGGTCTTGGCGGCATTGGTCTCAATGTCATTCAAGGGGCTAAAATGGTCGGTGCCGACAAGATCATTGGCGTTGATATTAATCCAGCCCGCGAACAGATCGCCCGCCAGTTCGGCATGACAGAGTTCGTCAATCCAAATGACATTGAAGGCTCGCTTGTTGATCACCTCGTCGAACGCAGCAATGGCGGCGCCGACTATAGTTTTGAATGTATCGGCAATGTGGATGTGATGCGCGATGCGCTGGAATGTTGTCACAAGGGCTGGGGCGAAAGTGTCATTATCGGCGTGGCCGGTGCCGGCAAGCAAATTACCACACGACCGTTTCAATTGGTGACGGGGCGTGTCTGGCGCGGCTCGGCCTTTGGCGGCGCAAGAGGGCGCACAGATGTGCCAAAGATTGTCGACTGGTACATGGATGGCAAGATCAATATCGACGATCTGATTACCCACAAATTGCCGCTTGAAGACATCAACAAGGCGTTTGATCTGATGCATGCCGGCAAGAGCATCCGCACGGTTATTGAATTTTAAATTGCGCTACGCGAGCGAGTTGTCACCCACCCCCCTTCTTTTTGAAAATCAAAAAAGGGTGGGTTTGGGAGGCCTCCTCCCAAGCGGGTCCGGGTGGCAACCCGATTGCGCAGTAAACCACACCGCAAACAGTCAGGACCAAAAATGACAATCAAAACGACAGAAAAGCACAAGGTTTTTGGCGGTGTGCAGGGGGTGTACAGCCATCAATCGAGTGCTGTTCGCGGCGAGATGGAGTTCAGCGTGTTTATGCCGCCGCAGGCTGACAACGACAAGGTGCCGGTGTTGTATTTCTTGTCGGGGCTGACCTGTACGCAGGATAATGTCACCACCAAGGGGGGCTTTCAGCGGCTTGCCGCGCAGCTTGGCATCGCTATTGTCTGTCCTGATACCAGCCCCAGAACGACGCCGAGCGGCGCGGATTATCCCGGCCAGGATGAGGCGTATGATTTTGGCTCTGGCGCTGGGTTTTATGTTGATGCGACCGTTGAGCCATGGTCGCAGACTTATCAAATGAACAGCTATGTGGTTGATGAATTGCCAGCATTGATTGGCGCCAATTTTGCGGTCGATACCGACAAGGCTGGTATCTTTGGTCATTCCATGGGGGGGCACGGGGCGCTGATCATCGGCCTTAGAAATGCTGATAAATATCGCTCGATTTCGGCTTTTTCTCCTATTGTTGCGCCTTCACAGGTGCCATGGGGGCAAAAGGCTCTGGCTGGCTATCTGGGGGGTGACCGCGAGAGCTGGAAAGTTTATGATGCGGTGGAGTTAATGGGGGCGGGGTATTGCTCGAACGGTTCCATTTTGATTGATCAGGGCCTGGCGGACCCGTTTTATGAAGAACAGCTAAGGCCCGGATTGTTTGGAAAAGCTTGTGCGCGGGCCGGACAAAAAGTGCAAATTCGCCTGCATGAAGGCTATGATCACAGCTACTATTTTATCTCCACATTCATGGAAGACCATCTGCGCCATCACGCGATGCACCTGCAAACGGCTTGAGAATAAAGATTTTTCTGTTTTTGTATTTACCGTCGCGCTTGCTCCTTGCAGGGGCGGCGGGTGTGGAAATTTATTGAAATAAAATCATTTAATATCAACGAGATAATAAGAAATATTGCTTGCGGTTGTCCGTGATCCAGGGGATGAACAAAGGCAGATAAAACGGCCAATTCATTAACCTTGTTGAAGTACCCCCTTATAATTTGCCATCATTGGGTGTAAATAGTAGGGATGTCGGAGTGTTCCTTCAGGAGCAAATCGAGTGAGAGCGTCGTTTGTGCGGGGAGCATATGTTTAAACAGGCCTGGAATATTGTTTTACTGGTGGTTGCGGTGCTTATGGTGCTCGTGGGGCTTGTGACATTTTTGTTGCCGATCCCGTTCGGGATTGTCTTGCTGCTGATGGGTATCGCCATGTTGATGATGGTCAGCCCGCCCGTTCGGCGCTGGTTTCACCGTCTGCGCGACCGCCATGAGTTCATTAACCGGCATCTCACCAAACTTGAGCCTCACCTTCCGGCTTCTTTGCAAAAAGTCCTGCGCCCCGATAATGTCGGTTAGACCAGTGCTTCCCCCTGCAGTGGGTATCGGTTTTGGGATAAGAAGCACGGCATCCATACCAGTGCTTCCCTCTGAAGTGGGTACCGGTTTTAGGATAACAGGCACGGCATAAAACCCAGATTCAATCTTTGCATTCCAACGCCTGAAAA
>JAJRRW010000095.1 GCA_024279115.1 Alphaproteobacteria bacterium
AGCTCATTGCCAGCCAGAAACACCGCCCGTGCTTCGGCGCGCCCGTCATCAGCGGAAAAATAGCGATCTTCAAAGCGCTTGGAGTATGGCGCGTTGTCATCAATCCATGTTAGATCTGTTTGCGATGTCATCAGCTATTCATAGACCTGCTGGTGCGGATTTGTCTATGATTTCAGCTTGCAAAAACGTCAAAAAACGAAAGGGTGGTTTCGTGCCAGTCAAAGCCGCTTTAAATCTGGTGCCAGCGACACCGCTCACCAGTGATCTGTTGATTGTCGGTGGCGGTGTGCTTGGCCTGTGGGCCGCCAAATATGCCGTTGATGCGGGCCTGAAGGTGACCCTCATCGACAAGACGCGCTGCGGTTCGGGCGGCTCTCGCGGGCTGCTGGGGGCGCTGGCTCCCCATTTGCCCAACGCCATGAATGACAAGAAACGCTTTCAACTGCACGCTTTGGATGAATTGCCCGGCCTTGTTGCGCAGCTTGAAGAGCAAAGCGGGCTGAGCGCTCACTATGGTCAGACCGGGCGGCTGATGCCGATCCGCGTGCCTGGATTTCAAAAGCGCGTCGATCGCTGCATCAAGGAAGCCGCCAATTGCTGGGATCTTGGGACACGTTGTTACACGTTTGAGCAAGTGGAGGTCAGCTCCTATGAGGGCTGGGTCAATCCCGAGCTTGCCCCCATGGGTCTGGCCTTTGATAGTCTGAGCGCCCGTATTGTGCCGCGCAGCTTCATGCAAGTGCTGTTCGCCTCCGTGATGGACCGCATCGAGATTATTGAAGACTGTGAACTCTTCTCGTTTGATCAGCAAAAACACCGCGCTGTCATGCGTGATGGACGGGTGATCCTGGCCGATAAAATCGTGCTGGCGGCGGGCTATGAGACCTATGATCTTTTGCGCCCACTGGCCTGCGCTGATCTGGGCCACGGGGTCAAGGGCCATTCGTCCTTGTTTGAGCTGGACGGAGTCGCCGATATGCCAAGCCTTTATGACAATGGCGTTTATATCGTACCGCATGGCGACGGCACGGTGGCGGTGGGCAGCAGTTCACAAAATGAGTGGAGCGATGAACATGCGGTGAGGGAAGGCCATTGTCTGCCCTATATCATCAAGGCAAAAGAGCTTTGCCCCGCCTTGCACAAAGCGACGTTTTTATCCCATTGGGCCGGGGTGCGCCCGCGCTCGTACGCCAAGGACCCGATTGTCGGGGCGCTGGATGAGCGCGGCAGCGTGCATGTCCTGACCGGGGGCTTCAAGATCAGTTTTGGCATTGCGCACCGTCTGGCGCAAGCGCTTGTTGAGCGGTTGAGCGGCGCGTCAAACCCCGTTGCGCTACCTGCAAGCTATGAGGTGGCGTATCATTTGGCAGAAGCTGAAAAAGATAATCGTGGAGATAAAATAATATGAGTAAGATGATTTCAAACCGGCAACGGGCGGCGCTGGTTGGTGTGTTGATTATTGCCGCTTACTTAATGCTGACCTACACCATCACCAATCATAAAATTGCGGGCGTTGTGACGGATCTTATCGCCGGGCTAGCGGTGATCGCCATTCCTTTTTTGATGTTGCCAATCTTTCAGTCCGCGCAAAATAAAACGCTAAACTATAGCTATATGGCCACTAGAATTATCGAAGGTCTGTTGATGCTGATCGGCGGAATATTTATTTTATTGCCGTCATTAGAAAGCTATCGAAACGTCTTGTATGAACATGTGCAGGTGTATTTGTTCATCGCCGGGGCGCTGTTGTTTTATATTTTATTGTATCGCACCAGAGCTGTGCCGCGCTTTATATCCGCGTGGGGAGGGCTGGCGACCATAGTGCTTTTTGTGGTGACGATGCTTGGCCTGTTTGGCATCAAGTCGCTCTTGCTGGATTTCCTGGTGCTGCCATTGATTTTGAATGAGCTGTTTTTGGCCATCTGGTTGATGGTAAAGGGGTTCAATAAGGACGCCGTTGGCGGTGTGTGAGTTTGTTTTTCTTTGCAAGCAATGAGGTGGCGTATCATTTGGCACCGGCCAATAAAGATAGTCGCGAAGGGTAAATTGGGTGAAACAACCATAACACGTCTTTCCGGCGAAGGCCGGAATCCAGGAG
>JAJRRW010000096.1 GCA_024279115.1 Alphaproteobacteria bacterium
CAGCTGCAGAATAACCCCGATCAACCACCTGAGCAACCGCATCGCGCTTGAACTCTTCCGTATAACGAACACCCTTAGCCATGAAAATCTCCTTGCTTCACTTTTACCAAGCAAGGTGTCTACTAATCTAGGGGCATCTCACACATCCCCATTGTCCCAAAAGGTAAAACTTCAACGGTTCAAAGGGGAAACGGTTGCAAGAGGGCAGATTTCCAGATTGGAAGATTTGGGCTGTGCGCATGTGTCCCTGCCCTGATGTTTCTATGTAGCGACAACAAAGTGGTAAAACAGCAACATTGACTCGCTTCTATCAACAGCTATGATCACCACTGTTGTTAAAGAGTGTTACACAAAAAGCGGGACATCTTTTCTAACATACTGTTTTGTAAGGGTTTTATTTTTCATGCGTGAAACAGAAGCTCTCCACTTATCCCCCACCACATATGTTTTGTCTAAGCTGGTCCTTGAAAATCGGACCGTCTGTCTACGGCCCTCGCCTGTTTTGAAAGCGTTAGCAACGGCAACACCCTTCCAGATTTGGAACCCAAAGCCGCACCAACTGTAAGGAAGGGAGCTCAAATAGTCCTTGAAACTGGCCATTTAATATGGCTGCTAAACACAAAAGCTCTGCACTCACCAACCCTGTCCAGCACCATTTTGGACCTTTTTCGCTCTCACAAAATGCCCTTAACCAACTAATTTACATAGGAATTATTCAAAAGCCGTTGATCAAGTGTGTTCGCACTGGCACTCGCTCGCAAAATCCAATATCCTTGCCAATAGAAACGGTTGAATCATCCTTGAACAAACTTGTTTGATTCGGCGCCAACGAATAGCGCATTAGATACAGGACCACCATGTCGGACGATCATTTCAACTACGACCAGCTGATGCTTGATTCTCACCGCGGCCTGATCCGCAAAGTGCTTAAGCAGGTTGAGGAAACCGGCTTGCCGGGGGACCATCATTTTTTCATCATCTTTCGCACCACCGATAAAGGCGCGCGGATTTCTGATCGCTTAAAGGCTCAATATCCAGATGAGATGACCATCGTCCTGCAACATCAGTATTCGAACCTCAAAGTCTATAAGGACCGCTTTGAAATTCAGCTTTCGTTTAATCGTATTCCTGCATTACTGGTAGTGCCATTTGCCTCGATTTCGGGATTTGTTGATCCCTCTGTTCCCTTTGGCCTGCAATTGGCGGGAGATCCTGCCGCTGGCCTGGAAAACAGCATTGGCATGCTGGTGCCTGGCCTGCCACAATCGGCCAAAGAGCCTCAATCGCTCGGCGAAATTCTGGGGGGCGAACCGGCCACCGGCAATCAGCACGCCGCGCCGGGAGAACCTGGCGATGATGTCGAATTCTGGGACGGGGACGAAACCTCTGTCCCCAGCGTGTTTGAAGGTAAAAAGCCGTTGCGCGATGTCAATGCCGATGACCATGACCATGACCATGACCATGACCATGACGTGGCTTTGGAAACAATGGACGAAGATCCTGGCGAGAGCGAAGAAGAAACCGGGACGGCCAATATTGTGCAACTGGATGCCTTTCGTAAAAAATCAAAATAAGCCGCTGGAGGCAACTCCTCGCGCAGCGTAAAGAACCCCCGACATGACCGATAATGCCCCCCCAAAAGTCCGAGTGGAAACCGACAGTTTCGGGCCGCTTGACGTGCCGTCCAACAAATATTGGGGCGCCCAGACCCAAAGATCACTGGGCAATTTCAAAATCGGTACCGAGACCATGCCCCTGCCGCTGGTGCGTGCTCTTGGCATCGTTAAGCGTTGCGCCGCGCAAACCAATATGGCGCAAGGTACGCTCGACACCAAAATAGGCGAAGCCATCATGGCGGCCGCGCAAGAAGTCGCCGAAGGCAAGCTAGACGACCATTTCCCGCTCAAAGTCTGGCAAACAGGCTCGGGGACGCAAAGCAATATGAACGCCAATGAAGTGATCGCCAACCGGGCCATCGAAATGCTGGGCGGCCAACTCGGCTCAAAAAATCCGGTGCATCCCAATGATCACGTCAACATGTGCCAATCCTCCAACGACACTTTCCCCACCGCCATGCATATCGCGGCGGCAGAAGAAGTCGAACATCGTCTAAAGCCTGCCATCGCAACGATTGCAAATGCCCTCAATGACAAAGCGGAAAAGTATAAGGACATCGTCAAAATCGGCCGCACCCACTTGCAGGATGCCACGCCTTTGACACTTGGTCAGGAATTTTCCGGCTATCGCACCATGATGGAAAATGGATTGCGGCGGATCACACAGGCCCTGCCCGCTCTGTATGAGCTGGCACAAGGGGGCACAGCGGTTGGCACCGGCCTCAACACCATCAAAGGGTTCGATCAATTATTTGCCAGCGATGTTGCCAGCTATACCAAATTGCCCTTTGTCACCGCCCCCAACAAGTTCGAAGCTCTGGCCACTCATGATGCTTTGGTAGAGCTGTCAGGTGTCCTCAATACGCTGGCAGTCAGCCTGTTTAAAATCGCCAATGATATACGGCTGCTGGGCTCTGGGCCGCGCTCCGGGCTGGGAGAATTATCGCTGCCCGCCAACGAACCTGGTTCCTCCATCATGCCCGGCAAGGTAAATCCAACGCAGGCCGAGGCCCTGACCATGGTCTGTGCGCAAGTGATGGGCAATCACACCACCATCACCGTTGCCGGCTCGCAAGGCCATTTTGAGCTCAATGTCTTTAAGCCGGTGATCGCACTCAATATTTTGCAATCCATCCGTCTGCTGTCTGATGCCGCCATCTCCATGAGCACAAATATGATCGAGGGCTTGAAAGCCAACCGGCAACAGATTACCTCGTTAATGGAGCGCTCCTTGATGCTGGTGACGGCGCTGGCGCCACTCATTGGCTATGACAAGGCCACCAAAATTGCCAAAACCGCTCACGAAAATGGTACAACTCTAAAAGTGGAGGCGGTGCGCCTTGGTTTGGTAAGCGAAGAAGAATTCGACAAGGCCGTCAATCCTCACTTGATGATCGGCCCCAGCGAGAGTTAATTTATGACAGATATGGCGAAAAGCCACCCCGTTGCCGCCACCGACAAGACCACATCTGATGGCTCGATGGAAACGGCGATTGTTCGCATTGCTGGCGATAGCGGCGATGGCGTACAGCTGGTCGGCGGGCGTTTCAGCATCAATAGCGCCCTGTCTGGCAATGATCTCGTGACCTTTCCAGATTTTCCCGCCGAAATCCGCGCCCCCACCGGCAGCATCTATGGCGTCTCTGCCTATCAGTTGCATTTTGGTGGTCGCGACATCAAAACCATTGGCGATCATGTCGATGTGCTGGTGGCATTTAACCCTGCAGCCCTTAAAACCAATCTGCCTCGTCTGGCGCGCGGCGGCATCTTGATCGTTGACAGGTCGGGCTTTAGCGCCAGCAATCTGCGCAAGGCGGGGTATGAAACCTCCCCCCTTGAGGACAATAGTCTGGATGGCTATGCGCTCATGCAGCTTGATATTGGCAAAATGACCCTGCTGGCCACGACGCCCTTTGGTCTCACCAAGAAACAGGCCCTGCGCTGCAAAAACTTTTTCGCGTTAGGCCTGCTGTTCTGGTTGTTTGATCGCGACCGCTCGAAAACGGCTGTCTGGATCACCGAAAAATTCGCCAAACAACCAGAAATCGCCAATGCCAATATCGCCGCCATGAATGCGGGGCACTCCCATGGCGAGACCATTGAGCTGGCCGGAGACCTCTCGAAAATCCACGTGCCGACCTACAAAATGGAGCCGGGGCTCTATCGGGCCATCACCGGCGCTGACGCCATGGCCTACGGGCTCGCGGCGGCGGCTGAATTATCAAACCGGCAACTGCTGCTGGCCTCTTATCCCATCACCCCCTCCTCCAATATTTTGCACAAGCTGGCCAATATGAAAGAGCTGGGAATTGTGACCTTTCAGGCGGAGGATGAAATCGCCGCCGCTGGTGCAGCGCTTGGGGCCTCTTATGCGGGGGCTCTTGGGGTGACGGCGAGTTCTGGCCCTGGAGTGGCGCTGAAAATGGAAATGATTGGCCTCGCCGTGGCCACCGAGCTGCCGCTGATCATCATCAATTCGCAGCGCGCTGGTCCCAGCACCGGCCTGCCCACCAAGACCGAGCAGTCCGATCTCTACCAGTCCGTATTTGGCCGCAATGGCGATGCGCCTCTGCCAGTGCTGGTAGCGCGCTCTCCTGGCGACAGTTTTTATTGCGCCATTGAAGCGGCGCGCATCGCCCAAAAATACATGACGCCGGTGATCCTGCTCACCGATGGCTTCATCAATAACACCTCCGAACCCTGGTCTATTCCCGATATTAATGAGCTCCCTCGCATTGAAGTCCCAAACCGCACAGACCCCACAGATTACCAACCCTATTAGCGCGATGAAAAAACCCTGGCCCGCGCCTGGGCCACTCCCGGCACGCCAGGTCTGGAACATCGCATCGGCGGGCTGGAACGCGATGCCCTCACTGGCGCCGTCTCTTATGATCCCGGCAATCATCAAAAAATGTCGCAGTTGCGCGCTCAAAAAACCGCCAATATCGCCTTTGACATCGAACCGCTGAGCGTCGATCAGGGCGATGACAGCGGTGATCTGGTGGTCGTTGGCTGGGGCTCCACCTATGGCCCTATCTCGCGAGCCGTCACCACCATGCGCGCCAAGGGGCTTGCCGTCTCGCATGTGCATTTGCGCCATATATTCCCGTTTCCCGCCAATCAATGCGAGCTATTGTCAAAATTCAAACGCATCCTTGTCCCCGAGATGAATATGGGGCAATTGATCACCTTGATGAAAGCCATGGATTGCCCTGCTGCAACGGGCCTCACCAAGCTGGAGGGACAACCATTTCTGGTCTCCGAGCTGGAAGTGGCCATCGCCAACGCCATAAAGGAGATCCAAAATGGGTGATCAACTTGCAGGTGCTGGTGCTGGCTTGAAACCGGCTGATTTTGCCTCTTCGCAAGAAGTGCGCTGGTGTCCAGGGTGCGGCGATTATGCAATTTTAAAAGCCGTGCGCAAAACCATGTCTGATGTGGGAGCCTCGCTTCACAACACGCTGGTCAGCTCCGGCATTGGCTGTGCGGCCCGCTTTCCCTATTATATGGCGACCTATGGTTTTCATACCATTCACGGGCGCGCTCCCACCATCGCCTCTGGCGCCATGCTGGCCAATCCCGACCTTGATGTATGGATCATCACAGGAGACGGCGATGCGCTGGCCATTGGCGGCAATCATTTCATTCATATGCTGCGGCGCAACTTCAACTGTCAGATCCTGCTATTCAACAATGAAATCTATGGCTTGACCAAGGGCCAGTATTCGCCGACCTCGCGTGAAAACACGCGCTCGCCTTCAACTCCCATGGGGTCGGTTGATACGCCGCTATCAGCCGCCCATGTAGCGCTTGGCTCTGGTGCCCGGTTTGTGGCCCGCGCCGTCGATACACAGCAAAAACAACTGGTCGATATTCTCACCAAAGCCTATCAGCACAAAGGCACGTCTTTTGTGGAAATTTTCCAGAACTGCATTGTCTATAATGATGGCGTATTTGATCCCTTCACCGACAAGAAAAATGTCGCGGACCATCAGCTCTATGTCGAGCATCAAAAACCGATGATCTTTGGCGCTGGCGGGGATCAAGCGCTCGTCATGGACGCACAGTTCAATCTCAAATCCGCCCAGCTTGGCGAGGCGACGACCCCGCTGATCCATGATGAGACCAACCGCTCGCTGGCCTTTATGCTGGCCGAACAATCCCCTCCTGATGGCCCCATGGCCATGGGAGTGCTCTATCAAAAGCCTGACGAGATCTATCAAACCCGGATCATCGAGCAGATCACCCGCGCTCAAAGCACCAACAAGCGCACCATCAATGATGCTCTTCGCGATGGCACCACCTGGACTGTTACATAGCCCCCCCCTAAAGCAGGCGAACAAACCATATGACACAGCTGCATTTTGAACTACTCGATGTTTTCACAACCAGCCGTTTTAGCGGCAACGGGCTGGCCGTCGTGAAAGGGGCTGGCGATCTCACCGATCAGCAGATGCAGGCCATCGCGCGCGAATTCAACCAGTCAGAAACCGTGTTTATCCTGCCGACGCAAAATCCGGCTCATTCCGCGCGGATACGCATATTTACGCCGGCCAGCGAGCTGCCCTTTGCAGGACATCCAACCGTTGGCACAGCCGTCATGGTCGCCATCAATCAGCTGGGCAACGTCTCTGGCGAGGAAGATGCCATTGTCGTTCTGGAGGAAAATGTCGGCCCGGTGCGAATAGGTGTGAGCTTTCGCCCCGACAAACAACCATTTGCCGAATTTGATATTCCGCAAATGCCTGTTGAGATGGAGCACACCCCCACCAATGACGAGCTGTCGCTTGTACTGGGGCTACCGACCAGTGAAATTGGCTTTGAAAATCACCGTCCCAGCTGCTTTGAAGCGGGCATGCCATTTGTGCTCATACCGGTGCGCAATCTTGATGTTATTGGCCGGGCCATCGTCGATGAAAAGGCCATGTTAAAACTGCTCGGCACGCAGCATCAAGAAGTCTATCTGTATTGCCGCGAAACCGTAAAGCGCTCTTGTTCCTTTCATGCGCGCATGTTCGCGCCAACCCTTGGTATCTCCGAAGACCCGGCAACAGGGGCTGCCGCTGCCGCTTTGGCCGGGGCGGTGATGAAATTTGACCAACCCTCGACGGGCACCAAAAACTACATCATTGAACAAGGCGTTGAAATGGGCCGCCCCAGCGAAATCCATCTGGAGCTGGTGGTCAAGGATGGTCTCAAAAACGTGCGCATCGGTGGCCATGTCGTCAAAGTCGCATCAGGATTGCTGGAGATTTAAGAGCGATGCCTGGCACGAATTCTGCTGGAGCTTTCATAATTGAGGGGCACGCTCAATATGCTCCAGGCTGGTGTCGGGGCGTTTAAAATCGACTGCGCCTGTTGTTCCCCAATACGGTTTTTGCCAAACAGATGGGCCGCCATCGACGCCGCGACCTCATGACGTTGCCCGGGGCGATCAAGAACAGCAACCGGAACCGTTGCAAATATCTGGCGCCAGTCCTGCCACAAATGCACCGATGCCATATTGTCGGCTCCCATCAGCCAGACAAAACGCGTTGAACGATAACGGCGGGTCAAAAAGGCCAGCGTGCGTGCCGTATATGGGGAGCCAAGGCTCGCTTCAAGCGCCGTGATCTTGATCTTGGGATGGCGGGCCAGTTGCGCGCATTGCTGCAAGCGCCGCTCCAGTGGCCACGGGCCTTGCTCTTTGAGGGGGTTGCCCGGGCTGACCAACCACCAGAGCTGATCGAGTTGCAAGCGCTTGATGGCCTCAAGCGAAATATGCACATGACCTTCATGGGGCGGATCATATGAGCCCCCCAAAAGCCCTACCCTCATGCCCGCTCGCACGATCGGCGCTTTGGCATATGGGCCTGCAGAAGCCTCTCCAGCCTTGCCGCTTGTGGCGTCTTGTTGCTTACTCATTGGCACCATATCGATGTAAATCCTGACCGTTTTGGCGCAGCCATTGACGCGCTTCATTATGCTCGGGCAAGGTCTTGGCGACCAACGCCCAAAAACGCTCGGAATGGTTCATCTCGCGCAAATGGGCGACTTCATGGGCGGCAACATAATCCAAAACCCTCTCTGGCGCCAGAATCAACCGCCAGGAAAATGACAGTGATTTTTGGGAGGAACAAGATCCCCATCTGGACCTTTGATCACGCACCCCCAGACGCGTATAGTCGAGCCCAAGACGTCTGGCATGAATATCGACGCGCTCCACCAGTTTTCGCTTTGCCTCTTTCTTCAGCCAGTCCTTGAGCCGCCTTGGGGCATGATCAACCGCCCCTAATATCTGCAAGGAGACATTGGCGCTCGGGTCTGGCTTGGTGTGCTCATCACCAGCCATTATTCTCGTCACGACACCCTGCCCGACATGCTTTTTGGTGCGAGGGCCACAAAATACCAGCTCATGCGGCTGGCCAAGAAAGGGAATAAAGCGGCCGTTTTCAAAGGGCACTGGTTCTGGAAGTTTTGCAAGTTGCTGGTTCAACCACTCAATATGCTGTTCGAGAAAAGCGCTCACTTTGCGCGCCCCGGTCCGGACAGGAATGGTCAAGATAACGTCGCGCTGCGTGGGACTGACCCGCAGCGTCATGCGCTTGGCACGCGGTGATTTCTTGACCAGAACAGGGCGAGCCAAATTTTCATGTGACAGATGATAGCTGTCTTTGCTCATGACCACCTCACCTCTTTGTAAACAGAATCATATCGGAGGGGAACCTTATCACAGCCAGCACCAAATGCGCCAATTGAGGGTTTTGGCTCTTATGGGGACATATCATCACGACAGCGGTGAATTTGGCGCAGGCCAACATCACGACCGGCCCTAGGGTCTTTCCGTTTTAGGTTGACAAAATGAAAGCCCCTAGCTCTTTGTTTTATCGTGCTTCTTATCGGAAAACCGGCACCCACTTTTCTCGGAAGCACTCTAATCAATGGCTTTGATGAGGCCTTCAGCCATCTTTTTCGAGGTCGTTCCATGGGAGAAATGGCGCACATAGCGCCCCTTTTTATCCATCAGAAAAACAATCGACGAATGATCCATGGTATATCCATCGGGGCGGTCTTTATCCACCACCTTTTTAAAATAGACCCGGTAGGTTTTTCCCATTTTTTTGATCTGCTCGAGGGTGCCAACCAGTCCCACCAGATCGGGATGGAAATTTTCCACATAGGACGCCATGAGCTCGCGGGTGTCGCGTTCGGGGTCAACGGTCACGAACAAGGGAGTGATCTGCTTGCGGCGCTTGTCACCAATGCTATCCAGAGCACCAGCAATAATCTGCAATTCGGTCGGGCAAATATCGGGACAATAGGTAAAACCAAAATAGATCAGCATATATTTGCCAAGATAGTCCTGATCGGTGACCTGTTTGCCAGTGTGGTCGGTAAGCGAAAAAGAGCCGCCAATCAACGGCGTGCCGCTTTGTGTGGTCACATTTGTGGCCGGCCCGGTTCGCAAAAGCGCGAAAACGGATACGCCAAGAACCAGTAATAACCCGATTAAAACTGCGATCGCCTTGCGTGGCATAGCTTTACCTTACCTTCTATTGAGAGGAAGCAGTGAGGAAAGAAAGACCTCGACTATTCCTCACCGGGGTCTTCCCCCATGGCCAAAAATTTATCCTGACGCTCTTTTTTGATCTGAGCGGGTGAAAAATTGTCATAGCTTTCCAGGTAGCGCTCGATGGTGTCGCCAACGGATTTATACGTCAATTCTGGATCCCGGTGCGCCCCGCCCACCGGCTCTTTGATAACTTCATCAATGATGCCCATTTCCAAAAGGTCGGCAGAAGTAATGCGCATATTGGTGGCCGCATCAATGGCCTTGCCAGCATCGCGCCACAAAATCGACGCGGCCCCTTCGGGAGAGATGACAGTATAGATGGAGTGTTCGAGCATCAAAACCTTGTTGGCGGTGGCAATGGCAATAGCGCCGCCCGAACCACCCTCCCCGATCACCAATGTAATTATCGGCACACCCAGCGACAAGCAGCAATCCGTCGAGCGCGCAATGGCCTCGGACTGACCGCGCTCCTCGGCGCCAATGCCGGGATAAGCGCCAGCTGTATCCACCAGGGTGATGACCGGAATATCGAAGCGATTGGCCATTTCCATCAGGCGCACGGCCTTGCGATAGCCCTCGGGCCGCGCCATGCCAAAATTATGATGCACACGCGATTTGGTATCAGAGCCTTTTTCATGCCCCATGACCAACACGCTGCGCCCGCGAAACGAGGCCAGCCCCGCTTGTATAGCCGCGTCTTCGCCAAAATAGCGATCCCCGGCAAGGGCTGTGAAATGTTCGAACATGGCCGAGATGAAATCGGAGAAATGAGGCCGCTCTGGATGGCGCGCCACCTGACATTTTTGCCAGGGAGACAGCTTGCCATAGATTTCTTCCAGCTTCTCGCGAGCCTTGAGTTCCAGCTTGGCTATTTCCTCTTCAACGGAAACGGCTTCACCATCGCCTTCTTCCACATTTCGCAGATCTTTGGCTTTGATTTCCAGTTCGCGAATAGGTGTTTCAAAATCAAGATAGGTGCGCATAGGCTAACTTCGCTCTCAGGCAAGGGCAGACCCTTGCCGTTTCTGGCCGCATCCGGGTCATGCCGAATTCCGCATGTCATTGTTTCATATGCTCAAATGTGGACCTAACACGATATAGTGTCAAGAACCCCCATTGAAGCAGAAGGTTTCAGCGTTAATAGCCAAATTTGTCAACAATTGACAGAGTTTTATTGCGCAAGAGGATGGTGATCGTTAACAAGCTGGCGCAGGCGCTCATCCAGCACATGCGTATAGATTTGCGTCGTCGATATATCGGCATGCCCCAGCAATTGCTGAACGGCCCGTAAATCGGCCCCGCGCTCCAACAGATGGGAGGCAAAGGCATGGCGCAAAACATGTGGTGAGATGTTTTTGGGCTGCAGCCCGGCGATCACCGCCAGCCCTTTTAATTCCTGCACCAGCCTTTGCCGCGTCAAGTGACCATCTACACCGGTTGAAGGGAACAAGAAGCGCGAATTATGCCCCGCTTTTCCCTTTGTTTTGGCTCGCTTTGCCTTGGCGTCCAGATGCTCCAGATAGTTTTTAATGGCGTCCCGCGCCGCACCATTCAAGGGCACCATGCGCTCGCGTCCCCCCTTGCCTTTCACCGTAATCATGCGGTGGTCGGCGCGCATGAAGTTGCGCGGCAAGGTCACCAGTTCGCTGACCCGCAGCCCCGTGGCATAAAGCAGCTCCAACAGGCATTGCAAACGAATGGCTGGCAATTGCTTGCGCCCCTTGGCATTTTTGGCCTCACACGCGGCGATAAAGAGCAGATGGTCGACCTCCTCGACACTCAAGGTCTTGGGCAGCAAGCGGGCCTTTTTGGGCGCGCTGATTTCGCTGGCGGGATCATCCTTGCGCAGGCCCTCAATAAACAAAAACCGGTAGAACTGGCGCACCGCCGATAATTTGCGCGAGCGCGACGAAACTGCCAGCCCTTCATCGCATAAGACGCCAAGATAGTCGCGGATCTGCTGTGTGCCTAGATCGCGCATCGGTGTTTTGGCGGCCACCGCATAGGCGCTGAAATGGTCGAGGTCGCGTTGATAGGCCTCAAGCGTATTTTGCGCCGCACCGCGTTCGGCACTGAGCATTTCAAGAAAAAGCTCGATATTTCGTTCATTTTGATCGCGCATCTGACCCAACCGATCTGTTGATAATCTCACACTTGATGACTAATTTGCCCCAATCCTCCTAACAGCGCGTTAGAAAACGCGAAATGCCGCAGAATTTTTATTTGACTCTCAATCTGGATGGGCCTACCTGCCGAGGTGGGCCACCTCTCCCCAACGAGAGGCTAACTATCTGGAAGGATAGAACTCTATGACTGACGTCACAAAACCGGCAACGCGACCGGATAATCCGCGTTTTTCTTCTGGTCCTTGCACCAAACGGCCAGGCTGGTCTCTCCAACATCTCAATACCGATCTGCTGGGTCGCTCCCATCGCTCTAAGCCGGGCAAGGCCCGTCTCAAACAAGCCATAGACGAGACCCGCTCGCTGCTGGCTATTCCCGATGATTACCTCGTCGCCATTGTCCCCGCCTCTGACACCGGCGCTGTGGA
>JAJRRW010000097.1 GCA_024279115.1 Alphaproteobacteria bacterium
ACCATGATGAAAGATGGCATGAAAAAAGACACCATGATGAAAGATGGCATGAAAAAAGATGGCATGGATAAAATGAAAAAAATGAAATAGCGTCAAGCCAATACCAACCGCCCATGCTATTGACCTATGGCAGGGGGACATAACGGCACAAAATGCCTGATCGTCTCGCTAAAACCGGTCAATAATCTGGGCGGTTGGTCGCATATTTTGATCAGGTCTGGGGATGCTTGATGCGCCGCCTTCAAACACCCCCAGACCCACTATTTCAGGTAGAGACGCAAGGCATGACACGCAAGGTTCTGATTATTGAAGATGATCGCGACATCGCAGCGCTTGTTAAAATGCATCTCACCGATATTGACTGCCAATGCGACATTGCCAATGATGGCACAAAAGGCCTGGCGATCTATCAAAGCGCCGTCCAATCAGAGCCGTTTGATCTGGTGGTGCTGGATTTGATGCTGCCGGGCATGGACGGGCTGGAGATCTGCCGCGCTATTCGGCGCGATGAAAACTATGTACCTGTACTCATGTTGACCGCCAAATCAACAGAGCTTGACCGGGTGCTGGGTCTGGAAATCGGTGCCGATGACTATTTGACCAAACCCTTTAGCATTCCCGAACTGCAAGCCCGCATCAAAGCCTTGTTCCGGCGTGTTGAGGCCTTGTCGAACGCGGCCAGCGCTCCCCCGCAGCAACGGATTATCACTCATGGTGATCTGCGCCTTGATCTCGACCGTCATCAGTTGTTTATCGAGGATCAGCCGGTCGATTTGACGGCCCGCGAGTTTGAACTGATACACCATTTTGCCAGCCATCCCGATCATGTCTATAGCCGGGCCCAATTACTGGATCAGGTCTGGGGCTATAATCATGATGGCTATGAGCACACGGTCAACACCCATATTAATCGCCTGCGCGCCAAAATCGAAAAAGACCCGGCAAACCCGCGCTATATCCAGACCGTCTGGGGTGTTGGCTACAAATTTGGTGGCTCATAAGGAGCGAAAAACCCACATGCTGAAAACACTCTATGCAAAATTATCGCTGTGGCTGGTGCTCTTGCTCACCGCCATTGGCCTACTCTATGGCTTTATCAGCAATTATGCCCTGCAACAGCATTTGCAGCAGATTGACCAGCAGCTTAATCAAGACCTCGCACAAGCGCTGGTCGCCGACCGTAATCTCGTCAAAGAGGGGGCCATCAATGAAGCAGCCCTCAAAAAAACCTTTGCACTCTATATGACGATTAATCCAAGCATCGAGATTTACCTTCTCGACCTGCAGGGCACAATCATCTCCTATTCCGCTGACCCAAAAAAAATCAAACGTAAAAAAATATCCCTGAAGCCCATTCGCACCTTTTTAAAAATGGAAAAGCCCTATCCGCTGCTGGGAGATGATCCACGCGATCACGTCCGCCAGAAAGCCTTCTCGGTGACACCCGTCCCGTCACGTGAGAAGCCAGAGGGTTATTTATATGTGGTTTTGCGCGGTGAACAATATGCCAAGGCCGAACGTCTGGCGCGCGATAGTTTCTTGCTGCAAAGCAGTCTGTGGGCCCTGCTGATTTCGCTGGGCATTGGCCTGCTGGCCGGATTAATCGTTTTTGGCTTATTGACAAGGCGCTTGCGCCACCTCACGCAGCGCATCGATCAATTCGAGCGCTCCGGTTTTACCGACAAAATCGCCTTTTTGGATAAAACCACCGGGCGCACCGACGAGATTGATCAACTCGGCGCCAGTTTTGATCACATGGCCGTACGCATCAGCGATCAGCTCGACGCCATGGGGGAGCAAGACCAGTTGCGCCGCCGCCTTGTGGCGCAAGTCTCCCACGATCTGCGCACGCCGCTTTCCTCCATCCAGGGTTATCTGGAAAGCCTGCAACTCAAACAACACAGTCTGACAGCGACCGAGCGCGCAGAACTTGTCGATGTTGCCTTGCGTCAGGGCAAGCGTCTTTCGCGCATGGTGGAAGAATTATTTGTGCTGGCGGGACTTGATGCGCGCGAGCGGGCTCCCAACCTGGAGCCGTGTTCGGTCGCCGAACTGGCCCGAGATGTCGTGCAAAAATACTCGGTTCGGGCCAACCAGCAAGGCGTCGATCTACAGATCGAAGCGCCCGCCCAATTGCCGTTGGCCAATATTGATATTCCCATGCTGGAGCGTGTCTTTGACAATCTCATTGATAATGCCCTTGTCCATACGCCCGCAGATGGCCATATCAAGCTGTCCCTCTTGCCGCTTCAAGACGATTTACAGATCACCATTTCAGATAGCGGCAAAGGCATACCAGCCAGGGATCTGCCGCATGTTTTCGAACCGTTTTTTCAAGGCGAAAGTGGCTCTGCCAGCCCCAACCATGCAGGGCTCGGGCTGGCCATTGCCAAACGGATCATGGAGCTGTTGCACGGCCATATTATTGTCACCAGTGTCGAGGGCCAGGGCACCAGGTTTTCCTTGCTGTTGCCGATCACCAAAAGCTGATTGGCCTTCCCTAGGCGAAGAAGTTAGGCTTTTGTTACAAATGCGTGATGCACCAGCCAGAAATGCCGCCTATATTCCGGTCATATGAACACGTGGACCCCCTTTAAAAAACGGAGAACGACATGAATAAATTCGGATTACTGGCCGCAGCGATTGCGCTTGCTGGATTAGGTTTCTGGCAGTTCCCAAAACTGTCCGCGACATTTGACAAGAACGACATTGCTTACCAAAAAGCCGAGATCGTGGCCGGTGACAAAGTCGAACTCAAGGACATGGGCAAAACCAAAACCTTGAAAGTTGCGACCTTTGCCGGTGGCTGTTTCTGGTGTGTGGAATATGCCTTTGAAGGCAAACCTGGTGTCACCAGTGCCATTTCGGGCTATGCCGGCGGCGAACTCAAAAACCCGACTTACAGGCAGGTTGGCACAGGCCGAACCGGTCATACCGAAGCCGTACAGGTCTATTACGACCCCGAACTGATGACCTTTGAGGGCCTGTTGCAAGCCTTCTGGCGCTATATGGATCCAACAGATCTGGGCGGCCAGTTCGCCGATCGCGGCACTCCTTATCGCCCCGTTATTTTCTATCATAATGAAGAGCAGAAAAAGATCGCCGAAGCCTCCATCCAGGCCATTGAGAAGTCGGGACGTTTTGACAAACCGGTGATTATCCCCGTTGAAGCCTTCACAAATTTCTACAAGGCCGAGGATTATCATCAAGATTATGCACGCAAGAACCCGGTACATTACGCGCTTTACACCAATGGGTCTGGTCGTGGCCCGTTTGTCAAACGCATTTGGGGCAACGATGCGAAGCATGACTACTCGCAATATGCCTCCAAGAAAATCAGCAAGGTGATGAAGGTCGGCCAAATGACCAAACCAATGTCAAATGACACGCGGGCTGAATTTATAAAACCTTCTGATGCGGAACTGAAAAAAACCCTCACCCCCTTGCAATATAAGGTGACCCAGCACGAGGGTACTGAAACACCGTTCCAAAACGAATATTGGAACAATAAAAAGGCTGGCATTTATGTCGATATTGTTAGCGGCGAACCCTTGTTCTCGTCCAGGGACCAATTCAAGTCCGGCACCGGCTGGCCGAGCTTTACGCGCCCCATCGTCAAGGATGGCGTGACCGAAAAAACCGATCGCAAGTTCTTTATCAGGCGCACGGAAATCCGCTCGATCAAGGGCGACAGCCATCTTGGCCATGTGTTCAAGGATGGCCCAAAGCCCACCGGCCTGCGCTATTGCATCAATTCGGCGTCCATGAAGTTTATTCCAGCCGTAGAGTTGAAAGCCAAGGGCTATGGCCAGTTCGCCGGCCAGTTCAAAAGTGCCCCGAGCCAATAGGCTCAAAGTATCATGAGCCAATAGGCTTAAAACCTGATCAGCCAGCCTCTGCTTTGTGGCAAGAGGCTGGCTGTGCTGATTTTTTGACCAGTCTTGCAACAATTCACCCTTGACACTGCCCCTCACCATTTCCACACTGCGCTCAAATTGCGCCGTGCGATTGATATTATGGCTGACTGGAGCAGAGCAATATATGAGTGAGACCTTAACTCCCCCCTCCACAAGGCCCTTTCGCAACGATATTCAAGGCCTTCGAGGTGTGGCGATCATTGCCGTTCTGCTGTTCCATTTCGGTTTTGGTGGCGTTGACGGTGGCTTTCTTGGGGTTGATATATTCTTCGTTATATCCGGATTTCTGATTACTGGTATTTTGCTCAGAGATGCCAATGGCAATCGTGGTTTCAGTTTTGTGACCTTTTATGCCAAACGCTTTTGGAGAATATTCCCCGCCTATATTGTGGTGATCGCCGCAACCCTTGGCGCTGGCTGGTTGATATTGCTACCAGACGATCTGGCTCGTCTTGGCCGCTCGGCTGGTTTTTCGTCGCTGTTTGTATCGAATTTTTTCTTTTTCAAAGAATCTGGCTATTTCGATCTGTCCGGCATTTTCAAGCCGCTCCTGCATACCTGGTCTCTGGCCATCGAAATTCAGTTTTACCTGTTGTGGCCCCTGCTCTTATTGTTACCTGGCTTGATAAAAAATCAATCCTTGCAAAGCAAGTTGATCATCTGGTTGGTGGTCACACTGATTGCCAGTACCGCCCTGTCAATTGGTGATCCAAAATTAGCATTTTTCATGATTTATTCGCGCTTGTGGGAATTTTCTATTGGCGGATGGGTGGCGCTGAAAATTGCCAAAAGCGATGACCAATCCCCGACCATACGTTCAAATATCTGGGGTATCGGCTCTCTTGGCCTGCTGATCATGTCGTTCTTTGTCATCGATAATGATTTGATCCTTCCAGCCCCTGGCGCCATTATTCCCGTCCTTGCCACTGGCCTCTTGATCTATCTTGGCGCAAAAAGCCCCTTGACCTATCGGGTGTTGTCTACGCCGCCTCTCGTCTGGATCGGTGAAATTTCCTATAGTCTTTATCTCGTTCACTGGCCATTGCTGGTCTATCTCAACTATCTGCTATATCCAGATCCATCAGCACTGGTACGCGCGCTGGCTCTGCTGGCCACCCTGCCCCTGGCCTTTTTGCTGTATCAATTTGTCGAGGTGCCGTTTCGCGACCGTGGCAAGAAACAGCCATTTTCCCCTATATTGGCGATCCCCGCTATCACCGCCTTTAGTGCCGTTTTGCTGATCTGCGCTGTTATCATCAATCGTAACGGCATTCCCAGCCACTTTTCCCAACCCGCATCAGCGGCAATTGCCAACAAGCAGGGGCAGCCGGACGGCAATAAAGAAAACCTCAATCCAAATATCGAGACACCAACAGGGCCCCGGCTGGTCTTGTGGGGAGATTCTCACTCCCAGCACTTTAAAGACGAGATCAAAACGCAGGCTTTGAGGGCCAACTACCAGTTCAAAGCCTATTATACATCTGGCTGTCCGCCCATTGACGGCTTGTATCTAAAACGCCATTCCCTCTCAATCCCCACGGGCTGCTTCACCAAGAACCAAAAAGCCCTCACCGCTATCCTTGCAGACAAGCAGATCGACACTGTTATTCTGGCGGCACGCTGGGCCTATTATGCTGATACCCGGCGTTTTGCCGGTGAAGCTGGTGGCAGGGCGTTCCTGACACGCAGCAAATGGGACTTCGTTCCCATCGCCCAAAGCCGCGAAAACTTTTCAACCGGCTTGCAAAAAACCCTTGATCAACTCACCTTGGCGGGAAAGAAAGTCATTCTATTGGGGCAAGTTCCAGAATTTGGCTTCGACCCGCCCCGTTGTATCAAAATGCGCATTATCACCAAAACATCGACAGATCGTTGCAAAATCAGCACTAGCGCAATGCGAAAACGCCAGGACTATGCCGAAAAAACCATGAAATTATTGGCAGCGGCACACCAGATGATCCGATACGTCACCACCAGCAAGGCCTTTTGCAACGCAACCACCTGTTCCCCCGTCCTGGATGGCGAAATCGCCTATAGAGACGATGATCACATCAATATATTAGGGGCAAAACATGCCTTGCGCAGCCTCGATTTACGCCCCGCCGTCACGCAAAATTAGCTCTGTGAGTTTATCGCAAGTACCCTAATAGACCCGCACCTTGGGTTTGATATATTCGACCTCATCGGTCATCGTGTAGGTGTGGACCGGCCGCGAACCAGATTTTACGCCATGAGTTGCCTCATCCACCCAGTGCAGGGAATGCACCATCCAGTTTTCATCGTCCCGGTCGGGATAATCTTCGCGCGCATGAGCGCCGCGGCTTTCCAGGCGGCCTTGCGCCCCGGCCATAGTGGCAACGGCCTGCAAGATGAGGTTCTCATATTCAAGGGTTTCGATGAGATCCGTATTCCAGATCAAGGATCGGTCCGTGACCTTGATGTCGGCGCCCTGCTTCCAGACCTCGGCCAGCAATCTGACCCCTTCCTCCAGCACCTCGCCGGTGCGGAACACGGCGCAATTGTTCTGCATGATTTTCTGCATTTTGAGCCGTAGTGCAGCGGTTGGCGTATCACCATCGGCATTGCGCAAACGATCAAGACGATCCAGCGCAAACTTCCCCGCATCTCTAGGCAAATCGGCATGCTTGCCATTTGGTTCCAATTGCTCGGCGCAACGCTCGGCGGTCGAGCGGCCAAACACCACCAGATCAATCAACGAATTCGAGCCAAGGCGATTGGCCCCGTGCACGGAAACGCAAGCCGCTTCGCCAATCGCCATCAGCCCCGGCACAATGGCGTCCGGGTCCCCATCCTTAGCCGAAATCACTTCGCCGTGGAAATTGGTGGGAATACCGCCCATATTATAGTGGCAGGTGGGAAGCACCGGAATGGGATCGCGGGTCAGATCGACCCCGGCAAAAATCGAGGCCGACTCGGTAATGCCCGGCAGGCGCTCGGCCAGAATATCGGGATTGAGATGATCGAGATGCAAGAAAATATGGTCCTTGTCGGGGCCAATGCCGCGGCCTTCGCGGATCTCGATGGTCATGGCCCGCGATACCACATCACGGGACGCCAGGTCCTTGGCGCTTGGCGCGTAGCGCTCCATAAAACGCTCGCCCTCTGAATTGGTCAGATAGCCACCCTCGCCGCGCGCCCCCTCGGTGATCAACACGCCAGCCCCGTAAACCCCCGTTGGATGAAACTGTACAAACTCCATATCTTGTAGTGGCAGCCCGGCGCGCAATACCATGGCATTGCCATCACCGGTGCAGGTATGAGCGGATGTCGCCGAGAAATAGGTGCGGCCATAGCCACCGGTTGCCAGAATGGTGCGATGGGCGCGAAAGCGATGCAACGACCCGTCTTCCAGGCAAAGCGCAATCACCCCGCGGCAGGCCCCGTCCTCATCCATAATCAGATCAATGGCGAAATATTCGATAAAAAACTCGGCGGAATGGCGAATAGACTGGCCATAAAGCGTATGCAAGATAGCGTGGCCGGTGCGATCAGCGGCAGCGCAGGTGCGCATAGCGGGAGGGCCTTCGCCATATTCCGTGGTCATGCCGCCAAACGGGCGCTGGTAAATTTTACCTTCATCATTGCGCGAAAATGGCACGCCATAATGCTCCAGCTCATAAACGGCAGCTGGCGCTTCGCGGCACAAATATTCAATACTGTCCTGATCTCCCAGCCAGTCGGAGCCCTTCACGGTGTCATACATATGCCAGCGCCAATCGTCCGGCCCCATATTGCCAAGCGAGGCGGCCACCCCGCCTTGCGCCGCCACCGTATGAGAGCGCGTTGGAAACACCTTGGTGATACAGCCCGTGCGCAGCCCGGCTTCGGACGCACCAAGCGTGGCGCGCAGTCCCGCGCCACCAGCTCCCACCACCAGCACATCACAATCATGATCGACGAAATTATAAACGCCAGGGCTGGCGGGAGATTTATCATCGTTTTTGTTGTTTTTTTCAGCCACGATTTTCGCCTTCTGTTGTTTGCTATCACGAATTTATTTCGGAGTGTCATCCCCGCATCCCGCTCGTCATCCCCCCCACCTCAATGCCTTGGCGTTCCGCGTAGCTCTTTGAAGGCGGCAAAATCTGCGTTTTCTCGCCAATCGGGAAGCGCCAGATCAAGGAAATCGACGGTCTGGGTCTGGCGCTCTATATCAGGTTTTTTGCCAGCTTCGGTCAGCACTTCGAGATAATATTCCTCGTCTGGTTGCAATTGTTTGAGAAAATCTTCAAAACTCATGGCAATGGTCACCCAGGCATTGGCCTCGGGCTGATTATCCATATCGGGAATACCGTGAATAAACGCCACCACCCGGTCTTCGCCGCTGACCGCGTAATCGGTGAGATCCAGATAAAGCTCACAGCCCGAATTATCACGCGCAATAGGCAATACTTGCGGCGGCAATTGCGCCGCTTCGCGCGATTGTTCGGTCTCATGCGCAAAGACCCCGAATTTACTGCCATCCAACCGTGGCCTGGTGCCATAGAGCAGCGAAAAGCTGCGCGGTATGGGCATGTCGGGATGCTCAATATCGACATAATAGCCATCCAGATTACCGCCATTGGCGACCTGTAAAAAATCCTTGAAACTGGCCGGAAGCGTGGTCTGCACCAGATCCTCAATGGCTTTTATTTCGGCCTCATCAGGGGCCCCCAAAAAGTCCTTGATGATGATTTCGCCATATTTCGTATAAGTCGCCGACATCTGTCTCTCTCTCATTCCTACTGCACAATTTATCAAAAAACCGGTTCCCACTTTTCAGATTGTGCTCTCATTCCTACCGCACAATTTAACTGAAAAACCGGTTCCCACTTTTCAGATTGTGCTCTAACTCCCAAAACTCAATTTCAATACCGCAAACAGGCAGGCAAAGCCGATGGCGATGCAAAAGAACGTATTACCCATCAAAAACAGGATTTTCCAGCCCTCATGCTGGACGTAATCTTCGACAATCACCTTGAAGCCAAGATACATGTGAAACACCACCGACAAAATAAACAGCATCAGCCCAATGCTGACAAATGGCGACCCAAGATAAGCCGTCACCGAGGCATAATCATCACCGACATGAAAGACGATGGAAAACAGCAGGAACAATGTGAGGAAAATATTGGCCACAGCCGTCAGGCGTTGCCACCAGAAATGCGAGGTCCCGGACCGCGCCGGCCCCAAGCCCCTCACCCGCCCCAGCGGTGTTTGCATGCTCATTTAATATACCTCACGGCTATTCGCACTAACGTGCGGCCTCCGGATGGGCGCGCAAGGCGCGGCGGTCAGTCGACCTTGCCTCACGACGCTCGGTTTTTCTTTTTCAATACAACGTCAATTCGCTGCGCCCCACCACTTGCCTCGCCTTCATTCAACACTCAACATTAAAAATTCAACATTGGCCGCAGGCCCGTCACCCTCTGGCCCAATAGCCAACAAACCAGACCAGCACGGTCAGCGCGATGGAGCCAATCAATGTTCCATAGGCCAGCACTTCCAGCGTTTTTTTTCCAAAACCACTGCCGGTATCCCATAACAGGTGGCGCATGCCCCCCAACATGTGATGAATCAGCGCCCAGGTATAACCAAGCAAAATAAACCGCCCGATATAGGTGCTGAACAGCGCATTGACATGATTGAAATAGGTTTCGTTGGACGCCGCAGCGATCAGCCACCAGGCCAGTAGAAAGGTCCCGAAATAAAGCATCGCTCCCGAAACTCTATGGGCGATCGACATCATCATGGTCATGGTGATGCGATAAATCTGTAGATGAGGAGAAAGCGGGCGTTCAGCACGTGTGCGATATTTTGCCATGGTTGGTCCCCATAAGGCTTTGGTCTTGTTTCAGGCAAACTATAGAACTGATATGGCGGGCAAAACAAGTGGAAATTCACTTGCTGCCTTTCTGCTATTTCTGGCTCACAGGCCTCGAAAAACCAAGATCAGATTGTCGCCGCCGGACGCGCAAGGATCGTTGCTTGTGGGCGTTTTGCTTAAACGCATCATTAAAACAGCGCATCATCTGGCGACAACGCATGGTGCCCGGGGGATGACGCCGGTTGGCGGGCAGGCTTTTTATGAAGGAACAGGCCTTTTGGAGCCCGGCCCGGTCCATCAATCCCTCGCGGCGCACTTTTTGGACGGCCCAGCAATCAGCGGCCAGCTCACTGCCGCCAACATATTGATGCGCGCACTCATGATAATAGACCAGCAATTTGGCATCTCGCGGCAATCGCCGTAATTTCAGGGGATTGAGAATGATCAGACCGCGCCGCGCCGCCCCAAAATCTGGAGACCGCTCGGAAATCAGCACCGGTACGCGCCCGCATTTCACCGGCAATCCCTCGATCATCAAGCGCCCGGGCTTGACGAGCTTGCCATGAGGTTCGGCGGTTACAAAGCCGCAGGTCAACAACAGCAAGCCGGTCATCACTACGGCAAAGCGGGCAAAACCGGCGATCCGCACCAATTGCATTCCTTGCACAGGCTTGAAAAAGCAGACCAAACTACAACTCCCATCATCCAGCGACAAAGGCGCGTGCGCTTGGCACGCCTGATCTATGTAGCATAAGTCGAGGGGAAATTAGGGGATTGATTTTTTGTGCTGAAAATCAGCTAGCTTATATAGAAGCGTTTTGCATGCGTAAAGCGGGCCAGCGTAAAGCAGGTGCCAAGCAGTTTGAGGGTGTAAAAATAACCGCTTTTCTCAAAACCGGTTTTCAGATGGGCCTTGATCGAGGCACCATTGCCGCTCGAAATGCCGACATGCAGACTATGATAACCATTTTGTTCCAGATAGTTGCGAGCAAACTCATAAAAACCGCTCATCAAGCCGCGCCGCCGATGAGCGCTTGCTGTGAAAAGATTATAGGCAAAAGCACTGCTTTGGGGCATTGGTAAAAATACTCCATAGGTCATTTCGATGGCGCCAAACATCAACCAGCCATAAAAAACCGGCAAGCCGTTCTCGCAGGCAATCACCGCCTTGTCCCCCGCCTGCAGCCGGCGGCGCGCAAACCGGCGCGCCTGCTCGTCCAGCGGATTAATCTGATCAATCAGCTCCAGCACCTCTAAACGATCATCAATTTGGTAAGTGATGCCAGCGCGCCCTGTTTCGCTATCCCGCCCGGCAAGCTCCGCGACAGGGGCAGATCCGGAGCGATCACCCCCCAGCGTTTTTTTGAGCAGATAAATATCTTGAAGATCGCGAGAAATCACACGGCTTTTGAACCATGATAAACCCTGTCGCAAACGGTTGCTCATGCGCGCTCCTTGCAAGCCTCCATAAGAGACCTCAATTTGACAATCATGTCGCGGCGATCATTTTCAGCATCGGCGTTCCAGCACGACAGGTTGTGGCGCGACAATACCCTGTGTTGGCGGACCCAGTCCGGCGCGCTGATCATCGCGCTGATTTGCTCCGCCGCTTGACGCGGATTTGCCGGATCGATGAGCAAACCGCTCTCCCCCAGCACCTCTTGAAACACCTCTTGTCGCGGCGCAATCACCGGCATGCCACCATATTGCGCCTCCAGCAAAGGCAATCCAAGGCCCTCATCATGGGACGTATTAATGAAAAGATCGGCGCGCCTCATCAGGTCTCTGGTTTTTTCGATGGGCAAATAGCCATATAGCGTCACGCCAGGGGTGTTTTGCAATTTCTCAATCTCGTCCCCCCAGCCAAAGCGCCCCACAATATCGAGGGTCGCCCCGGCATGTCCTTGCGCTTGCAGCGCTTGTAAAATATCCACCGCCGCTCCCAGATTCTTACGGGGTTCAACGGTGCCTAGCGCCAGCAGACGCAATGATTTTTTCACTCTTTTGGGATCATCGTCGCGCATATGATCCTTGAGACCAAATATATTGCGCACCGCAGGACGATAGAGCAGTATTTCTGCGTCCGGCCGACAAAAATGACGCAATTCATCCCGGGTATATTGTGAGTTGACCATAAAGCAGGGCAGATTTTTCACCGCATATCGAAAGGGCGGCGCCATATAAAGTCTGGCGCGGCGATTAAGGTCTTCTTTCCTCGTCAACAAAAACAAATCATGAATATAGGGTATGACCCGCGCTCCAAATCGCGTCAGGGCAAATGAGGGGGGGAAACCGGGGCACAGCATCAAGGCATTGGGGTGGCGGGCCAGCTTGGCGGGTAGCTCGATATTTTGCCGGAAAATCAAATCGACCGTCGAGCTCGAAGTAATGGGCCTTAGCTCCAAAGGAGCAAGGGAGCCCACCGCAAACAGCTCTTGGGTAATGCGCTCCAGACCTGTCACATGGCGACCAAGATGGGTGTGATCGACAAACAAGGTGCTTGGCTTCAGGTCCTCTTTTGAAATCATCAGGCTCCCCTGCTGTTATGGCCCATAAGAACAGGGCTTTGGTTTGAGCGGACGGGGGGCTGATCACGCTGGCGCACAACGCGCTTTTTGGACATTTTCAGCAATAATAGCGAAAACACAACCACAAATGCCAGATCGGTGCCCTTTGCCGACAAGCTGACAGAGGTGCTTGAAACGGTCAAGAAATACAAGATCGGCCAGATAGCGGCTAGGGACGAGGCTTTTACGACATCATATAAAAAAGCAAACAGGCCGACAAAAAAGATCATGCTGACGATAAAGCCATAGGACAAAATGAAGGCGACCCAGAAGCTTTCGATCCCGAAATTGAGACCATGGGAGCGCAAGAGCGAGGCCACATGTTCGGGGTCAGGGCCGATCATGATATCAAGAATGGATAAATCGCGGAATATTTCAAACATGATCACCCGCGCACTGGCGCTGCCTTTATCGTCAATAAAGCGACCAACAAACTGATCGAACAGGCCGATCTCAAACCCGACCACAAGCGCCCCGATTGCCAGCGGCACCAGCAGCACTCCAAGCAGCCAGTTGCGCCGCGCCGAGGTACCGCCATTCAAAGTAGCAATCATCTTGAAGCTGAAAATGATCACCAGGAAGGCCAGCAGGGTAACCAGCGCCATGCGACCGCCAAAGGCATTCATGGCCAGCAGATTAATGCCAAACAGAGCGGGCTTCATAATCCATGGCAGATCGCGCCAGCCGCCAAGCGCCAGGGTCACAAGATAACCACCAGTGATCAACGCATTGGTCAAGGGGTGCCCAAGCAAGGCCGATGAGCGCCAGTCACCCTCAATGATCACGCCCCCCGCATCAATCGGTGTTAACCGGAAGCCGGTCAAAAATTCGAACAAGCCAAGCAAGGCATTGGCCAGCATCAAAAAGTGCATCAGCCGTCCCAGTTTGGTGCGCTGATAATCCGAAATACTGTCCAGCAGATATAATAATATGACGGGAAAAATAAACGTATCAATGATCGGCGTAAACGGTTTGTGCTGAATGACCGTGATTTGAAACAATAAGAGAACCCAGGTCACCAAAAACACCAGCGTGCCCTTGTGACGGGTAAAAAGCGTGTCCACATAGTCCATCGGGCGCAGATGAGAAAACCACAGCAAAAACAAGGATCCAAGGGCCAGAAAATGAGCCGGGTGGATTTTTTCCAGCGCCGTGCCGCCTTCCAGATCATAGCGAATACCAAATCTCGTCAGCACCATATTGGAGAGCACAACCAGCAAAAACAGCGTCACAAAAAGCAGATAATAAAGCGCCCGAGGCCGCTTGGTGCGCTTTTGCGCAACACCAAAGCGGCGCGGACCACCCCTTGTTTTTGTCCCTGTATTCATTGCGTAAACCCTCTTAAAACGACCTGTGCCATTTCAATTTATTTTCTGTGTCATACTATATGCACGAGCCGCGCCAATTCATAGCGTTCACGGCTGTGCGGGCGCTGGCACGACCTCCGCGAGGGCGGGCATTTTCAAGATCCTACCGCTTCGCTATTGAAGGACAGACCGCGCGGCCCCTCGGCCTTGCCGATGACGACCCCGAAGTTCCCTACGAAATAACCCCAATTAGGGATAAGGATAAAAATAATCGATTATTTTTACGTCACGATTGTCCGGCCGCCTCGCGAAGGCGAGGATCCATACACCCCGCTCTTTCACAATAGCTCACGACCACGACAAAAATTGCCAAACCTGTGAGTATGGATCCCAGCCTGCGCGGGATGACAATATTTTTATCGCGCCTAATCAATATATTACATAAAATTCAGAACAGCGGTTCGTCCACTATTTGAGTGAAATACAATCTTTATAGTAGCGGCCAGCAAGCGTGACAGCGCAGCAAGGGCTATAGACTGTCGTGATCGACCGTGGAAACGATGATGCCGCGCATTTTACTGGCCGGGGCATCAAGAGCGCGCAAGGCTTCATGGACGGTTTGGCGACTGGTGCCATCGGTACGCACCACAAGGGCGACACTTTCAACCACATCAACAAGCAAATGCGCCAGCCCGGAATTCAAAATGGCACCGCCATCGACCACGACCAGATCATACTCCTTGCTGATCTGCGGCAATTGCGCCAACCGGGTCTGATACTCGCCCCAATGAATGGTCTGGCTTTTTGTGCCCGCGGCAACGAGCGGCAAGAAAGACAGGCCGAGCGACTTGTCCTGGACAATCAGGTCCGCCAGTTTGGCTTCACCATCAAGCACATTGCGAAGGGCTTGTTTGTTGCCCGGGGCCAGCGTTTGCGCAAGCTCCCCATTGCCACCATCGCCATCTATCAGCAAAACCTTGTGCTTTTGCATGGCCGCAGAAATCGCCGCACTCCAGGCAACGGACGAGCTTCCCTCATGATCGGTCGAAGAGACCAGCATGACACTGCCTTGCGCGATCACCGCTTTTGCCTGTGGGTCTTTTAGCTTCATGATATTGCGCACCAGGCCCATCACAGAAGTTGCATAGGGCGACCCCAGTTTTGCAAGCTCCAGGTACAAGCGATAATAAGAGCTTTGTTCACCAGACTTGCCCACTGGACGAGTCAGCAATTGCCGTAGAGACGAAAATACACTTTGTTTGAAATTCGGGATGGAGCCAAGAATACGCAAGCCAAGCACCTGCTCAATATCGGCATTAGAGGTAAAGCGGTCGCGGCGATAATCATTGACCAGCGCGGCAGCCAACCCAAGACCAAGACCCAGCATTAATGCCAGGGGCAAAATGATCTTCTTTTTTGGCCAACTGGCCCACAAAGGGGTACTGGCATAAGAGATCACCCGGGCATCAATCAGATTTATTTTTTCTTGAGCATTTGATTCGTGCGCTTTTGTCAAAACCCGTTCGTACACCGCCCGGCTGGCATTGGCTTCGCGTTCAAGGGCCGACAGTTCTATCCGGGCTGTGTTGGTGACATCTGTGACACCGCGCGACCGGCTCAAGCGCTTGCCAAGGGCGGCGACGCGTCTTCTTTCGACTTCCAGGTCAGCCTGAAGCGAGCTGGCAATACGTCGCAATTCTGCATTGATCAATTGCCGCGAGCGCGACACGCGTGCGCGCGCCGAAATCAGCTGCGGATGAGCGCGGCCCAACACACTGGCAAGCTGGCTTTCCCGGCGTGCCGTTGCCGCATATTGCTCGCGCAGGCTGGCAATTACGCGGGACTTGATGGCTTCATCAAAACTTTCGGGGATCATACCAGAGCGGATCAGACTAAGCACTTTGGCTGCTCTGGCTTCCGCCCCTGCCATCCGGTTTTTAGCGTCCAGCAACTCGTCATTGAGACGCGACAAGTGCCGCTCATTGACCAGGGCTCCATCCGCTGCGATGATATTGTTTTCGCGCCGAAATGTTTGCACTCTGGTCTCGGCATCCAGCACTTTGGCGCGCAGGGTCGATAACCGGCCTTGCAACAGCTGGGAAATCTGATGGGTGCTATTGGCCTGGGTTTCTGCCTGATCCGTGATATAGGCGTTGGAAACAGCCCGTGACAGCATGGCGGCCTTTTCGGCGTCTCTGGAACTGACCGCTACTTCTACCACATAGGTCTGCGAGGGGCGCTTGACGGCCAGCCTTTCATACAAGCGGCGCAGGGCTTCTTGAGTGCGAGCTGGTGTTTCAATCACCTCTCTTGGCGCGCTCTGCCAGCCAATCAACCGCTTGAGCCAATCGCCCAAACCCTGCTCGGCGGCGTCAGAAAATTCGGGGTCGGAGATCAGGTTTTCACTCTTGACGACCCGCTCCAGCACTGCATTGGAGGCGATTACCCGGGTCTGACTTTCAATCAATATCTGGTTGGTATTGCCATCTTGGGGAATATAGTCGGATCCAAAAACCCGCTTGGGTTGCGGATTGATCAAGATTTTTGAGGACGCCGTATATTTGGTTGTTGCCGTCATGGAGTAAACAATCGCTGCCGCCAGGGACAAAAATGTCATCATGGTAATCAACAACCATTGCTGCTTTACAATTCTGAAAAATCCAGAGATATCCAGACCACCAGCTTCATCAATGGAATGATAGGCACCAGCCCGGCTGTCCACGTAACCACCTGTGGAAAAATCGCGATTTAAGTCGTCAAAATTACTGATACCCATAGGACTGATACTTTTTCCTGAACTACACCGACTATCTGATTTGCACGACCAACCGCTCATTGTGAGATTGTTCATCATGCGACTAGTCCATCAAACAGCAATTCCCATGCCGAATACTTGTCTAGCGGTTTTTTCTGGTTGTTAAGGTTAACGTCGCCAGATAATGAACAAACCAATTCATAGCATTACTGTATAATTTGGTATTTAGCTTAGTTAATACATTACATAGAGGACGCTCCCTCCGAAATTAATGTTATTTAACTATTTAAAGTTGCATTTTTATCATATACCGTGAATATCGCACCCATCTCTACCCTGGGTCACTTTTTCCAATATCCACCTCGCATGTTCCTTGCATATCAACATGCCAAGTCCCGTTTCGAACCACGCAAGAAACGATTATTGTCGTTAGTAACAGCTGCTTTTTGTAGTGCATTCAGGTAACATAACATGTCTGACATTTCTCAACGCTCATCCGCCAGAACAACCAGCAGCGGCGGCTTTGCGCTCTTTCAACCCTATCTGTTTGGGCCGTTGGCATTTGCCGCAGACCTGCTTGCCATTTTCGCCATGTCAGTGCTCACCGGTACGGCCTATCATTTTGCTGTCTACGGCGATATGGGACCAATTGTGCTGTTCCTGGAAACCGGCTTTATGGTGGCTTTGTTCTTTACTCTGCCTTTCTTGTTCCGCGAAAAATACAATCTGACAAGCTATATCTCAAATGATGAACGCCTGCCGAGCCTGTTTTTTATCTGGAACTACGCGTTCTTGAGTATGTTTGCCTTGGGGTTCTTGACCAAATCGACCGAAATGTTTTCACGCGGCACGCTGGTCTTGTTCTATTTTGCCGGCTTTGGGGCGATTGTCTTGTTGCGCACCCAATTGGCCAGGCAGGTCAGGCTGGGATGCAAGACCGGACGCATCGCCGCGCGCCAGATCATGCTGGTTGGCACCGATGCCAAAATAAGGGATTTTCAGACCCAGTTTCAGCCCTGGAACCACGGGTTACGGATCAATCATTCGATTGTCCTGGACGAGCATTTTGATGGCTCGGCTCGCCGTGGCGATGGCCGCAAGCTGGAAAAGATCCTCAATGACGCCCTGTCATTGAGCCGTCAGGACCAGATAGACGATGTTATTTTGCTTCTGCCATGGTCGAGAAGTTCGCTCATTGAACGTTGTGTTGAGCAATTTGCCACCAGTTCCGTTTCCATCCATCTGGGCCCGCAAGCCATTTTTGACCGGTTTAACGACGCCAGGCTGATCAAGCTTGGCTCGATGGCCACTCTCAATTTGATCCGCCCACCGCTGTCGAAAATGGAAATCGCCCTGAAAAGATCGTTTGATATTCTCGCCTCCGCCGTTGGTCTAACGCTGCTATCACCGCTGTTTATCCTGTTTTCAATTTTGACAAAACTCGATAGCAAGGGTCCAGCTTTATACCGGCAAACGCGTTATGGTTTTAATCTCAAGCCGTTCGAAATCATCAAGTTCCGCACCATGACGGTGATGGAGCAAGGAAATGATGTGAAACAGGTTGTCGCCAATGATCCGCGCGTCACAAAATTTGGCCGCTTCATGCGCAAATGGAATATTGATGAATTACCACAATTGTGGAATGTCCTGAAAGGAGACATGTCGCTGGTCGGCCCGCGCCCCCATGCGGTTGCCCATGATCAAGAATTCACCAAAAAAATTGCCCAATATGCCCGCCGTATGAACGTCCAGCCGGGGATTACCGGCCTGGCACAGGTCAATGGCTATCGTGGCCCCACCGATACGGACGAAAAAATCCGTCTGCGCGTCGAGCATGATCTGCACTATATCGATCACTGGTCGTTCGCACTCGACATCAAACTCATCTGGATGACTTTATTTTCCAAAAAAGCCTATCATAACGCCCATTAAAGCGGCGCGATAAAGCTCGATCTGGCATCCAACTTGCTTTGTATGATCTAGGTACAATCTAGAAATAAAAGTAGAGACCATGACACAAACTATTTTTAACAATTGGCAACCCGAACATTCTCGCCTGTGGGGTCAAATCCCCGTAGTCCAGCCGCACAATCTTCACAAGTCTCCCTTGTTCACCGATGAAGCGCTGGCCGAATTGATCGAACATTATCCGCGCGCCGATTACTCGCTGGTCATCCCTGGCCGTCGGGATCAGGACCATCACCACAAATGGCGCGAAGGTGATATAGGCGAGGCCAGTGGCGCGGAAGTTCTCAAAGCCATCAAGGAAGGGTTCTTGTGGATCAATCTGCGCAACCTGCCGAAAAACAGTGAGAAATTCAAACAACTTGGCGAACAGCTATTTGATGAGATGCAGGCCAATGTGCCAGGCCTGCACGTCAAAAATTCTGAAATCACTCTGCTTATCACCTCGCCAGGAGCCCAGACATATTATCATTGCGATGTCCCTGGCCAATCCTTGTGGCATATCAGAGGACGCAAAAAAGCGTATATCTATCCCGCCATCAACCCCTTTATGCCTGATGAAACACTTGAACAGGTGATCATGCAGGAAACCGAAGAAGAAATCCCGTTCGAGCCGTGGTTTGACGATCATGCTCTGGTGGTTGATATGGAGCCCGGCATGATGGCCCACTGGCCACAATTTGCCCCGCACCGGGTCGAAAATTATGACAGCCTCAACATCTCGATCACCACAGAACACTGGACCAGCGAAATAGAGCGTAACTATAAAGTGCGCTATGCCAATGGTCTGTTACGCCGCAAATTAAATATCGCGCCAAAGAGCACCGCCACAACCGGCATGTCTTATCTCTCCAAAGCCGTGTTGCAGTCGCTATGGCGTCGCTCGGGCCTTGCCAAAAAGCATATATGGTGTCGTGAAATTGACTTCAAACTCGACCCCGCCGATCCACACAAAATGCTCGACATCACCCCGTTCACTCTTAACCCCGGAAATAGTTGAACCATTCGCCATGAGGACAAATCAGGTAAACCACCAACATTTTTTGCAAGCCAACGCCCAAGCCAAGGCCATGCGACCATATGAAAATGTCTCAACATCCAGAGCGCACCAGTCTGAGCAGAGCCAAGGCTACACTGTGCATGTCTGGTCGAGCTGGAACAGGCGCGCAACTGCATTTGCCAAACAGGCCGAGGGCAACGGCAGCACCTTGTTCCAGAGTGAATTCTGGCTATCAAACTGGTACCAGACCTTTACCAGTAACACTCATACGCGCGCGGTGATCGTCGGGATTGAAGATCAACGCTCCGGCGACCTTGTTTTATTGCTACCTTTGGTAAAACACCAGCAAAGGGGTCTGTCGATCATCTCGTTTGCCGACTTCGGTCTGGCTGATTATAACGCCCCGCTGATCAATCCCGACCACCTGTTCGAACCGCAACAGATCGATCGATTGATGCGCGACATCACACGGGCCTTGCCTAAAGCAGATCTGCTGATGCTCGAAAAAATACCCGATCACATCAATAAACTTAAAAACCCCCTGCGCGCACTCAAAGGTCTGCAAAAAAGCAATCTGTGTCATTACGGCATTGAGATCACAGGCAGCTGGGACGAATATTGGAGCACTCTCAAACGTAATTTTCGTAAAGATCAACGGCGCCGCTGGCGGGGGCTGGAAAAAAAGGGAGAGGTATCTTTTATCTGGTGCCGGGATGAAAATGACATCAAACCCCTGCTGGACCGCCTCATGCACCAACAGCGCAATCGGTTGCACGGCCTGACGCTTCCCTATCTGCTCGATGACCCTGCCATGAAACGCTTTTATGAGCGGCTCACGACCAAGGGCTGCGCAAGCGGGCCTGTCATCTTCACGGCCCTGCTGGTAGCAGGACAACCCGTCGCCACCTTGTGCGGATTTGGCAATGGCAGTCATTATGGCATGACGATATCTGGCTATGAAAGCGGTGAATGGAGCAAATGCTCGCCGGGACGACTGCTCACCGAGCGCACCATGCAGACCTTGCATGAAAACGGCTATAGCTATTTCGATTTTACGATTGGCGACGAACCCTACAAGCAATATTTTGCCACCGAACAAGGCATATTGCATGACATTTACCGTCCTTTGTCCTGGCGCGGCTTGCCACAATATTTCTGGATGAACATCAAAGCGGCGCAAAGACGCTCTGTTCTGGTTCAATCCATCAAACAAAAATTCTCAGCCAAACAACGACTGACAGCGGCGGGATAAATCTTCGCTGCCAGGCCTGCCATTCCTCCCATTCCTCCCATTCCTCCAGAAAACATCACCCGCTATCGTTAACCATACTCGCTTTAAGGCGATATATTAGTGGCTTAAGAAGGCTGGATTATTCAGGGGACAAAGTATTTTTTTGGTTTTATGCTAGCAAAAAAACAGGGGTAAAAACCGGCATGAATAAATCGGATCATCTGCGCTCTTACTGGATGCCGTTCACCAATAATCGCGCCTATAAAAAAAACCCCAAAATGTTTGCAAGCGCCAAGGGCGTGTATTACCAGACCCCGCGAGGCCGCATGATCCTTGATGGCACATCGGGGATGTGGTGCTGCAATGCCGGACATGGGCGCGCCCGCATTGTCGAGGCTATTCAAACCGCGGCGGCAACCCTTGATTTTTCTCCCGGCTTTCAGCTTGGCCACCCCGCCGCCTTTGAGGCCGCCAATCGGCTTTTAAACATTGCACCTGATGGTTTTGAGCATGTATTTTTTACAAATTCTGGATCAGAATCAGTGGATACGGCTCTCAAAATGGCCCGCGCCTACCAGCAAAGGCGCGGTGAACCACAGCGCACGGTTCTGATTGGCCGCCAGCGCGGCTATCACGGCGTCGGGTTTGGCGGCATTTCTGTCGGTGGCATTGCCCCCAACCAGCAAATTTTTGGCCCCTTGCTGCCGCAAACAGATCACCTGTGCCACACGCATGATCTGACGCGCAACGCCTTCACCAAGGGATTGCCCGAGCATGGTGTGGAATTTGCCGATGATTTGACCCGGCTGATTGAATTGCATCAAAACAACACCATTGCCGCCGTCATCGTTGAACCGATTGCCGGCTCTACGGGCGTGCTGATTCCGCCAAAGGGCTATTTGCAGCGCTTGCGAAAAATATGCGACGAGCACGATATTTTGCTGATTTTTGATGAGGTGATCACCGGCTTTGGGCGCCTTGGTGCTCCCTTTGCCGCCGATTTTTTCGGCGTCATGCCAGATATCATCACCCTCGCCAAAGGGCTGACATCGGGCGCTGTGCCCATGGGGGCCGTGCTGGTCAATGACAAAATCCACAACGCCTTCATGACGGGTCCTGAACACGGGATCGAACTCATGCATGGCTATACCTATAGCGGCCATCCCCTGGCTTGCGCCGCCATGATCGCGACGTTGCAAACTTATGAAAAAGAGGATCTGTTTGCGCAGGTCAATGAGCTTTCTCCCTATTGGGAGCAGGCGCTGCATTCGCTCTCCGGGCTACCCCATATCATCGACATTCGCAATCTTGGCTTGATCGGCGCGATTGAGCTGGCACCGCGCCGCAATGCGCCAGGATCGAGAGGCCAGGATGCCTTTGATGAATGTTTCGAACATAATCTGCTGATCCGCGTCACTGGTGATACCATCGCCCTGTCTCCCCCGTTCATCATCACCAAAGAGCAGATCGACAAACTCATTGACCGCTTGCGATCGGTTCTCAAAGGTCTGGATTAATCAGTTTTAAGGAGAACAACTGGAAATGAACGTCGGCAATCAACATTACCGCTCCATCTGGTTTGATGAGCAAAGCTCGCAAGTCAAAATTATCGACCAAAGATGGCTGCCCCATCAGTTTCTGGTTGTTGACCTTGACAATCTCGACGCCTTTGTCGCCGCCATTGGCGATATGTGGGTGCGCGGCGCGCCCTTGATTGGCGCCACCGCCGCCTATGGCATTTATGTACAAATGATCGACAACCCCTCGAACAAATCGCTTGAGCAAACTTGCGATTTGTTGCTCGCGACCAGACCAACCGCCGTCAATCTGCGCTGGGCACTTGGCGAGATGCGCACATTGCTCACCCCCCTGCCAGACCATGAACGTGCCAAGGCCGCCCTGGCGCGCGCGCGACAAATCTGCGAGCAAGATGTGGAATGTAACCGCATGATTGGCGTGCATGGGGTTGAGCTGATCAAAAAAATCGCCGCCACAAAAAGCCACGGTGAAGCCGTCAATATTTTGACCCATTGCAATGCCGGCTGGCTGGCAACCGTGGACTGGGGCACGGCCACATCTCCCCTCTACCATGCCGTTCAGCAAAATATCGACGTCCATGTATATGTGGATGAAACAAGGCCGCGCAATCAAGGGGCGCATTTGACCGCCTGGGAACTGGCCCAACAAGACATTTCTCATCAGCTGATCGTTGACAATGCCGGTGGTCATCTGATGCAGCACGGGGCGATTGATCTGGTCATTACCGGCACCGACCGCACCACGGGTTCTGGCGATGTCTGCAACAAGATCGGTACCTATCTAAAGGCGCTGGCCGCCCATGACAATAATATCCCGTTCTATGTGGCCCTGCCCTCGACAACCATTGACTGGACCCTGTCAGACGGCATTGCGCAAATCCCTATCGAGGAGCGAGACCCGTTGGAGGTCACCAAAGTCTGGAGAAAGCTCAACGATGGCGAGGTCGCACAGGTGCAAATCTGCCCCGACAACACGCCGGTTGCCAACCCGGCCTTTGACGTCACCCCGGCCCGCCTCGTGACCGGTCTCATCACCGAGCGCGGCGTGTGCGATGCCTCCACACAAGGGCTGGCGCAGTTGTTTCCTGAATGTGCCAAAGACTGAACTCAAAATCCGCACCGCTGCAAAAAATCAACAAGGTCCTGGTCATGCTGCTTGATTTTATTGATGGATTCGTGCCCGGCTCCCTCGATCAGCAACACCTCGGGCTGCTTGTCGGGGCAGTTGGTTTCAAGGGCGCGCAAATCCGCAAGCGGGATCACCTCATCCTTTGTACCATGCACCAAAAGCACCGGACACTTGATCTTGCATAACGCGTTCATAGGGGCGATCTCGTCAAATTTGTAGCCGATCAGCCATTGCGTATAGGCCATCACCACGGGGGCCATCATCCGCAAAATGATCAGCGATTTATACGGCCTTTGCAGATGGCGCTGCATCAGCAACAAGGGATGGGCAAAGCTGGAGACAGAGATCACCGCATCAATATCGTCGCGCCGCGAGGCGGCCAGCAGAGCGGCCCCCGCGCCCACCGAATGACCAAGCAGGGCAATGCGCCCACCGCCAGTTGTTTGTTGTTGCAACCAGTCGATAGAGTTTTCCGCATCCGTTGTAAATTTTGGCAAGGACGAAATACCATCATCGGGGCTGCTGCCATGATTACGGGCATCCACCAGCAATATATTGATACCGGCACGATAAAACGGTTCTGCCAAAGGCAGCATCATTTGCGTATTGGCCCCCCAGCCATGAACGATCAGCAAGGTGTGGTTTGAGGGATTACGTGACGCCAATACATGCCAGGCGAACAGTTTAAGGCCTTGATCGGTTGGTATTTCGACCTGCTCGAACGGCATATCATACTCTGATGGGTCGCCATCTTGTCGAATGCGCGGCGCTTTAAATCCCATATACATGGACGCGGCAAAGGCCAGCGGCCCGCCGATCAGTAAAAAACCTGCTATGATCAATAAAATAGTCATGAGATTTGCCATAAAACTAGCCGTAAAACCTGTCAGGAACCGGTTTATCCTGCCAGACGGGCCGTCACAATAAGTAAATTGGCTTCACGATTACTTGAAAAGCCATTTTTTTGTCGCCAGAATTCTTTAAGCTGATTTGGTGCACCAATCAATTCTCGCACTCCTTGTTTTATGACGATGGCTAAATAAGCAACAACGCGCTTTGATAGACTGATGTAGGAACCCAATATGATTTATACCCGTCGCCTTTTTCTCGCACTCGCCATAGCTTTGGCTGGCATGAATATGACCTCGCTGCCAGCATTTGCTGATGTGGCAGGCAAGTTCAAGGCCTATCAAAAAGGCTCTACAAAAAGCATTGATCACAGCGCCTGGGACAAATTGCTGAAAACCTATATCCGCAAGGGCAAGGATGACCTCAACGAGCTTGACTATAAAGCGTTAAAGAAGTCCGGCCACAAACAGCTCAAAGCCTATTTGAAAAGATTGCAAGCGGTGAACGTGTTTTCTCTCAATCGAGCCGAGCAATTCGCCTTTTGGGTCAATTTGTATAATGCCAAGACCGTTGATGTGATTTTGGCCAGATATCCGGTCTCTTCCATCAAGAGTATCTGGTCCGGCATTTTTTCTCCCGGTCCCTGGAAGCTGAAAAACATGGTGGTCAATGGTCAGGCCCTGACGCTGGATGATGTGGAACATGTCATTTTGCGCGGCCTGTGGGGAGACCCCCGTATCCATTATGCCGTCAATTGCGCGGCAATCGGCTGTCCAAATCTGGCCATTGACGCGTTCACCGCCGCCAACACCCAAAGATTGTTGCAAGGGGGAGCCAAGGCCTATGTCAATTCGGTGCGCGGTGTTGAAATTTCCAACGGGCGCGTGAAAGCCTCCAAAATCTATAAATGGTTCATCGTCGATTTTGGTGGCAATGAGCAAGGTATCTTGAAGCATCTTCGTCGCTATGCGGCTCCCAAACTGGCGGCCAAACTGAAAAAGGCCCGCAAAATCTCGTCTTATGAATATGACTGGGCTCTGAACGATCGACGTTAACGCCAAGGTCACAGCAAACAATCAACCATATGGATCCTGCGGAGCTTAAATAAGCACCGCAGGATTTTTTTGCTCTTTTTGCAAATGCTTTGAACCTTTTTTGGTGTCGATGCGACAAACCCTATAGCAGCTCGAGCACGCAAAGCGCTGTGTGCCGATTGATGACGCCTCGGCCAGAGGCACCAAGGGAGAAGAAAAATGAAACGAAACCAGATAGATCTTCACGACAAAGTGAATAAATGTGGCGGCCTTTCGAAAGTCTATGATACGGTTAAATCAAAGGCTTGCGAGATAACATTATTGAATATTCTGAGCACTAAATTACGCCAGAACCGGCCGGAATTGTTCGCCAATGATCGTTATCTTATCCAAAATTCAAAGGAGATATCGGTATGAACTCGCAATTTCACAAGGCTCCCAAATATTGTAAAGATCACAAAGGGTCTTTGGGTTCACCGGCATCGCGCAAGGTGAATTTGTTGCGTTCTGCAAGCCTTGTCGCCCTCCTTTGTCTATCCTCTAGTGCCCTCATCACCCCGGCCTTCGCGCAAGGCGGGCTTCTCGATGGCATCAAAGATCTATTTGCTGGCGGCGCTCCGGCCCCCTCTCTTGATACACCCTTGATGAAACCCGGCAATATGGCCGTGACCGGTTTCTCGGGAACAATATTTCCACAAGAAGGGCTGCCCCCCGGCGTCAATCCGCTGGACGAAACCTTTATAAGTCTCAACGGCAAAAGCTTGCGCATATTCAATATCCGGGCGACCGGAGAGGCCCCCAAAGGGCAACTCATTCATACCCCTGCACCGTTTGAAGTTGACGCCCGAAAAATCGGTCAGGTGTTTGGCCTCGCCTATGACAATGGCACCCTCATCGAGGGACGAGACGATGGCAAGCGCACCGTAGGCAATCTTTATGTAACCGCCACGACCATGCATGGCCTGCAGGTGGTTATTCCTGACAATGATGGCGATGGCCGCCCCGAACGCATCAAAACCGGACAAGCGGGTGCAAGCTTTATGGACGGCCAGCACGGCGTTGATCTTGCTGGTGGCCCCGGCAGCATTTACAAAATAAACGGCGTCACTGGTGAAGTGACTTTATTTGCCAATGTGCAACTGGAGGGCGCCGATAATTCAGGCCCCGGCCTTGGTAATATCGCCTTTGACCAGACCCGCCAGCAACTCTTCGTCTCTGACCTTGATACCGGCAAAATCCATCGCTTTGATATGCTTGGAACGGACCTTGGCAGTTTTGATCATGGCGTCAATGGTCGTCCCAAAAACGGCTTTGACGCGGTTCCTCATGACCCCGCCAACCGCATGGATATTACAAGCCCCACCTTCAACGCGCAAGATCCAGATACCTGGGGATTTACCTCCACCATGCGCCGTGTGCACGGTCTCGCAATGAAGGGCAATCGCTTGTTTTACGCGGTATTTGAAGGCCTGCAAATCTGGTCCATCGGCATCAATCATGATGGCAGCTTCAAGGAGGACGCGCGTTGGGAACTCGATGTCAAATCAGATAGCGACCATGCCGTCACCGACATCGTATTTGACCGCAAGGGCTATATGTATCTGGCCCAGCGTGGTCACGTCAAAAATGCTTATGACTATTCAAGTTTCGCAGACCCTGCCAAAAGCCAGGTTTTGCGCTATCACCGCGAAATCCCTGATGATCCCGCAACGCCTTCCGTATGGGTTGAAACTCCCGCCGAATTTGCGGTTGGTTTTCCCCTGGATCATCGCATGACGCTCGGCGGCATCGACCTTGGCTATGGCTATGATAAAAACGGCAATATCAGCTCGGGGGTTTGCGATGGCACGCTTGCCAAAACCGGCGACAATCTGCGCGACAATCTGCGCGACAATCCAGAACTGGCAGATCAGCTTTTGCAGGGCGGTCCTTTGAATGTGCATGGCTTCGCGCTCACCAGTAAACATCTGGTACGTCCTAAAAACGTACCGCCTTTCAAAAGTTATTTCGTTGACTATGATGGGTCCTTTCTGGATCCCGAGGTCCGTGGCCATGTTGGTGATATCGAAATCTGGAACCCTTGCCGTGGAGGCCGTTCCTATGGCTGGGGCGATATCGTGCCTTAGCCCGGCGGCTTCCCGGTTCCCCTTCCCCCTGGTGGTGGTGAACTGCCTAAATGCGTCGAAGTTGAATGGGCCGAATATGCCTGTAAGCCCGGTGGTTTTGACGCCGCATTGTGGCTGCGTGACCGGGCCGGAATTGGCGCTGACAGCATCAAGGCCCAGTACCTCAAACCTGGGATTACAGTAAGCCCACCGATGCAAACGGCGGCTCCTGGCGATCCGTTCTGGCTTGACATCAATGGCGCAGTGCCCGGCGAAAACGTCGATATCAATATCTGTTTCTACAAGGGTTCAGACGCAATTCCCGGCAAGACATTCCCGTGTTGCAAGGCGCGATTGCCGCTGAAAATGCCCAACGAATTATGTGCGCCATAGGAGGTCAATATGAAAAACACTAAAATTGCCTTCCACCGCCCCAGAATTTCAAATCCGATCTCGGAGAGTATCATGAAGACGTTATCGTCACCGGGCCTGTTTAATACCGGCCTCCCATCATTGGGCAAATCGCTGCGCGCCAGTCTGCTGGCCCTCGCCTGCCTGTGTTTGACAATATTTTCAGCGCCTGTTGTCGCTGGGGAATATGAAGATTTTGGTCTGGAGTTCACCAAAACGGGTTCTCAGACCGGTTGTGATTTTATTGAATATAAAATCCGGTTTGTCCTGCCGAACAATTTCCCTGTAGAGGACGGAACCAAATTTCGTATTGAAGATCAATTGCCAGCCGGTTTGAGCTGGGTGGCAGGGTCGATTAGCGTCTCTGGTGATTTCATTGCTGTTGGCGGGGGAGCCATTGAGGCGCCGGTCCTTAGCGGGGACAATCGCAAGTTCTCGATTTCAAATATTGCCCTTAATCCGGTTCCTGCTGCTGGTGGATTTCATGTCCTCGAGCTGCGCGGTGTCGCGAAAATAGACACTAGCGTTTATTCAACTGGCGATACCGTTGCCAATTCGGCTCAGTTGGTTGTTATCATGGGCGGGATTGAGGCCGGGATGCTATTCAGCACACCTCTTGGCGTGCCTGGAGATATGACAGTCGGAGAACCGCACAAGCTGACGCTTGATTTTACCGGTTGTGATGAACCACCAGCAGGCGGCGGCGGCCCCCTTGATCCGGTTTGCTTCAAGGTGGAGCATGGCGAGGTCGAGTGTACACCTGGCATGCCTGGCGTATTTACCTACAAAATGACCATTGGCGCCGAATATGGCGGCAAGGTGATTGAACTCACCTCAAGCACTCCTGGTGTTTCTATTTTCCCACCCTCGCAGATTGTACCTGCTGGTGATGGCGTGCTCACATGGACCATTCATGGCGCCGTTCCCGGCATGACCGTGCATTTGGTGGCCAATGGCCTCACTGATGGCGATGTCAAACATGTGGCTGGTCCCATCGAAGGGCTTGGCCTGTGCTGCGTACAGAAAATCAAGATCGTTATTCCCATTGATATTGAGTGTCCCAAAGAGTGTGTTGAAGGTGACGAGGACTGTCCTCCGCCACCGCCACCACCTCCACCGCCTCCCCCTTGTGATCCAGAGGTCGAAATATGTGATCCGCCCGTAGAAGAAGGCAAGCCTGAGCTGCGGATGGATAAAAAGGTTGTCGACGAATGGTGCCTGCTGGGCGTTGGCGTTGATCAGGCCCTGTGCACTTATCAGATCCGTATCCGCAATGTTGGCAGCGGGGTCTATGCCGGTCCTCTGACGGTCCGTGATCGTTATCCAAATGGAGCGCCGATCAGCTCAAACTTCAGCCCTGCTCCCCCGTGGGTTTGTGGTCCAGATGGTGCCGCTGATCAGTTCGTCTGTAACAGGAATATCATTCTGCCACCAATGGCAGAAACTATTTTGACAGTGGAAGCAATGGTATCGAAAACCGACTATCCAAGTCGTGAAGTGAAAAATTGCGCCAAACTGGAACAACAGGCGGGATCACCAGCAAGCTGCGCTATCGCCAAGCTGCCAGACCCCGATGACAATCCAAAAACACCCGATCTCAATATTACCAAGACATGTGAGAGCGGTCTGGTCGGCAGTTTTTCTCCGACAACCGTCACCTGTCGGATCACCGTGAGCAATACCGGTACCGGGTCAGCTGTAGGCCCCTTGTCTATCAACGATGTCACCACCTTTGTGGGCGGCGGCGGAGCGATCACCATCGACAGTGTTAGCCCCGATGCGCCAGCAGCGGATTGGACCTGTAGTGCCGTGCCCGCCAACAATCTCAATTGTTCCATTGATGGGGCAAAGGTTGGTCCCGGCGTCTCGCGCTATTTCGACATGAGTTTTAGCGCCATCGAATTGTCACAACAGCGCTACAAAAACTGCGCCGAGGGCCAGGTATCGGGTGCTGGCGACGTGCATACATTTGGCAGAGCTTGTGTCGAGGGCGGAGCAGAGGAGACCGTTGGTACCTTTGATCCCAACGGCATCTCTGTAGAGAAAACCGGCGATACCGTTTGTGATCAGGAAAATATTTGTAACTTCCAGATCACCTTGAAAAATGGAGGCAACAACAGCTTCAATGGCCAGTTGGCGATTATTGACGGCATTACCAATACCAATGGCGGCCTTGTTGCTGGTACGAGCATCAGTGTCAGCCCGCCCTTTGGTTGCGCTGTTGCACCAACCAGCCTGCCATTTGGATGTGTCGCCGATGTGAGGCTTGGCGCAGGCCAAAGCCGTACCCATAAGGTGGTTGTCACTCTTCCCCAGAATGACAATAACGCTCAAGCCTCAAGCGGTATGCGCAATTGCGTTTTGATTGGTGAACCCGGCATATTGAGTGCTGATATCGGTGGCACCTTGAAAGGCGCTGGATCAGCGCAGGCCAATGAGGGGGCTCCTCGCTATGCCTGTCATGAGTTCAAAACCAGGGAAACCGTATCTGAACAGTGTACAAGTGGCATGCTCCTCAACAAGGCAGGCAATTGCCAGTGCCCGTCCGGCACCCGCTGGAATGGTCGTCGTTGCTTTGGCAAACCGCCCACCACCCCGCCAGTCACTCTTCCACCGGTGATTGATCGCGACCCTGTCTGCCCCAGTGGCATGGACCGTTTCCGCAGCTTCAAGGGCAAGCCACTTGGCTATTCCTTGCGCACGATACGCTCCAATGGAGGCTCGCTGATTTGTGGCACACCAGTTTGTGCAAGCGGCTGGACGCTCTATAAAAATGGCAATGCCATTCCCCGGGGCTGGACCAGGAAACAGACCGGACGTCCCAATAGTCGTTATAAATTCTGGTGTGCCAAGGCGCCAAGGGTTACCCCTTTGCAATGCTGGAGTGATAATTGGACACAGATCAAGTCCAGCCAGACCACGGGCTATCGCGGCAATGGCTATCGCGTCAAACCGCGCTCCAGGAACGGTCAAACGATCTGGTGTGCACAACGGTCAGCTACGCCGCCTCCACAATGCTGGAACGGTTGGAAGAAAATTTCTGATACGCAAATACGTTCACACGAGAAAAATGGCTTTACGGTCAAACCTCGCGGAACCAAAGGCAAAAATCGGATCTGGTGCGCCCAGGCCGGCGTGACAACGCCGCCACTGCAATGCTGGAGCGGCTGGTCAAAAGTCTGGCTCGGTGAAATCTCCGGGTACAAGCGCAAGGGCTATAATATCAAATCCCGCGGCAAAGGCAAAAAAGCCATCTGGTGTGTCAAGCCCGGTAAAAAACCGACCGGAGCGACGCTGGACTGCCGCAAGGGTTGGAGCAAGGTGTCCCCATCACGTCTTAACTTCTTTAGGAAAAATGGCTACAACACCGAAAGTCGCGGTAAAGGCAATCGCCGTATCTGGTGTGTCAAACCTGGCAAAAAACCGACCCGACCAACTGTCAGTTGTTCAGGTGGTGGCAAACCCGTACTAAACAGACCAACAGGTCTTTGGGGATGCAGCTGTCCAAAAGGCAAAAAATCGGTCAAGGCTGGCAAGAACCGCTATCGCTGTATCAATAGCGCTGCGCCACAAACCTGCGCCAGAGGCCAGACAAAGGTCACATCGAGCAAAGCCTATCGCCGCTACAAAAACCTTGGCTGGTCGCTCACGCGCAAAAAAGGTTACTGGTGTGGCAGACCGGGCAAAATCGTCAAGCCAAAGGTCTGTCCAAGAGGTACCGCCGGCAAATGGCCTAACTGCCGCAAGATCGTCATCAAACCGCGCGCCTGTCCAAGAGGCACAGCCGGAAAATGGCCTAACTGCCGCAAGATCGTCATCAAACCGCGCGCCTGTCCAAGAGGCACAGCCGGAAAATGGCCTAACTGC
>JAJRRW010000098.1 GCA_024279115.1 Alphaproteobacteria bacterium
GTCAGAAACAGCTGAACAGTTTTGCTTCGGTTTCAAGTTAAGAAATGCAGGATATATCTGGATATTTTCAAATTTCTTGACGCCGAAAACGGAGCAAAAATGTCAGCTGGAATGATTGCGGGTGAACGCAAATTGCTCTAGGGTCTTTCCGTTTTAGGTTGACAAAATGAAAGCCCCTAGCTCTTTGTTTTATCGTGCTTCTTATCGGAAAACCGGTACCCACTTTTCTCGGAAGCACTCTAGGTCATAAACTCATAAACGAAGTTCCGCGCGGTCTTTGAACTCTTCAAGCGCTTGCGGATTGGTAAGGGCGTCGACATTGTTGATCTTTTTGCCATGCACCACATCGCGCACCGCCAGCTCGACAATCTTGCCGCTTTTGGTGCGGGGAATATCGCTGACCGCCAGGATTATCGCAGGCACATGGCGCGGCGAGGTATTGGCCCGGATCTGGCGCTTGATCTTGTCGATGAGCGCGCCATCAAGCGCGATGTCATCGCGCAAGATAACAAACAGCACCAGCCGCACATCATCTTCATAGTCCTGCGCAATGACGATGCTTTCCATCACCTCATCGAGCTGCTCGACCTGTCGGTATATCTCTGCGGTGCCAATGCGCACGCCGCCTGGGTTAAGCACCGCATCAGAGCGGCCATAGAAAATCAGCCCTTCGCGCTTCGTCAATCGCACATAATCCCCATGGCACCAGATATTGTCGAAGCGTCCAAAATAGGCAGCGAAATATTTTTCCCCGAACGGATCGCCCCAGAACCCCACCGGCATGGACGGAAAGGGTTTGGTGCAAACAAGTTCGCCCTTATCAACACCAGCGCTTTGCCCGCTGTCATCAAACACCTCGACAGCCAGTCCAAGCCCCCGACATTGCAACTCGCCCTTATAAACCGGTAAAACAGGATTACCCAGCGCGAAGCACGAGACAATATCGGTGCCGCCAGAAATGGACGCAAGATTGACATCCGTTTTGATATGCTCATACACATAGTCATACCTGGCCGGTGCCAGCGGCGACCCGGTGGAACAAATACAGCGCAGAGCGCTTAGCTGATGGCTGGATTTTGGCGACAGACGAGCCTTTTGCAAGGCATCAATATATTTTGCCGAGGTGCCAAACAAGGTGATGTTCTCATCGCGCGCATAGTCCCACAGTGCATTGCCATCGCGATAAAACGGCGAGCCGTCATACAGCATGACAACCGCTTCACTGGCCAGCGCACTGACCAGCCAGTTCCACATCATCCAGCCACAGGTGGTGAAATAGAATACCCGGTCGCCAGCTCTGATATCGCAGTGTAGCTGATGCTCTTTCATATGCTGCAACAAGGTGCCGCCTGCCCCATGCACGATACATTTGGGAACGCCGGTGGTGCCCGATGAAAACAAGATATACAGCGGATGATCAAACGGTAATTGTACAAAATCAATCTCCGTCTCATTTTGGTGATCGAGTAATTCTGGCCACAATAAAAGCCCGTCAGCAACGCTCAATTGCTCGGCGCTCAATGTATAAGGCACCAGTATGGTCTGCTTGATGGAGGGAATTTTAGTCCTGATCGCATTGATTTTTTCAACATTGTCAAAGCGCTTGCCATTGTAAAAAACACCATCGGCGGCGATCAGTATTTTGGGTTCGATCTGCTTGAAACGATCCACCACACCGTTAACACCAAAATCTGGCGAGCAGGACGACCAGACCGCCCCAAGCGAGGTGGCGGCCAGCATGGCAATAATGGTCTCTGGAAGATTTGGCATATAGGCGGCAACCCGGTCTCCAGGCTCCACGCCCAGCGCGCGCAGGGCGGCGGCCAGTCTGGCGACAGCGCCATAAAGCGCGCGGCGCGTATAGCGCTGTTTGACGCGATCTTCGCCGCGAAACACCAACGCCTCGCGATCATCCCCATGGCGCAGCAGATTTTGGGCAAAGTTCAGTCGCGCCTGTGGGAACCATCTGGCGCCGGGCATTTTGTCCCCCTCCACCAGCACCTCGTCTCCACGCTCACGCGCAATGATCGGTGCGCGCTCCCACATCAGAGCCCAAAATGCCTCACGCTCGCTGATCGACCAATCATACAAGTCTGAATATAAACGCAGATCCTTGCCGCTTCGTTTTGAAGCATGGCGCGCAAACCCTGTCATCCGCGCCGCTTCGATCTGTTTGGGTGATGGTGTCCAAAGAGCATCCATGAATTGCAATCTTTCTGAACTGGATATTTGTTCGGCCCCAAAGATAACTAATGATTGTCATCCCCGCGAAGGCGGGGAACCATACTCCCGTTACGGGCAGATTGCCTGAAGAGCCAGCTTCTAGTCCACGTAGTAACTTGCCAGAGCGGTGGTTATGGATCCCCGCCTTCGCGGGGATGACAGGTCTAAAAAAGCTTAAACCCTTATACCTTGGGGTCAATATATTATCTGCGATAGCTGTTCAATTGATTACTCGCGCTCCAGGGCCATCGCCACTCCCATGCCGCCGCCGATGCAAAGTGTCGCCAATCCGCGCTTGGCGTCCCGCTTGATCATCTCATGAATAAGCGTCACCACAATCCGGGCCCCCGATGCGCCAATGGGATGTCCCAGCGCAATGGCCCCGCCATTGACATTGACGATTTCCGGGTTGAGGCCCAGTTCACGATTGACGTAAACGGCCTGCGCGGCAAATGCCTCATTGGCCTCCACCAGGTCAAGATCACCAACCTGCCAACCGGCGCGCTGCAAACATTTTTGGCTGGCTGGCACCGGCCCCGTGCCCATGATCTTTGGGTCGACCCCGACACTGGCATAGGACTTGATCACCGCCAATATCGGCAGGCCAAGTTCGCGCGCCTGCTGCTCCGCCATGACGATAACGCCCGCCGCGCCATCATTGATGCCAGAGGCATTGCCCGGCGTGACGGTGCCGTCTTTTTTGAAGGCCGGGTGCAATTTGGCGAGACTGTCAAGAGAGGTGCCGGGGCGCGGAAACTCATCGCGCTCAAAGATCACCGCAGGGCCTTTTTTTTGCGGCACTTCAAGGGGAATGATTTCTTGCGCAAAGCGTCCCTCATTGTGGGCCCTAGCGGCTTTGGCCTGTGACAGGGTTGAGAATTGGTCTTGCTGGGCACGTGAAATGCCAAACTGCTCGGCGATATTTTCAGCCGTGATGCCCATGTGGCAATCATAAAAGGCGTCCCACAGGCCATCGAGTACGGTGCTGTCGTCAAGCCCCCAACTGCCAAGCTTGCGCCCGTCTCTTGAACCGCGCAACAGATGCGGCGCATTGCTCATGCTTTCCTGCCCACCGGCAATCACTATATTGGCCTCGCCGCACAAACTACTCTGCCTGGCCAGCGCAATCGCTTCCAGTCCGCTGCCGCAAACCTTGTTGATGGTGATGGCTGTTGTGGTGTTGGCAAGCCCGGCCCCGATGGCGGCTTGCCGTGCCGGGTTCTGGCCAACGCCAGCGGTCAGCACCTGTCCCATGATCACATCATCAATGAGCGCCGCGTCAAGCCCGGTGCTGGCGATCAAATGTTTGATAACCGCGCTGCCCAGTTCAGCCGCTTGCAAACTCGATATGGCCCCACAAAGAATACCGATTGCTGTACGATTTGCTGCAACGATTGCCGCCCTTTGCGCCATTTTCAAATCCTTTCAAAAGACCCTGCAACATATTTGATCCCTTGATCCCTAGCTTACCAATCACTCCTCCTCAAGCCTTCGTGAGCACTTTCTTGTAATTTCGCTAGACGCACCCATTTTAGAGGCCTATAGAGCGGCCAGTATCGCCCTGTTTATTGGAGCCATCTGATGTCACCTTCGAGCCACAACGACCCTCACCACATCCACCTCAATCTCAATGTGAGAGGGCTCAAGCCCTCAGCCACTCTTGCCATCAATGAGAAGTCAAAACAATTGCAGGACGAGGGGCGCGAAATCTTCCGTCTGGGACTTGGCCAATCGCCGTTTCCTGTTCCTGACATTTTGGTGGAAGAGCTGAAAAAAAATGCCCACCAGAAAGATTATCTGGCCGTCAAGGGACTGGCCCCGTTGCGCGAGGTGATCGCCGCCCATTACCAGCGCCGCGAGGGCGTTGCCTATCGCCTTGATGATGTGCTCATTGGCCCCGGCTCCAAGGAATTGATGTTTCTTATTCAGCTGGTTTATTATGGCGATCTGGTCATCCCGACGCCCAGCTGGGTGTCCTATGCGCCGCAAGCCTCGATCATTGGCCGCAATGTGCACTGGATCAAGGCGCGTGAAGAAGATGGCTGGCGTCTGTCGGCGCAAGTGCTTGAAGAGCATTGCCGCCCCGACCCCACAAGGCCGCGCATTGTCATTTTAAATTATCCCAACAATCCCACCGGCACCAGCTATAGCGATCAGGAACTCAAAGCACTGGCGCTCGTGGCACGGCGATACAAAGTCATTTTATTGTCCGATGAAATCTATGGCGAAACCCGCTTTGATGGCCAACATGTCTCCATCGCCAAACATTATCCAGAAGGCACCATTATCAGTGGCGGCCTGTCAAAATGGGCGGGAGCCGGTGGCTGGCGGCTGGGCTGCTTTATCTTCCCCGAGCAGTTGCACTGGCTGCGTGACGCGATTGCGGTGGCGGCCAGCGAAACGTTCACCTCAACCAGCGCGCCCATTCAATATGCGGCCATCAAGGCCTATGAACCCGGCAATGAGCTGCAACAATATATCACCGACACCCGCCGCGTTTTAGAACGGGTCGGCCTGTATGTGCATGCGCAGCTGGTTGAGGCAAAGCTCAAGGTCAGCGCCCCAGATGGCGGCTTTTATCTGCTGCCCTCCTTTGAACATCACAAACAAAAACTCAATGGGCGCGGCATCTTAACAAGCGACCAGCTCTCTTCGAGGCTGCTGGCAGAAACCGGCGTTGCCGCGCTGCCCGGGTCTGATTTCGGGCTACCAGAGGAGTTCTTGTGCCTGCGCATCGCCTATGTGGATTTTGATGGCACCAAGGCGCTTAACGAGGCTGCAAAAATCGCGACAAGCGATCCCCTCCCCGATGTTTTCATGACCCGGCACGCGCCGCGCATTGTCGAGGCCACCAGGCGCATTGTGCAATGGCTTGAAGACTAGTGGCTTGCCTCTCTTAAATTGAATGGTGTTTTCTACTTGCTCCCCGGACAAGCCTGAGGAGCAGTAGCGACGAATGCGCAGAGCCGGGGTCCAGGGGCCACGCTTCTCGCCCTTTCGATGGTTTGCCACCCGTTTCTCTGGATCCCGGGGCAAGCCCGGGGAGCGGGTAGGTTACAATGTGGCACCATCAAAGCCCGACACTTGAAGTGATTCGGACCACTAGAGCGGTTTGCATTCACTCGCGGTCAGAAACAGCTGAACAGTTTTGCTTCGGTTTCAAGTTAAGAAATGCAGGATATATCTGGATATTTTCAAATTTCTTGACGCCGAAAACAGAGCAAAAATGTCAGCTGGAATGATTGCGGGTGAACGCAAATTGCTCTAGCGCATGGCTCGAGAACTATTGCGGATCGAGGGTGCGCAGCACCGAGCCGCCTTGGTTTCCTTGCTGCTGACCCAGCTTGCGGGCCGGCACATAGACCGGCTGTTGAATATCGGTTTTCTTGAAGCGGTTGCGAAACTCCATCGCCAGACTTTTTTCATCGTCCAGATCGAACTGGCGATCCAGATAGCGCTTCACCTCAATGATTTCAATGCGATTGCGCCCCGCTTTGTTGCCCGGCAGATCAGCCTTTGTGTCGGTGAGCGCTTTCAAAAACGCATAGGAGAAAAGCCCATTGCCACGCTCGCTGAACGGGCGCGATGAATTGATCGAATATTTGCGTTGATCCAGTGAATATTGCCCGGCCAGTCCCGAAAAGAAATAATGCGCTGACAAGACCTGATCCTGAAATTCGGCGCTGATCAAACCGGGATCAAAGGGCACGGCATCGGGGTTGCCAACCGGCGCGCGGCAAGCATCAAACACCACCAGTTTCTCGGCACTGATCTGTTTGAGGGCGCCAATCAGATCGGCGCTGGTAAACACCTCACTATCAATGGTCTCTTTTTTAAGGGCCGGGTCAGTTGCATAGGTGACAAAGGCACTGCGCCCGCGATCCTTGTTATAGGGATGAATGAAGCCATGACCCGAAAAATGAAACAAAAACAAATCATTGCTAAGCTCCTCGGCGCGATCGGACTTAACAATGTCGTTGAGGGCCCGCATGATGCCAGCTTTTGTCGGTTGATAGCGCTGCACATAGGGAAGTGCCGCCAGCTCGTTCAATTGTCTGGTCGTTGATTGCCCCTTGGGCGAGACAATCAAGGAAATGTTGATACTCGAAAAATCAGGTGCAATGTTCGAGCTGGCACGCGAGCGTTTTTGATAATCATCGACAAATAGCTGGGCGATATCAAGGGCATCATTTTGCGTATATTGCAGATCATAGCTGCCGAATTTATGTTTTGAAATGCCAATAATGATGGCCCACAAGCGGCGTTTTTTGGGTTTTGCAAGCTTGCCCTGCCAGATCAGCTCATGGCACGGCCCGGCTTTTGCATCAATATAAAAGCACACATGCACGGCCCGGTTACGGCGGCGGGCCGCCTGCGGCAACACCACATCAAGAGCCATGGCTCCTTGCTGGTTTAACCTGATCGGCCTGTCCGCCTCGACGCGCTGGCCATCGACAAATTTCACCATATTGATGCCCGAACCGGTTTTGACCTGCAATGTCGTAGCTGATTTTGGCAAGCCACTGGTATCGATTTGAAAACGCACCTTTTTATCGGTGACCTCGGCCAGCTCAAAGGGCAGGGCCACCCGCAACCCGGCGCGAGACACTTGCTGGTCTTGCGCGGCCTGATCGATGATCGGCAACAATCCGCGCAGTTTGACCTGCGGAATTTCCTGATCAAGAGCCTCTTGCACGGCTTTGTCATCATACAAGCGCAACAGCTTGTGATAGGGCACAAAGCTGACTTTACCCCGGCGCTCGACCTGCCAGCCGATCTGTTGTTTGGCGCGCGGATCATTGGCGAATTTTCCAGAGGGCAACCAGGCCGTCCAGATCCATTCCCCCAGCTCATCCATGGCAATATGAACCGATAGCAAGAGACGCAGTTTGCAGCTTTTGCCGCGGCGCTCAATACGATACCAGCGCAACGTGCCATCGCTATGACCGACAACCGCTATGCCCCCATCAGGGGTCAGATTGACCCGGAACGCTTCATGATCAACGCGCATCGCGCACAAGGTTTTTGGCCCTGTCTCACCAACTTCCACCAGTCGCAAAAAATCGCTACTGCCCAGCAGCACCAGTTTTTTTTCAGTTATAAGCGACACAGAACGATAAAAATCGTCTAGCACGGGCCGCTCATCGCGCAAGGGTTCACCATATATCAAGGGCGGTTTGCGGCTATTGCGCCAGCCCTCGATAAGGTTTTTATTGTGATCAGGGGCGCTCATGCCTTCATCTTCGCCAGCTCCCTCCCTATCAAGGCGGGTCAAGCGGCGATTGGCGAGATCAAATTGCAGGCGCACACGTTCGCCATAGCGGCCACGATAGTCATCGAACACGACTTTTTTGCCGCTTTTCGAAATCAAGAACGCCATCGCGCCATCGCGAAAATCTGCCGCCATATTGCCCTCCTGCAGCTCTTGCCCCTCGCTCAATTCCAACGCCTCGCCCTCATAGTCAATCAGCCCGATACGGCGCTGGGTGGCGTAGAGCAGGCCGCCGCGTTTGGGCAAAGCGATCAGTTCCATGACGCGATCGGTGCCGACCGGAATAAAGGCCGGATCTTCGTCCTCGTCCAGGGCGGAAAAACGGGCGATACAAATATCGGCGACCGATGTGGTCTCACCCAATATGAACTCTGGATTGACAAAGGTGCACCAGAACACGCCGCCGGCAAAAACCCACTCTTCCTCGTCCTCGGTTTTTACCCAGGCCACCTGCTCCAGCGAGGTCTGATTGGCGTCGGCATTTTGCTTGCGATCAAGATAAGCGGGATGTTTGAGATGATCAGCGCTGATCGCAAACGGCTTGCGCGCCACCTTCAAACGATCGGCTGACAGAACGGCTGCGCGCAAGTGAACGGCTCCCTCAAGGGAGCGATTGCGCCGCTCCCCCACCAGCAGCTTTGACCCATCTGGAGAAAAAGTCACATCCCCAGGGCGCTCCAGTTTTATATCGCCGGGTCTGGCAAAAACCAGCCGTTTTGCCTGCCCCTCTTTGAAGCCATAAGATCTGACACCACTATCCCCCGAGGTCACCAGCCACAGATCATTATTGTTGTTCGAAAACGCCAGCCCCGTCGTGTCTGGCAGGGCATCCACGTCCAGCGCCTTGCCGGTAAGCGCGCAGTGATCGCCGCCGCCATAATCTTTGTCATCGGCATAAAACAGCTGCCAGTCTGGTGCTTTCCAGACCCGCAGGCCGCAGCCATCGGAGAGCACCGCCGCCAGATAGTTACCATCCCGCGAAAAACGCAAAGCCTGCGGCCTTGTTGCAATAGCGTCAATCTGCGCTCGTTGGGCGCCGGTTTTACGGTCCAGAAGATAGATTTTAGCGGTGCCCAAAAATGGCAATCCATCGCTGTTCGCGCTTGGCGGCACCGCACTGGCTATGAGCTGTCCATCGGGGCTGATCGCCACGCCATGAGCACGTTTGCGCTGCTCTTGGCGGATGGGCACCCGCAGAATGGATTTGGATTGCAAATCGTCCAGCGGCCAGACGCCCACCGCTTTATAGGGCGAACTCGACACCACAAGGCGCTCGCTGGCATCCACATCCAGCCGCCACAGGGTCGCCGCGAACGGCGACTTGATCCGCAGGGTCGGCTTGGTTTTTTGTGGCTCAACCGCTGCGGCAAAATCCGCCAGCATCCACAGGGCCGCCAGAGCCAGACAAACACAAGTGATACAAATATTTACAGGCTTTTTGAGGTGCGCCATATCGCTTATTCCGCAACCTTGATCAGCAAATCCAATGGCCGTGTGAGCTTGCTCATATTGAGCAGCTCCCCATAGCGTTCATAATAGCCCGTTAGCGTGATGGTGGAGTGGGCGACCTGCTGTTCCTTGATACCAGCTGGCAGCGCAAAGCGCAGATCCACATATTCTCCATAGCCAAGTTTGAGGCGTTTTTGGTCGCGCGCCACCAGATCCTTGATATCCGGGGACAGGGCATATTGTTCGCCGCTCTTTAATTCGATCATCAAACTGGCTTGATCAATATGGGCCAGCTCTGGTTCGCGTTCATGAATACGAAACCTTGATTTGAAACCTTCAAACCGGCGCTGGTCGGACTGTTCCAAACCAGCTCCCTTGGCCTTGTCGAGCATTTTTCCGGTATTGATATAATCATTAAGCTCGTTCGACCAGACATGCAGATAAGGACACGAGCCGCCCTCATCGCCGGTGGTCAGCGACACAAAATTCGAAGACTGCCCCTCCAGGTCGAGACGCTCACCGTTCACTTCCAGACCCTTTAAAACTATTTCAGGCCCATACACATATCCCGGTAGCTTGAAACCGGCCTGCTGATTATCATCAACGATAAAGGCCATGCGCTGAAACAACAACGCCTTTTCGCCGGGCTGCAATGTCAACGCGCCAGTGCCCAGGGGAACCGATTGTCTTTTGCGTAAAGCGGTAGATTTGGACAGGCTGCGCAATTTGGTTTTTTGGCCTTTCGCCCCCCATAGCTGATTGATTTTGATTACGTCGCTAGAAGTGTTCTCGATCACCGCCACATCTACCAACATGGCGCGCTCGGTATAATTGAGCACCCAGCGCGCCGCATAGCCCGCGCAATCTGCGGCTTGTTCGGCATTGCCATAGATGACCATGAATTTGCGCGGCACGCCCTTGCGGGTAATATATTCGAGCATGGAGAAATATTTATTGCCCATCGAACCTTCGCGGGGCTTTTTCAAGGCCGTGATCAAGCGATTATAATCGCTTAGTTTCTTGTTGTAGTTTTTGAAATCGCGGCGCTTGGCATAGCGCCATATCTTCTTCAACCGTTGGCCATATTCGGTGACCATTTTGCTCTTGTAGGCTTTGGGCACCCGGCCATTATATTCCAGCGAGCGCAGATCATCGGCGGCGGGAAAAACGCTATATTCGAGCTGCTGATACCATCCCCCCAGAGAGCGCCGAATAGGGCTCTTGCCGGTGCATTGATTGTCCCCTTGCATGCCCTGCCCCTTGCCAGCCGCGATGACCTTATAGGTCTCACAGCCAAAGCCTTGCGTATATTCGCCAAACTTGTCCATCAGCTTGTTATAGTCGCGATAGACCTCATTGGTGATGAGCTTTGGTTTGCCAAACAAGGATTTAAAACCAGCAGGCAAATTGCCCGCCAGAATACCATGAGCGACAAAATCGGTGACACGGTGAAAGCGCACGCGCACGCTTTGATTATTTTGGGTGCGGCAAAGATAGTCACGCAAGCGCATCTGATTGCCACCGCTCGATATGGTGCGAATATCTTGCAAGCACTGGGCGGCATTGGCGGGGGCTGACAGGATCGGCAATAGAGACAATAGACACGCCAGACCAATCGAGCGATAGAACCAGCAAACCATCAAATCTCTCCCCCAAAACAAATTGGATTACGGATAACGGGTCATTACAGCCATTAATAATAGCGTACACATTTGCCCCATCAGATACAATGGACTATGCCGAGTATTGCTTTTGCTCGAACGATATAATCTGTAAAGTCTTCGAATATCAAAAGAGCGCAGTGCACGAGCCGCGTTCCGTATAAAAGAAATGCGAGAGATAAAATGTCTAAGACACCGAGCGCTTTGTGGAATGTGATAGACCCCGGTAACAGCGACCGCTGGAGCGAACTTGCTGATACGGATGGCAAAGTGCTTTATACCACCCTGGCGCAGGACGGGGCTGTCGTCCCTTTCAAGGCGATTTGCGCCGATAATGGAGCGGAAAAAGCCAATAAAATCAGTGAGGAGTTTTGAATTGGGCTCCGAGGGACGCCGCCAGTTTTGCCGGTTTTACACAAGCTGTTGAGGTCAAGTTCAAAACGCAGGACCCAGCTTGCTCAAACCCCGACCCCGGGTTGGAAATTGTAATGCCATTGTGTATGGACTATACTCGTTGCAGACGGAACAGAGAGACGTGACCATAGTGTGAAAAATATTTCAAAAACAAGCTGGTTGCTACCTTTGATCTATACCTTGCCCCTTTTGGGGTTCGTTGGCTGGTGGGCGGCCAAACTGGCGACAGATTATGCATTTGATCAGGTGGCCCAGCGTGGTCAAACCACATTGCGGTTGACGGTCGAGGGACTAAAGGGAGCGCTTGGCAAATACCGCTCCGTTCCGTTTTTGATCGCCGACATCAAGGACGTGCAAGAATTCCTGGCCTCCAGCGCGCCTTTGCCTCTCGACAATCCGATCAACCACAAATTGAAACGCATAAATGCCGCTGTCAAGGCGTCGGATATTTATGTCATGAATGATCAAGGCCTCACCATCGCTGCCAGTAATTTCGATAGCAAAACATCCTTTATTGGGCGCAATTTCAGTTTCAGACCCTATTTTAAAGATGCAATCGAGGGCAAACAGGGCCGTTTCTTTGCACTTGGCACAACGTCGTTGAAGCGCGGATATTATTTTGCCTCCCCCGTCTATGTGAAGGGGGTGATCAAAGGGGTCGTGGCCGTCAAGGTCAGCATTGATAAGATGGAAGCGGCCTGGAACATCAACAACCATGAAATCGTTGTCACGGACCGGCTTGGCATCATATTTATGGCCAGCAAACCGGCATGGCATTTTCACTCCATGATCCCCTTGTCCAATGAGACCAAAACCGCGCTCAAATCGACCCGCAAATATAATGAGGTTGTTATAAAAGAGCTGGCCATTGTTGATGTCGAAAAAGGCCTTGGCCGTCATCAGATCGTAAACATTTCAACCAACGAACATGAACGCGAATATCTAGTGCAAAATGTGCCAATGCCGGTCGAGGCCTGGAACGTCCATATACTGTCGCGCACCGCATCGGCTCGTACACAGGCCTATACAATCACCGCGGCGCTCATGTTCACATTGATTAGCATGATCTTGTCTGCCGCCATTTTAATATTGCGCCGCCGGCGACTGTATGAGCGCATAAAAGCCCAACGTATGGCCAGACAGCAGCTGGAAAAACGGGTTGCCGAACGAACCTTTGATCTGAATGAAGCCAATGCAAATTTGATCGAAGAAATAGGCGAGCGCAAGCTGGCGGAAGAGGAGTTGCGCAAGACCCAGGCAGATCTGGTTCAGGCGGGCAAGATGGCAGCACTCGGGCAGATGTCTGCCGCCTTGTCACACGAGTTCAACCAACCGCTGGCGGCGGCCAAATCCTATGCCGATAATGCCGCCGCTTATCTGGACCGAAACCAACAGAGCGAAGCGCGTAAAAATATCGTCAGTATCAGCTCGCTGATCGATCGCATGGCCTCCATCGCCAAACATTTGCGCAGTTTTGCCCGCAAACCCCATGAACAGACCACCAGAGTCCTTGTTTCAGCTGTTATCAATGACGCGCTGGAAATTCTCAAACCCCGTATTCGCGCCCAGGACGTACGAATTTCCATTGATAGTGCCGACGAGGAATTATGGGTGGTTGGCGGACAGGTGCGCTTGCAGCAGGTTCTGGTCAATCTGATTGGCAATAGTCTGGATGCCATGCATGACACCGCCAAACCAGAAATCATCATCAACTCCTCACGCGACAAGGGACATATCATGGTCTGCGTGCGTGATTTTGGCACCGGCATTGACAAGGTTGTGGCAGCAAAGATTTTTGATCCGTTTTTTACCACCAAGGGGGTCGGCAAGGGACTGGGGCTGGGACTTTCAATTTCATATAATATCATCAAGGATTTCGGCGGCGAATTAAGCGCCAGAAATCATCGGGACGGGGGCGCGGTTTTTTCCCTGAAACTCGGCGAGGCCCCAAAACAACAAACTAGCAAAGAGCAATATGCCAAGGCATCGCGTGTCTTGAAACAAACAAGCAAGACACAAAACACCCCCGAGGCCGCACAATGAAGGGTCCTTGCATCTTATTCGTCGATGATGAAAAACATATTCGCATTGCCTGCCAGCAAGCGCTTGAACTTGCCGGATATGAGGTCAAATGCTTTGCCTCTGCCGAACAGGTTGCCGACTTTGCCAGCCGCAATTTTTATGGCGTGATTGTCACCGATATTCGCATGCCGAAAATGGATGGCATGACCCTGATGGAGAACCTGCTCGATATTGACGCCGAGCTGCCTGTTGTGCTGATCACCGGACATGGGGATGTGCAATTGGCGGTGGAAGCGATGCAGGCGGGCGCTTACGATTTTATTGAAAAACCATTTGCCTCGGCGCAGTTGACCGATGTGGTCGCCAGGGCGCTGGAAAAACGGCAGATGACGCTTGAAATTCGCAAGCTTCGCTCCGCTGTGGGCGGGCGGGACAAGCTGGAGGCAAGGCTGGTGGGACGCGCGCCGGTAATGGTCGAGACCAGACGCCAGATCAGAGCGGTTGCGCAAACCCAGGCCGATGTGCTGATTGTTGGTGACACTGGTACCGGCAAGGAAGTGGCCGCGCGGGCCTTGCACGCCATCAGTGATCGCCGGCACCAGCCTTTTGTGGCCATCAATTGCGGTGCCTTACCCGCCAACTTGATTGAAAGCGAATTGTTTGGTCATGAAGCTGGGGCCTTTCCCGGCGCCATGCAGACCCGCTATGGCAAGTTCGAGCACGCCAGACGGGGCACCGTGTTTCTTGACGAAATAGAATGTATGGCGCTCGAATTGCAGGTCAAGCTGTTGCGTACCATTCAAGAAAGAACGATTACCCGGCTGGGATCCAATGAACAGATCGAACTCAATGTGCGGTTCATTGCCTCCAGCAAGTCTGACCTTGAAAAAATCGCCCAAAATGGCCGTTTTCGCCAAGACCTGTTATATCGCTTGAATGTCGTGACCCTGCGCATGCCCTCGCTTGAAAACCGCAAGGAAGACATTCCCCGCCTGTTCATACATCTGGTCAATGAAGCCGCTGCCAGGTATCGGCGCGAGGCCTTGGTCGTGCCCCCCGCGACATTGGCAAGATTGGCCAATCAGAGCTGGCCTGGCAATGTGCGAGAGCTGCGCAATGCCGCCGACCGCTTCGTCCTTGGCCTGGATGGCCCCGAGGCAATGAGAGATCATTTGCAAGGAGAAAATCTGGCTGACCGCGTCAGCGAATTCGAGCGAAATACCATTGCTGCCGAACTGGCAGCGCAAGCGGGCAGCCTGAAAATGACGTACCAGTCGCTCGGCCTGTCCCGAAAATCCCTTTACGACAAGATGCAGAAATATGGTCTGTCCCGCAAGGATTTCAGCACCTGTAAAAATGACGATCTCGATCAATAGTCCCGCTGGACATGTTTTGATCCCGCTTGTCGCCATGAGTACCAGACACGCGATATCGGAAAATGGGTGAGATTACCCCCGCTCGCGCACAGCAAATGTCACCAATCCTACCCATTGAACCAATTCTATTGCCGGGCGTTCAGTATTTCTCAACTGCTCGGGTTGACGGGCAGCCATTCGTGCTTCTTTGATAGCTCTATCACGTATGCGGGACGGACCCGATACGGCATGTTTCATTACTCTATCTTGAAGGAAGCACTCATGCGTTATCTGACCATTATTACTGCTGCTGCGAGTATTCTTGCATTTGGCACAACCAGCGCCATCGCCAACTGTGAAAAAGGTGAAGTTGTCATCAAGTTCAGCCACGTCACCAATACCGACAAGCATCCAAAGGGCATTGCGGCCACCTTGCTTGCCAAACGCGTCAACGAAGAAATGAACGGCACGGCCTGCATGGAGGTTTTTCCTAATTCAAGTCTTTACAATGACGGCAAGGTGCTGGAAGCCATGTTGAACGGCGATGTACACCTTGCCGCGCCTTCGCTTTCAAAGTTCGAAAAATTCACCAAAAAATTCCGCGTCTTTGATCTTCCCTTCATGTTCAACGACATTGCTGCGGTGGACCGCTTCCAGAAGTCTGCCGGCGGAGAAAAACTCAAAAACTCCATGCGCAAACGCGGCCTGCAGGGTCTGGCTTTTTGGCATAATGGCATGAAGCAGATGTCGGCCAACAGGCCGCTGATCAACCCATCGGATGCCAAGGGCCTCAAATTCCGCGTTCAGGCGTCGGATGTGCTGGTGGCCCAGTTCACCCAGCTCGGTGCCAATCCGCAAAAAATGTCCTTTAAGGAAGTTTATGGCGGCCTGCAGACCAAGGTCATTGATGGTCAGGAAAATACCTGGTCCAACATCTACGGCAAAAAATTCTTTGAAGTGCAGGACGGCGTGACCGAAACCAATCACGGTATTATCGATTATCTGGTTGTGGCCTCTGTGAAATGGCTGGACAGTCTAAAGCCCGGTGTACGTGATCAGTTCCTCAAAATCCTTGGGGAAGTGACCGAGACACGCAATGGCGAATCTACAGCTGTGAATGAAGCCAACAAGCAAAAGATCATTGCTGCTGGTTCGAAGGTTCGCACCTTGAACGCCGAGCAACGCGCCGCTTGGGTCGCCGCATTGAAGCCTGTATGGAAGAAATTTGAAGGCGACATTGGAGCCGATACCATCGCAGCCGCACAAGCAGCCAACAAATAAGGTTGCACATTTGGCTTAATTGATTAAATGCGCGACCAAGAAATTGGTTGCGCATTTGTCGTGAAGGGGGAAACGAAATGTCTGATGCACCACAAAGTGCGTTTTCCAAGAGTATGAACAATATCGAAGAAACATTGATTGCCCTCTTGCTGGGTCTGATGACGCTGATCACATTTGCCAATGTGATTGCCCGCTATGTGTTCAATTCAAATATTCTGTGGGCCGTGGAGGGAACCGTCTATCTGTTCGCCTGGCTTATCTTGCTTGGGGTCGCCTATGGTATCAAGCATACGATCCATATCGGCGTTGACGTCCTGGTGCGGATGTTCTCGCGCCCCGTTCAAAAAATCATCACACTTGTCGCGACGGCGGTTTGCCTTGGCTATGCGCTTTTGTTGCTGAAGGGCTCCTGGGATTACTGGTCGCCGTTTATTGGCAAACAGGCCTTTCTTGAGACCGAAGACATCCCTATCCCGGAATTCTTGCAGTTCCTTTCCGATATTTTCAATGATGGCGAAAATACGAAAAGCTGCCCCGGTTTATTCCCTATTTTGTACTGCCGCTTTCCATGACATTGATCACCTGGCGCTTTCTCCAGGCCGGTTGGCTCGTCATGATCGGTAAAAGCCATCTCATCATCGCCAGTCACGAGGCCGAAGAGATGATGGAAGAGGCGGGCATTGAAGTGCCGTCCAGTAACAGCAATGGGGAGACCAAATAATGACCGTTGCCATTCTTTTTGGACTTGTCATCATCCTCATGCTCATTGGCGTGCCGATTGCCGTATCGCTGGGTTTTTCGAGTATCCTGTTCCTGCTGGTCTATTCTGACGCGTCACTGGCATCGGTGGCACAGACCCTGTTCTCAGCCTTTGATGGTCATTACACCCTGTTGGCCATTCCCTTTTTCATTCTGGCTTCCACCTTCATGTCGACCGGCGGCGTTGCCCGACGGATCATCCGCTTTTCAATCGCCTTGGTGGGGCATTTCCAGGGGGGACTGGCCATCGCATCGGTTGTTGCGTGCATGATGTTTGCAGCCCTTTCAGGGTCCTCGCCCGCTACGGTCGTGGCCATCGGCGGCATTGTCATTGCCGGTATGCGCCAGGCTGGCTATACGAAAGAGTGTGCCGCCGGCATCATCTGTAACGCTGGCACATTGGGTATTCTCATTCCTCCATCCATCGTCATGGTGGTGTATGCGGCGGCAACCGATGTTTCGGTTGGACGCATGTTTCTTGCTGGTGTCATTCCTGGTCTACTCGCCGGCTTCATGTTGATGTTGGGCATCTTTGTTGTTGCCAAGGTCAGGGGCCTGCCATCGCAACCCTTTGCCGGTTGGTGGGAAATCTACGAATCTGGCCGTGACGCCATGTGGGGTCTACTGCTCATTGTCATCATTCTTGGTGGTATCTATGGCGGTATTTTCACCCCGACAGAGGCGGCGGCTGTGGCCGCAATCTACGCCTTCATCATCGCCAATTTCGTTTACCGCGACATGGGACCGCTACATACAAAGAATGGGGAAAATATCTCCCTCCTGAGAAAACCCCATTCGATACTGACCGTATTGTTCCACGAGGATACCAAGAAAAGCCTGCTTGATGCCGGCAAGCTGACCATCATGTTGATGTTCATCATCGCCAACGCGCTTATTCTCAAACATGTTTTGACGGAAGAGCGCATTCCCCAGATGATAACAGAGGCGATGTTAGGAGCCGGTTTTGGACCCATCATGTTCCTGGTCATCGTCAATATCATCTTGCTGATTGGCGGGCAGTTTATGGAACCCTCCGGTCTGCTGGTGATTGTCGCACCATTGGTCTTTCCAATCGCTATGGAACTGGGGATCGACCCTATCCATCTTGGCATCATTATGGTGGTCAATATGGAGATCGGCATGATCACGCCGCCGGTCGGGCTCAACTTGTTCGTCACCGCTGGCGTTGCCCAGATGTCGGTTCTAAGTGTGGTCAAAGCCGCCCTGCCCTGGGTAGGTATCTTGATGATATTCCTCGTTATGATCACTTATATTCCGATCATATCAACCTTCTTGCCGACCTTGATGATGGGGCCAGAGATCGTCACCAGATAGGTTTGGACAAGCTATGTTCGATCACATAATGTCAGGGCATCTGCCCTGACATTTTTGTTGCGACAACTTTGACTTTAACAGTCTGCAAAAAGGCAAATCAGGCTGCTGGATTTGGCGAAAGAACGAATGAGCAAACAAAACACCCGGTCCACCAGCGCGTTGGGTATCCAGATCACTGTGTTTGCATTGGTGGCCGCTGCGTTTACCAATATCTACATCACGCAACCGGTCCTGACGGTTCTGCAGCAAGAATTCGCCAGCGACCTGGTTCACGTCTCTTTCACTGTCTCGGCGGTATTTTTAGGCCTGGCGCTCACCACATTGCCATTTGGGGTGCTGGTGGACCGCCTGCCCATACGTCCGATCGTTGTCACCGGAGCCATCATTGTGGCTGGTGCCGGGATACTTGGCTCCTTCACCAAAGATCTTGATACGCTGATCTGGTTACGGTTTGTCCAGGGGCTGTTCATCCCCGCCCTCACCTCAAGTCTGGCGGCATTTCTGGCCAAAAGCCTTCCCGCTGATCGCTTGTCTATCGTGATGGGATCTTATGTTGCCGCGACGGTCTTTGGAGGACTTGGCGGGCGCTTGATCGGCGGCTGGATCCATACGCCGCTGCACTGGCGCTATGCATTGCTAAGCGCGGCAGCTTTATTGATCATCGCCATGATCATTGCACTGTTCACATTACCACGAGGATCCACCAACCCGCCCGCACAAAAAACCACCGATACCTCTGCGCGCATAAATATTGGCGACATTCTCAAACGCTGGGATTTGTGGCGCAGCTTTCTAACCGCCTTTGGGGCCTTTTCAGTATTCTCGTCCTTGTTCAACTATTTACCGTTTCGCCTCTCCAATTCTCCCTGCAACCTGTCCATTGACTGGATAACGGCCATTTATCTGGTCTATATCATCGGCCTGTTCATGGGTCCCTTGTCAGGACGGCTGGTTAACCGCTATGGCGGCGGCAAAACTCTATTGGCCGGCAGTGCCTTGATGATGATGGCCGTTGTCATCACCCTTGCCCCCTCCTTGATCGCGATCATTGTCGGGCTGTTCGTTTTGTGCGCCGGCTTCTTCACCATTCACGCCGCTGCGGTTGGCGCCCTGAACCGCCGTTTGAGCAATGGCCAGGGCCGCGCCAATGCGCTGTATATGCTGTTTTACTATGCTGGTGGCTGGGTCGGGGTCAGCTTAAGCGGTCTGGCTTATGATTATGCGGGATGGCAGGGAATGATTTTATTTTGCCTATTGATGTTATTGCTTCCCGTTGTTTCGGGAATTGGCGAAATGCGCGATCCGATCAAGCCCGACAATAACAGTCCCCAAAACGGCTGATCCTTGATCCTCAACACAACGGCCTTTGGATATAATATCACACCTGCGGGCTGCCTCCACAAAGCCAGGCAGGCGGGTCGACAATTTTCTCGCGCCAATAGTCCCAAAAAACTGTCCCCAAAAAGTGCGATCGAGGCTATTGACTGTTTTAAGGTTAATTCGCTAGTTTGCCTCTATTGCTGGCTTTGGCCGAATCAGGAGCACCGGTTTCCATGCTGACATTTACCTACGGCTTACTTCTTGTTTTGATCTGGCTGTTATTGTCAGGGCACTTCAATCCCCTGTTACTTGGATTGGGTCTGGCGTCTGTTTTATTGACTATTTTCTTGATGAGACGAATGAAACTTCTCGATCATGAAAGTTTTCCCTCCCATCTGTTCTCACAGTTTCCCGCTTTTTTCGTTTACATCTTTTGGGAAATCTTCAAGTCGAACATTGATGTGCTGAAACAGATACTGAGACTGGACGGCAAACCGATCACCCCGCAAATGATTGAGATCCCGCTGCCGCAAAAAACCGATCTGGGACGTGTTATTTACGCAAATTCCATTACCTTGACCCCTGGTACGGTGAGTGTGAAACTGACATCAGACAAAATACTGGTCCATGCGCTGACCAAAGAAGCAGCAGCTGAATTATCCACAGGGAAAATGGCCAAAGCCATCCCGGATCGCGGTGCCGATATATGATGTATTTAGCCGCCTCGCTGGCAATTCTTGTCACCCTTGGACTAGCGCTGGCACGCGCCATCATGGGGCCTACCGTTTTTGATCGCATCGCCGCGATCAACATGTTTGGCACCAAAACCGTTTTACTCATCGCCGTTCTGGCTTTTTGGTCCGGTCGTATGGATGTGCTCGACATTGCATTGACCTATGCGTTGATAAACTTTATCGGTGTGATAGCGGTCTTGCGATTGATTGCCCATGAGGATTTTCACTCATGTAATGACGAGCCAATCAAGTCAGCCAAGGTGGACCAGGGATGATAATCGACGCCTTAAGCTGGATTTTTCTTGTCGCTGGAGGGCTGGTGGGCATCATTGGCGCCATCGGCATTCACCGCTTTCCTGATTTTTACAGCCGCCAGCACGCCACAGGGATTACCGATACCTTGTGCGCCATGTTAATTCTGCTGGGCCTTGGCCTGCAGGCCGGACTAAGCCTTGCCGCCTTCAAGATCGGGCTGATTTTCCTGTTCCTGTTTTTCACCAGTCCGACCGCCACGCACGCGCTGGCCAACGCGGCGATGCATGGTGGTCTTAAACCCAAACTTGATAACAATGGCGACGAGGGCAAATCTTGATTGATATTTTAATCGACATAACCCTGTTGTCGTTTCTGGCAATTACTGCGGTGGCCATTGTCCGCCTGACAAACCTGCTTGCCGTTGTCATGCTGTTTGGCATATTCAGCTTTTTATCCGCCACCTTGTTCGTGGTCATGGATGCTGTGGATGTGGCCTTTACCGAGGCGGCCGTGGGTGCCGGCATTTCGACGGTGCTGATGCTGACGACCATCGCACTGATCAAAGAGCACAATGAAAAAATCTCTTCAAGCCATAGCCAGTGGCTGCCTTTGGCGGTGGTCATCATGACCGGAGCGGCATTGGTCTATGGCACTTTGGATATTCCCGCCTTTGGCGATCCAAATTCCCCCGCTCAAACGCATGTGGCGTCCTATTATATTGAAAAGTCTCTCACTGACACCGGCGTACCCAATGTGGTGACAGCCGTGCTGGCGAGTTATCGTGGCTTTGATACGCTGGGCGAAGTGGCGGTGATTTTTACCGCTGGCATTGCGGTCTTGCTGTTAATCGGTGGCAAGCGCCAGCCGTCACCAGCACCAGCTGGAACGCCATTGCAAGCAAACGCCCGAAAGAAAAATTTATCGCCCAATATTATCCTGCGGGTCGTTGTTAAAACTCTGGTTCCAATGATCCTGCTATTTGCCCTTTATGTGCAATTTCACGGCGATTATGGGCCGGGCGGCGGCTTTCAGGCAGGGGTCATAATGAGCGCCGGGATCATTCTTTACGCTCTGGTTTACGGGCTTGATGCCGCTGAACATGTCATCTCAATCACTGTTTTGCGGGTTCTCGCCAGCCTTGGACTGCTGATCTATGCAGGGGTCGGCATCGCCACGCTGGTGCTTGGCGGCAACTATCTCGACTATTCCGTCCTGGCCGATAACCAGATTGCCGGCCAGCATCTTGGAATTTTGCTGATTGAATTTGGGGTCGGCCTGACTGTTTTTGCCATCATGTTGATCCTGTTTTTCTCCTTTGCCGGCAGGGAGCGCCCCTAATGGATTTCGTCTACAGCCACTATAATTACTGGATTGCCATCTTTTTGATGATGGTGGGTTTTTACACGGTCATCAGCCGTGGCAATCTGATCAAGAAAATCATCGGCCTGAATATATTTCAGGTGTCGGTTTTCTTGCTCTATATCAGCATCGGTACAGTCGCAGGGGGCGCCGCTCCCATTATTACGCAAGGGGTGACGCTCTACTCCAATCCATTGCCCCATGTATTGATCCTCACCGCGATTGTTGTCGGCGTTGCCACCACCGCACTGGCGCTGGCGCTTGTTGTTCGCATTAAAGAGGCCTACGGGACCATTGAGGAAGACGATATTCACCGGCAGGACCAAACATTGTGATACAAAATAATCTGAGCCTTCTGCTTGTTGTTATTCCTCTTGTCGCGGCTCCAATTGTCGCCATTTTGCCGCGCGGCCGCCTGCCCTGGTTTTTGACACTTGTGGTCACCTTTGTTTGCGCCGCGCTGGCGGGGATGCAGTTATGGACCATCATGGCCAATGGAGCCATCAGTTACGAACTGGGGGGATGGGCGCCGCCATGGGGAATTGAATATCGTGTCGATGTGCTCAACGCGCTGGTGGCTTTGATTGTCTCGGGTGTTGCCGCCCTCACCCTGCCCTATGCCCTGTTGAGTGCGGAAAAAGAAATTCCAGAACATCAGATCCCGCTTTTCTACGGCGCTTTTTTGCTTTGCCTTACCGGACTGCTGGGCATTACGCAAACCGGCGATATTTTTAACGTGTTCGTTTTCCTGGAAATTTCCTCCCTGTCATCTTATGCGCTGATCAGCCTTGGACGACAGCGCCAGGCCCTGACATCTGCCTATCAATATCTGATTATGGGAACACTGGGCGCCACCTTCTTTTTAATCGGTGTGGGTCTCATTTACTCACAGACCGGCACCTTGAACATGATGGATCTGGCGCAACGCCTGCCCGAGCTTACCGGCCTCAAAACCGTGCATACCGGTTTCGCCTTTCTCATGATCGGCTTTGCGCTGGAACTGGCCTTGTTTCCCCTGCATCTGTGGTTGCCCAACGCCTACACTTACGCACCAACCGTCGTCACCATATTTCTTGCCGCCACCGCCACCAAGGTCGCGCTATATGTGATGCTGCGTATTTTGTACACGGTTTTTCCAAACGGTTTTGTCTCCTCGACACCGACCGGTGATCTGTTCGTTTTATCCGGGATTGCAGCTATTCTCAGCGCCTCGTTTTATGCCATTTACCAGGTCAATGTAAAACGGCTATTGGCCTATTCCAGTGTGGCGCAGATCGGCTATATGGCGCTGGGGATTGGCCTTGCCTCGGCCAAGGGCGTCACGGCGACCATCATTCATCTTTTCAATCATGCCTTGATGAAAGGCGCACTGTTTATGGCGGTCGGGGCGATCATTTATCGTATCGGCGCTTGTCGCATGGATAATATCCATGGCCTTGGGCGGCAAATGCCCTGGACCTTTGGCGCCATTGTCATTGCCGGTTTGAGCTTGATCGGTGTGCCTGGAACTGCCGGGTTTGTCAGCAAGTGGTATCTGGTGCTGGCAGCGCTGGAACAACAGGCCTTTATATCGGTTGCCGCCATCATGGTCGGTTCGTTGCTGGCTGTCGTTTACATTGGCAAAATAATCGAGGCGCTTTACTTTAAGCCCGTCGCGGAGGCCAACCTTGCCGTGAAAGAAGCGCCAATGCTGTTGTTGACCCCGACCTGGGTACTGGTGATTGCCAACATCTATTTTGGTCTTAACACCACCTTTACTGTGGGCATTGCAGAACATGCCGTACGCGTTTTGGGAGTAGCGGCCAAATGAGCCCCACAACACTAATATCGCTCATCCTTCTTTTGCCACTGCTGGGCGCTGTGGGAATTCTTGTGGTGAGGCGCTTCCCCAATATTCGAGAAGCGGTGACCCTGATTACCGCCTCGATTGTTGCGGTTCTGGTCGTCATGACCGCCAACCGGATCCTTGCCGGGGAAGAATTCGCGCTACACGTTGCCGAACCGATACCAGGTCTCGCCATCGCCTTTCGCATTGAAGGCCTGGGCATGCTGTTTGCCCTGGTCGCTGGTCTGTTATGGATTGTCACCTCGATCTACGCGATTGGCTATATGCGGGGCCACAATGAGAAAAATCAGACCAGATTTTTCGTGGCCTTTGCCATTGCCATCTCCTGCACCATGGGGGTGGCGTTTTCCGCCAACCTGTTTACCCTGTTTTTGTTTTACGAGCTGCTGACGCTTTCGACCTATCCGTTGGTCACTCATAGCGGCACCCCGGCTGCCAAAAAGGCGGGACGGGTTTATCTTGGCATATTGCTTGGCACTTCCATTGGCCTGTTCTTGCTGGCCATCCTCGTCACCTGGTCCATCACGGGCAGCGTCACCTTTCAACAGGGCGGCATTTTAGCGGGCAAACTTGATCCCGCCTGGGCCGGCCTGCTCTATGCCATGTTCCTGTTTGGGATTGGCAAGGCGGCGCTGATGCCGTTTCATCGCTGGTTGCCAGCTGCCATGGTTGCGCCAACACCTGTCAGCGCTCTGCTGCATGCCGTGGCGGTTGTCAAAGCGGGTGTCTTTACGCTGCTGAAAGTGACCATTTATATCTTTGGCAGTGATTACATTTTGAGCAATGATGTGACCGGTGCCCTGATCTGGGTAGCGGCGGCAACCATCTTGTTTTCCTCGCTGATCGCCATGACCAAGGATAATCTCAAGGCGCGTCTTGCTTACTCGACGATCAGCCAGTTGAGCTATATTGCCCTTGGCGCCATGTTAGCAAGCAAATCGGGCCTTCTTGGCGCCTCCATGCATATCGCCATGCACGCCTTTGCCAAAATATCGCTGTTCTTTGCCGCTGGCGCCATCCTTGTTGTCACCCACAAAAAACTGATCAGTGAAATGAACGGGCTGGGACGTGCCATGCCTGTGACCTTTGGCGTGTTTTTGATTGGCACCTTGAGCATTATCGGCCTGCCGCCGTTTGGCGGCATGTGGAGCAAGCTTTATCTTAGCCTTGGCACTGTCGAAACCGGTCAATTGATCTTGCTGGGTGTCTTGATGCTTAGCTCACTGTTAAATATCGCCTATTTGCTGCCCATCCCCATACGCGCCTTTTTCGGCAAGCCCGCTGATCGCGTGCAATATACAAAAATCAACGAAGCGCCAAAAACAATTTTGCTGGCGATGACCATCACGGCAACCGCCTGCATTATATTGTTTTTCTACCCGGACCCGTTTTATCAATTGGCCACTTTAGCGATTGGAGGGTCCTGAAATGTCACAAGACACTGCAAAGACGCATATATTCGACAATCCCAGGAATGTGAATATTGTCCTGGCTATATTATATGCCATCTGCTTCCTCCTGGTTATCGCCGATTTTGTCATCCATCGCCATACAACGATGGAATGGGGAAAAATACCGGCATTCTATGCGCTTTACGGTTTTATCGCCTGCGTTCTCCTGGTTGTTGTCGCAAAACTGATGCGCAAGATCGTCATGCGCAAGGAAAATTATTACGATGAATGAGCTACCCCCATTTGCGCTATACTTTATTGCCGCCCTTCTGGTGCTGGTAACTCGCGGAACGCTGCGCAATATTATTCTATTGGCAACACCCGTTATTGCAGCGATCCACATATGGCTGAATATTGAATCGGGAACGGTATCGACCACCTCAATTCTCAGCCTTGATTTGACCTTTACACGATCAGACAAGCTTAGCCTGGTCTTTGCTTATCTGTTCTGTCTCGCCAGTTTAATCGCAACCATTTTCGCGTTGCAGGTAAAAGACACCAAACAAGATGTGGCGGGATTGGTATATGCGGGCAGTGCCTTGGGCGCTGTGTTCGCTGGAGATTTGATCACCCTGTTTGTTTTTTTCGAATTGATGGCCGTAAGCTCCGTTGTCTTTATCTGGGCACGTGGTACAGAGCGGGCCATTGATGCCGGAATGCGCTATCTGGTCTTTCAGGTGTTGTCGGGGGTCTTGTTGCTTGCTGGCGCCCTGGTGCAATACCAGGCCACCGGCTCTTTGGCCTTTGATCATATCGGCCTCGACAGCACGGCAGGCTGGTTGATATTGGCCTCCTTTGGCATCAAAAGCGCCTTTCCTTTTCTTCATGGCTGGATCACCGATGGCTATCCCGAGGCAACGGCAACCGGTACCGTCTTCTTGTCGTCCTTCACAACCAAAGTTGCGGTCTATGCTTTGGCACGAGGTTTTGCTGGTGAAGAAATATTGGTCTATGTCGGCATCACCATGGCGTGCTTTCCAATATTCTATGCTGTCATTGAGAACGATCTGCGAAAAGTATTGGCCTATAGCTTGATAAACCAGGTCGGCTTTATGGTAACGGGCATCGGCATAGGAACCGCACTGGCGCTGAACGGTGTGGTTGCGCACGCCGTTAGTCATGTCATTTATAAAGGCTTGCTGTTCATGACCATGGGCGCCGTGCTATATCGCGTCGGCCATATCAATGGCTCGAACCTTGGCGGGCTCTATAAAACCATGCCAAAAACCACCGCGTTCTGCATTGTCGGGGCCTTGTCGATCTCCGCCTTCCCGCTGTTTAGCGGTTTCATCAGCAAGTCCATGGTGATGAGCGCTTTGGTGAAGGAAGATTACAGCTATTTATGGCTGTTCATGTTGTTTGCATCGGCAGGTGTCTTCCATCACGCCGGGATCAAAATTCCGTATTTTGCGTTCTTTGCGCATGATTCAGGACTGCGTCCAAAAGAAGTGCCCGCCAATATGTTGTTTGCCATGGGATTAGGCACGGCACTGTGCATCTTTATTGGTACGCAACCACAATATCTATATGCGCTGCTGCCATGGGAGGTCGATTACTGGCCGTATGATACAACCCATGTGCTGGCTCAATTGCAATTGCTGTTCTTCTCTGCTCTGGCATTTGTCTGGCTGAACAAACAAGGTCTGTATCCACCCGAATTGCGCTCTACCAATCTGGATGTGGAGTGGATCTATCGAAAATTCCTGCCGGCGGGACTTCATCGCGGATTGATCTTTTTTCGCGGCGCAAGAGAAGCCACCATGACGGCAGCGATCGCTCCCATGCACAGTATTCGCCGCTCCTTTTTACAATCCTCGATCGCCAAATATCACCTCTCTGAAAGTTGGCCAACGGGCAGTATGGTGTTTTGGGTTTCGATTATTCTCATAGCCTATCTGCTACTGGACTTTTTCGTGTATTGATAAAAAACAGATGAACGAGGCCTGCACACAAACGCGTTGAGGCAAACCTTGTTGCCTATATGCTGGCTGGCCAACCTGTTATCGAAAATGCGGATCACAAATATTATTTTCCAATGGCGGCGAGCCAGTCCCCAATCACTTTGAGGGCCTTGGGATCAAATGTGGTCTCAATGTCGCAAGCCTCGATAATGGCCTGACGCGGTTCTTTGGTTTGGGGAACCGGTTGCATGAAGTGGTTCAGCCCCGGCAGCACAATCGCCCTTGATTGGCTGTTGGTCAGTAAAGTTTTGATCACCGGCATCTCTATCTTGGCAGAAACAAGCAAATCTGTTTCTCCATACAGCGCCAAAACCGGTCCGTCATAGGCCTTGATCAATGCCGATATTTTTTCATCTGTTTTTTCATAAATATTATTCGAAGATTCTAATTCAGAGACGATCCACGGCGCAGAATAAGCTGCAGATATTCTTTTCGCGGCAATGATCCCCACAGCTTCGTTTAAAGCAAATTTTTCCAGTCTGCCTTTCGATTCTTCAAGCGTTTTTGATGACACAACAATATCAATCACCTTTGTCAGATCATCTCTCATTCGTTTCAACTTCTCTTCAGTGTAAAAGCCGGAGCAATACTGCACCACGGAAGCGGCGGGATTCTCTCGTTGCGGCGGAGTAAAACTGCGCCACCTGATAACGTCTTTGTTTTGATTCGGAAGCGGTCAGAGCGAAGGCGGGGATATGAAAACCGTGGA
>JAJRRW010000099.1 GCA_024279115.1 Alphaproteobacteria bacterium
ATGCCCTACCGCTTCGCTGCCTGAGGGCGTTTCTTGATGCCCTACCGCTTCTTTGTTTGAGGGCGCGCCGCGATATTCCTGCTCACCAAGCGCGTGGCGCTGGATCATTGTGCCCATCGCCCCGTCAAGTATAAGGATGCGCTCACTGGCGGCTTTTTTAAGAGCTTTTATGCGCTCGGTTCTGTTCATTTTGATACCTGTTCCTTCTCACTTGTCGCGCCACTTGATCGCAGTCCCAGCAAATGGCAAATCGCATAGACCAGCTTTGCCTTGTTGAGCGTGTAAAAATGGACCTCCTGCAAACCTTCATCCACCAGCTCCATCACCTGCTCGGCCCCGATGGCCGCCGCGATCATCTGCCGGGTTTCCATATCTTCGTTCTCCAAGCCTTCAAAACGCTTGCCAAGCCAGTCAGGGACGCTCGCCCCGGCCATGGTGGCAAATTTTTTCACCTGCTGAAAATTGGCGATCGGAATAATACCAGGCGTGATCGGTATGGTAATGCCAGCCGCCCGCACCTCATCGAGATAGCGAAGAAACAACTCATTGTCGAAAAAAAACTGCGTCACGGCCCGCGTCGCTCCTGCATCGACCTTGCGTTTCAGCCAGTCAATATCTGCTGCGCGCGACGGACTTTCTGGGTGCTGCTCTGGATACGCACTGACCAATATGTCAAAGCCGCCAATCTTGCTGATGCCCTCAATCAGCTCAATGGAGCTTTGATAGCCATCGTTGGGGGCCATATAGCGCTCCCCCACGCCCTCTTCTGGATCCCCGCGCAGCGCCACAATCTGCTTCACGCCAAGGCGCTTGTAGTCCTCGATGACCTCATTGACTTCTCCTCGCGTTGCGCCAACACACGTCAAGTGAGCGGCAAGGCGCAAGCTGGTTTCGTTGAGGATGCGGGCAACCGTCGAATGGGTGCGTTCTCTTGTGGAGCCACCCGCCCCGTAAGTGACCGAAACAAATTGCGGGTTCAAAGATTGCAGCCGGCGGATTGCCTGCCACAGGCGCGCTTCCATTTTTTCGCTCTTGGGAGGAAAAAATTCGAAGCTGACCTTGATGTCGCCTTGAATAATGTCGCGGCTTTTGCGCCCGCTGGTCTGGCTCATTTTGCATTTCCTTGCATTTTCTTTATCCGTTTTGGAGTTTCTTGACCATTGCTTGCCACAGGTTTTTTCCCGGCGCTGGCCGGGGCCTTTTGCGCCAACCAGAGCGATACCACCAATTGCTCCTGCGTTTTGCTCTCATCGGCCGCCAGCTGGACCATCTGTGTTACAACCATCCCGGCCCTCTTTAACCAGTGCGCCATCTGGTGATCAGAAAAACCAAGGCGCTCATGGGCAAATTCTTCGCGGAAAAAATCCAGATTGTGTGGAGCAAAGTCCACGATCAGCATCTGCCCATCGGGCTGCAACAGACGTGCCGCCTCCAACACCCCCTTTTCCGGTTCAATCAAAAAATGCAGCACCTGATGAAGGATCACAATATCGGCCTGCCCATCCTCAAGAGCCAGATCGATCAAATCGCCCTGACGCACCTGACAATGATCAAAGCGCTTGTCCGCCAGTCGTGATCTGGCATAGTCCAGCATCGAATGAGAACGGTCAAAACCAATGGCCTGGCGGGCTTTATGGGCCAGCAATTCAAGCACCCGTCCCGTGCCCGTACCCAGATCCAGCAACAGATTGAAGGGCTCATCCATTTTTGTGCCAGGCAACATGTCAAGCATCGCCGCCTCGACTTTATGGTCGGATATGTAAAGTGATCTTATCTGATCCCATTTGGCGGCATTGGCCTTGAACCAGACCTGTGATGCGGCCACCCGCTCTTCTTGAAGTCGTTCCGAGCGCATACGATCATCGCTCAAAACCAGATCATGCGGATCAAGAAGAGCAATCGCTGTATGCACCAACTCCCCCACCACTTCTTTTTGCGCCAGGCGGCAATAGACAAATGACCCTTCTCGAAAACGCTCAATCAGTCCAGCCTCATCAAGCAAACGCAAATGGCGCGAAATGCGCGGCTGGCTCTGATCAAGTATATTGGTCAGATCGGACACATTCAGCTCCTGCACGGCAAGCAGCGCCAGAATACGCAGACGCGTCGCTTCACCAGCCGCTTTCAATGCCGCCAATAGCTGTTTTGTGCTGATCGCCTGCGCCACGACAATGGAACCCCTTATGCACCTGCAATAGATATAAAGGTTTCTTTATGCGTATGTGCACATTGATGCAAGGCAAAACTCACCAAGACCACCATTGGTTGCGTTAATACTTACTGCACCTATATAGTGCACTTTTAGGCGGTAATCCAATTTATACTTCTGACAAGGGATCTCTTGAAATGAAGACCTCTACTTATTTTATAGATGATGAACCACTACAAATTCTGTTTTTTGACAATGAAGAGAATTGTGGGAACAATTTTTTCAACTCTGGACGTGGCACAGCCTGGTTCGACTATGATTTGCACATGATTGATGGACTGGCGAAAATGGACGATTTCCTCAAGCCGGTCAAACACAACCAAAGAGCTGTTGATCTGTTGTTTGTCTCAAACACGGTCTGGTCCGATGGCGGGGAACAGCTGGTGCGTCAAATCCGATCGAGCCAGCATCTCGCGGCACTGCCGGTATACTGCGTCGCATCATGTTCACACAAGCTCAATGCCAACGAGGCACAATGTATGAATATCGACTGGCGCGCGGCGACCAATTGCGATCATTACGCAAAACTTGCCGCCCAACCCTTCCAGTCCAACCTGGAGGCTGGCCACCCGGCCTATTTGCATGGAATTCTTTGCGGCAACAATATTTCCGGGCAAGTGACCAAAATCATCAATAATATGAACCAGTACTGGTTTTGTAGTGATCCGATCTGACCTGAACACCTGACACCAGCCACATATTTCGCCAAAGACAATCCCGCTCGCCTTTGTTATAGTCCCGCATTGAACATTTAATCACAGCGGGACGGTCACAGGTCATGAACAATAACGGGCGCTCGGAATTGCTAATGCCGGCGGGGTCTTTGGAAAAACTCAAGGCCGCCATTTTATATGGCGCCGATGCCGTCTATATGGGCACGCCGGACCTATCCTTGCGCGTCAAATCCAAAATGACCCTGGAAGATGTTGTCGAGGGCATTCGTGTTGCCCATGATCGGGGCAAAAAAGTCTATCTGACGCTCAACCTGTTCTCCCACAACAAGGATATTGATAAACTGCCCGCTTATGTGGAGACGGTGCGCAAAGTTAAGCCCGATGGGCTGATTGTTGCTGATCCTGGTGTGTTCAGCATGGTCAAGAATGCGGCCCCCGAGCTGGAGCTGCATATTTCCACCCAGGCCAATGTCTGCTCCTGGCAATCGGTGAAATTCTGGGAAGATCTTGGCGCCAAGCTGTGCGTGCTGGCCCGCGAAGTGTCGTTCGAGGAACTCAAAGAAATCCGCCAAAAGTGCCCGGACATCAAGCTGGAAACCTTCATTCACGGCTCCATGTGCATGACCTATTCGGGGCGCTGCCTGCTGTCCAATTTTTTGTCGGAGCGCGGCGCCAATCAAGGGGCCTGCGCCAATAGTTGCCGCTGGAAATACAAGGTCCACATGAAAATGAAGGACGGCACCTTGAAAGAGTTGCACCTCACCGAAGAAAATCTGGAGCTGTTTGAATTCTTTTTGGAAGAAGAATGCCGCCCCGGCGAGCTGATGCCCATTGAGGAGGATGATCGCGGCTCTTATATTCTCAACTCCAAAGATCTGTGCCTGATGCCAAGGCTTGATGAACTGCTGGCCATTGGGGTTGACAGTCTCAAGGTCGAGGGGCGCGGTAAAAGCATCTACTATGCCGCCCTCACTGCCAGGGCCTATCGTATGGCCATTGATGACTGGTATGAAAATCGCGAAAATTTTGACCCGGCCCCTTATATGGCGGAACTCAACACCATTCCCAATCGCGGCTATACCCTGGCCTTTCATGATGGGCGTCTCACCAATTATGGTCATAGCTATGAAATGAACTGGAACTTTGCTTCTTACGAATATGCTGCAATCATTCAACGGGTCGAACCTGACGCCTTTATCATCGAGGTCAAAAACAAGCTGGTGGCGGGAGATGTTCTGGAATTTGTATCGCCGACCAGACGCGACATCATGCTTTTGCGTATTTATGAATTCATCGACGCTGCAAGCGGGCGCACCAGCCAGGTCGTTCAGGCCAGCGAAAAGCCGGTGATCCGCCTGCCCTTTTCGCTGTTTGACCATGAAACGGTTGACGGCCTCATTCATGACTTCCCGGCCCAAACCATCATCCGCAAGGAAAAAGCCCTCACCAACGAACAATGGAACCAGATCAAACTGGATGCCGAGGCTGGCAAAATGGAGCTGGGTGAAGAACGCGAGACACACTATCTCGACAAGCGTGAAAATCTGATCACGGCTCTTGACGAGAACCACCAAACCCGCGCTCCCAGAACACGCCGTATCGGCCTTGAGGGCTGCTGCGGCAAGGGCTGCAATGGCTGTTTGATGTTCTGGCATGAAGCAAAATACGCCAAGGCCCGCGCTCTTTTGGCCAGCAAGAAACAAGGGGTGATGCTGGAGCGCAATATGCGCGAGGATCTGATCGAGGGATAATTTTTATCTCCTGGCTGTTTGGCATTGCTCCAGGTTCGTGATAGGCAAAGCAAAAGCGGAGCGACCCCGTCACAAGGATCATCAAAACACTATGCTTGCCATCATTTCTCCGGCCAAAAAACTCAAATTTGAAACCCGCGACCCCTCGCTGGCGTCCAGTCAGCCGGTGTTTCCAAAAGACACCAATGAGCTGATCAAGGTGGCGCGCAAGCTGACCCGCGCCGATCTGCGCCAGATGATGAAAATCAGCGACAAGCTGGCCGATCTCAACTATCAGCGTTTTCAGACCTTCAGCAAAACGCCCACCGAAAATGACACCAAACAAGCGGTCATGGCGTTTGCCGGGGATACCTATACAGGGCTTGACGCGCCGACCCTCGACCAACAAGATCTGGCTTTTGCGCAAGACAATCTGTTGATATTGTCGGGTCTTTACGGCTTGCTCAAACCCCATGACCTGATCCAGCCCTACCGCCTTGAAATGGGCCGTAAATTAAAGACCAAACGGGGCGAAACCATCTATGCCTTTTGGGGCGACCGCATCGCCGCGCAGCTCGACCAGCAACTTGCAGGTCACAAATATCCCGTGATCATCAATCTGGCCTCCAATGAATATTTCAAGGCCGCCAAAACCAAGGCCCTGAAGGCACGTGTCATCAATATGGTGTTCAAGGAGAAAAAGGCCGATGACTATAAAATCATCGGCCTGTTTGCCAAGCGGGCCAGAGGGGCGATGGCCCGCTATATGATCAAGCACCGGATCGAACGCCCCGACGATCTCAAAAACTTCAGTGAAGATGGCTATCAACACCAACCGGCAATGTCGGATGATGATCATTGGGTCTTCACCAGAAAACAACCATAAGGAGCCGCCCATGGCCTCTCTGGAGCTTATCATTGGCAACAAGAACTATTCCTCATGGTCGATGCGCCCCTGGATCGCCATGAAGATGCTGGACGTGCCGTTTGCAGAAACCATGGCTCGTCTCGATTTTGAAAATCACAACCAGCATTTGCGGGACTATTCACCATCGGCAAAAGTCCCCGTCTTAAAAAATGGCGATGAGGTGATCTGGGACAGCCTGGCCATCCTTGAATATGTTGCCGAGCTTTTCCCCCAAAAGCGCTTTTGGCCCAATGACCAGGCCAAACGGGCCCGCGCACGCAGCATTTCCAGTCAGATGCACTCTGGTTTTGCAGATCTGCGCAATGAATGTCCCATGAATATGCGTCGGGCTCCCCGGGCTATCGAGATCAGCAAAGGCGTGAAACGGGATGTTGCGCAGATTGAGGGCCTTTGGCGTGCCGCGCTGGAGCAATCGCGCGGGCCTTTTTTATTCGGTGATTTTACCATTGCCGACGCCATGTTTGCGCCGGTTGTCAATCGCTTTTTGACCTATGAGCTGTCATCCGATCCGCTAGCCCGCACCTATAGTGACGCCATAACAGCTCTGCCCGCCTGGCAAGAATGGGCCACCGCCGCACGGGAAGAGAAATGGACCATCGATTATGCGGAAGTATAAATCATGGAATTTCTAGGCCTTGAGCATATCAGCATTGGTATGCTGGCCCTGCTTTTTTGCGTGGCGCTTGTTGCTGGCTTTGTTGATGCTGTGGCGGGAGGTGGCGGGCTGATCGCCCTGCCCGCCTTGCTTTATACCGGCATTTCGCCGCTACAGGCCCTGGCCACCAACAAATTGCAAGGCAGTTTTGGCACCTTTGCTTCAACGCTTAAGTTCATACGCCATGGTCACATTGACCTCAAACAGATGCTCCCGGCCGTTTTCCTGACCTTTGCGGGGGCTGCAACTGGAACCTTTGCTGTGCAGTTGTTCTCGACGGACTTTTTACGTCTTTTCATGCCGGTTGCCCTCGTCGCCATGGTCTTGTTTTTCGCCTTGCAGCCAAAACTTGGTGAGCAGGACCGCCACCACAGAATAGGGATCTGGGTATTTGCCGCGCTGTTTGGTTTCACCCTTGGTTTTTATGATGGTTTTTTTGGTCCCGGCACCGGGTCTTTTTTCACCCTGGCATTCGTGCTGATGCTCGGTTTTAACCTCGTCAAAGCCACCGCCAATACCAAATTGCTCAACTTCACCAGCAACATCACCTCCCTTGCCATTTTTATCATCGGGGGACATGTGGTGTGGTCGCTGGGGCTGGTGATGGCGGTCGGGCAATTTGCTGGCGGGTTTCTTGGGGCTCACATGACCATTCGTCATGGCGCCAGCCTGATCCGCCCGCTGGTCATCATCATGTCTTCTGCCATGGCCTTAAAACTGCTCTATGACAATTTCTCTGCTTGAGGTCGCCAAACCTTATTTCGACACAATTTCAATTGCTTTTGGTGATTGCTAGGAATTAGGGACTCAAGAAACATTCTGGAATCGGACCAAATGCCAATATTGCATATCTCAGGACGTTTTCTGACGAGCATTGCCCTCATGATGATACTGGCGTCTTGTGCTTCGTTTCCGGTCTCACCGAGCAATGAGGCTCAAACGGCAAAGCCGGTGAACCTGCATTACAAGGAAACCGGCAAAGGGGACCCTGTTTTACTGCTGCATGGGCTTGGCGCCAGCTCTTACGCGTGGCGCTTTGTGACCCCTGAACTTGCCAAGACCCATCGTATCATTGCTCTTGATCTCAAGGGCTTTGGCAAATCCGACAAGCCCCGCGATGATAAATATTCGCTATTCGATCAAGCAGACCTCGTCGATAAATTCATTGATAAACATAAATTACGTCGATTGACACTGGTTGGTCATTCGTTTGGCGGGGGCGTCGCGCTGGCGCTGGCTATCAAGGATCAAGAACGGCGCAAACCACGGCTCAAAAAGCTTATTTTGATCGACAGCATCTCTTATAAACAAAAAATTCCCTGGGGGATTGCCCTCATGCGGACGCCGATTATCTCGGATTTGGGTATTGCGCTCATCCCGCCAGAAACACAAATGAAAATTGCCCTGCAATTTGCCTATCACGACAATAGCAAAATACCAGTCGAGGCGCCCCGCGAATATGCCAAGCAAATCAGTTCGCCAGAGGGAAAATATGCCCTATTACGCACGGCAGCACAGTTAATGCCGGAAAATATTGAAGAGTTCACCAAAAAATACAGCGATCTCAAAGTCAAGACTTTGCTGATCTGGTGCAAACGCGACGGCATCGTGCCTGTTGCCTATGGCAAACGCCTCTATAATAATCTGCCAAATGCCAGAATGCATATTCTGCCGGAGTGTGTCCACCTGCCGCAAGAAGAGCTGCCACAACTGACATCAAAGCTGATGAGTGATTTTTTGAAAGAAAAATAGTGGCTCTCTAATTGTTGTCTTACTCTTCCCCAAATTCCGCCTTGTTCCAAAGGCAAGATTACTTTCAATAAAACAAGCGACATCAAGCTTTCCATCGCACCCCCCAACCACGCGACAGGACCACTATTATGAACACTATGTCGACGATACGCTCAACAGTCATATCTCATCTGGCGATTGCGGCCTTATTGATCGTCCCCTTTGTAGCCTCCACCAGCACCGCCAAGGCTGATGGCAGCGACATCGCCAATTCCCTGCCAGCTCAAATTCCTGAAATTTTGACAGGTGGCAGCTGGACCAATGGCAGTGTCGGCGGCGTTTATCGGGCCGTTGTGGTGATGTCCAAGGCGCAAGCAAGCAAACCCGACCTGTCCGCAAAATCGCAGACGGTCGCGGCCACAACCGACGAGCAAAAGCCGGTTGTTGAACGCAAGGCCGAAGTTTTTATCCAGTGGATCTCCCATGAAAAAGGCAAGGCCTCAGCTAAAATATACAAAACAGTCAGCATCAGAGAATTCAACGAAAAGCAGTTGCGGCATGCCTTTCTTGCCATGAATACGCTGAAAGATAATGAAATGACCTTGTTGGTAACCTCCTATGACGAGGGCAGTGACAAGGATATTCAGGTATCAGTCAAGGCCACTTCCCCTGGCAACTACGAGACCTCAAACGGCCTCAAATAGGTGGCCTCACATAGCATAATATTTACCTTTAGCTTGTGCATATTGTCACCCAGGGGCTCAATCATTTGACACAGGCAAAGCCCCTGTGTACATTCACGCCAGAAAAGGTCCGCAATAATGACGGCCCCTATGAATTCCCGATCCATCAGAATTCAAAACCAACACCAATTTGGGTTAATCAAACGTACGCATGAAATTTACAGAGCTCGCCCTGAGCGAACCTATCCTTAAGGCCATTGAGGCCGCCGGTTACACCAAAGCCACTCCTATCCAGGAAAAGGCAATCCCTGCTGCGCTTGAAGGACGTGATGTCCTTGGCATCGCCCAAACAGGCACTGGTAAAACGGGCGCCTTCGTGCTGCCAATGATTGCCCGCCTTGAAAAAGGTCGCGCCCGGGCTCGTATGCCCCGATCGCTGATCCTTGCCCCGACCCGCGAACTGGCCGCCCAGGTTGCCGAAAACTTCGAAACACTTGGCGCAAATCATAAACTCAATATGGCACTGCTGATTGGCGGCGTGTCGTTTGACAAGCAATCCGCCATCATAGATCGCGGCGCCGATGTTCTGATCGCCACACCAGGCCGCTTGATGGATCATATGGCGCGCGGCAAGCTGCTGCTCAATGCCATTGAAATTCTGGTCATTGACGAAGCTGACCGCATGCTCGATATGGGCTTTATTCCCGACATCGAAAAGATCGTCAAACTGCTGCCCTTCACACGCCAGACCCTGTTTTTCTCGGCAACCATGCCACCAGTCATCCAGAAACTTGTGCGTGACTATCTGCATAACCCCGAACGTATCGAGGTTGCCAAGGCATCGACCACCGCAAGTACGATCACCCAGAAATTTAAATTCGTCTCGCAAAACACCCCGGCCATGAAGCGTGATGCACTGCGAGAGCTGATCAAAACCGATAATGTCAAAAACGCCATTATCTTTTGCAATCGCAAAAGAGATGTGGGTATTTTGCAGCGTTCGCTGGCCAAACATGACTTCAATTCCGGTGCCCTGCATGGCGATATGGACCAACATTCGCGCATGGAAACGCTCGATGCGTTCAAGAATGACAAAATCAAGCTCTTGTGCGCCAGTGATGTGGCGGCACGCGGTCTCGATATTCCCAATGTGTCTCATGTCTTTAATTTTGATATTCCGCGCCATGCCGAGGACTATGTGCATCGCATTGGACGTACCGGGCGTGCTGGCAATACAGGCACCGCCATCTCACTGATCACTTCAGCTGATCGTGAAGATCTGGCGACCATTTTCGAATTGTGCAAAATTACTGACCCGGCATGGATTGATGGCGAACCAGACGCTGCCAGTTCGGAACGTTCTGGACGCAACAAACGAGAGCGGTCCTCGGCCAGAGGTCGTGAAAAAAATCCCAAAAGGAGCAGCAAATCAGAGCCTGCCAGGGAAAAACCGGTCACTGAAAAGCCCGTCACAGCGAAAGCGGCACCTGCAAAAGACCCCGGAGATCAGGCAGCCGAACCCGCACAAGAAAATAATGCCGAGCAAGCAAAAAATGAAAAGCCGGCAAGAAGACGGCCCGCCAAAGAAAACCGCTCGGCTGGCAACAGAAACAATAATAATGACCGAAATCGCGGAGGCCAGGGTAAAAATGCGATCGTTGGCATGGGCGATCACGTGCCGGCATTTATGATGAAATCCGTTAAAACCATTCGTTAGAACTTTTTTCATATCTCTTAAAAAAACCCGTCAATCATATGGATTGACGGGTTTTTTGCTTTGGCTGTAAGGCTACAGGATTTGTACGAGACCAAGACAGTCACTAGAGCGGTTTGCATTCACTCGCGGTCAGAAACAGTTGAACAGTTTTGCTTCGGTTTCAAGTTAAGAAATGCAGGATATATCTGGATATTTTCAAATTTCTTGACGCCGAAAACGGAGTAAAAATGTCAGCTGGAATGATTGCGGGTGAACGCAAATTGCTCTAGCAGGCCTTGCCAGTGCCAATCAGCTAGAACCTTGCAACATTGCGCGCACAGCATCCAGTCTGGCAGAAAGGTCTGTATCGAATGTTTCAGGGTCAATAGCGGGGCCTTTCGGAACTGCTATTGCTGTTGGAGTTGTTGGTGCCGCAGCCTCCGCAACTTGTTCGGCAACAGGAGCGACAATCTCGATATCGGGAATCTCCTCTGCAACAGGAGTATCAACCTCAATATCGGAAACCTTCTCAACAATTGGAGCTGCTACTTCAATATCGGCAATCTCCTCAGCAACAGGAGCACCAACCTCTACCTCGGCAACCTCCTCAACAACAGGAGCGACAACCTCAATATCGGCAATCTCCTCAGCAACAGGAGCACCAACCTCTACCTCGGCAACCTCCTCAACAACAGGAGCGACAACCTCAATATCGGCAATCTCCTCAGCAACAGGAGCGACAATCTCGATATCGGCAATCTCCTCAACAACAGGAGCATCAACCTCAATATCGGCAATCTCCTCAACAACAGGAGCACCAACCTCAATATCGGCAACCTCCTCAACAACAGGAGCGACAACCTCAATATCGGCAATCTCCTCAGCAACAGGAGCATCAACCTCAATATCGGCAATCTCCTCAGCAACAGGAGCACCAACCTCTACCTCGGCAATCTCCTCAGCAATAGGAGCACCAACCTCTACCTCGGCAATCTCCTCAACAACAGGAGCACCAACCTCAATCTGCGCAATCTCCTCGACAACTGAAGCGCCAACTTCAATCTGCGCGATCTCCTCAACCATAGGAGCGGCAACTTCAACCTCAGGGGCCTCTTCGAGCACAGAATTATCCGAGATGAGTTCGACATTTTCCGAATCGAAATCTCTCACTTCCGGTGTGTCGTTTTTCACATTCTCTACATCATGGATCTTGCTCGCCAGGGCCTGAATTTCGGCTTCCATGCTAGCCTCTGAAATCGTCTCATCGGGAGCTGTAACTTCTTCGATGACGGCGGCAGCATCAAGCTCTGGCGCCTCAAAAATGGTAGCCTTGTCAGCCATTGCTGCGGTGGCTGCCGCAGCACCCACTATTCCAGCTAAAGCTGCAGAAGATACGGCTGCTTGTGCCATCGGCTTTTCATCTGGTTCCGCTGCCGCGACTTCTGAGACAATCAGCTCGGCTGCTGGTTCATTGTCCGTTGGGGATGGCTCAGTCTTCCCTTGCGCCAGAATTTGCAACTCTGCAACCCGCTTGGCCATTTCCTCGTTTTGAGCCTTGATATGCTTGTCGCGCAAAGCAACAGCTTCTTGTTCGTCAGACATATCGGTAAGTTTCAAAGCCAGTTTGAACGTCTCCTCGGTATCATATTTTGCCAGATCGAGGGCTCTTTCATTGAATTCTATCTCGCTTGCATCAACAGTTTCCGGGCGCACTCGTTCACTGATCTCGACATAGGTCAGATGCGATTTCTGCGCCTGCTCAATACTGGACTTCACAAGAGCGGAAATGGACTCGTTCCGCGTTACATTCGTATCTCCATCGGTCATATTAGGCTCCTTGCACAATCGTTCTTGTTTCGAGTGATTCGCTGAATACTATCAGATAGTTCAATCCCACAGCAAACAAACAAATGCTCACTGTTGATGAACAAAACCACCAAGGGTTGGCAGATCTTCCCGGCGCGCTCGATCATGCTCAGATGATATCCACAAACAGCAATGACAATAAGACACCAACCTTGGCAGAATCGCTTAAATCGCGTAAAACTACGACTGTTTTTGTCACTTTTAAACAAAAAGGAGTGCAACATGCGTACAATCGATTACCTGTCAGTGTTTTTTCTCCTTGGCGCCGCTCCTGCCTGGCAGGGCAGCCTGGACGCCTTTAGCAATGGCCTTGGATCTGCCTTGCTGATCACCCTGCTGGCGGGCGCCATTCGCGCCTCAAGAGCAGACATCACTATCACCACTCACGCAAAGACACGGAGATATGAGCAAGATTGCTCTCATAAACACCCGTAACCGCCCCCTCCTTGGCTCAAATAGGCGTTTGACCTGATTGCGCGAACTCGTCCTTGTCAAAAGGGATGACCAGTCTGGCGACAAGGCCGGGTTGATTATCGTCAAGGCTTAGCGTCCCGCCATGCAATTTGGCAACGGCAGAGACAAGAGATAGCCCCAGTCCGGTACCGGGTTTTGAGCGGCTTTTTTCGAGCCGACCAAAACGCTTCATGGCTAGCTCAATATCTTTTTTGGCAATGCCTTCTCCCTCGTCGCTAACAACGATAAAAAATGCGCTTTGCTTGTCGTCACTTTTGCCGCTGGGCCAAAGCCCCGCTTCAATTGTCAGCTTGCCACGACCATTTTTAGCGCCGGAACTGCTGGCGTCCGAGCCTCCATATTTGAGCGCATTTTCAATCAGATTTGCGATCGCTTGACCAAGTAACTGACGGTCAACATTGATGTTCGCTGATGGTCCGCTCTTCATCACAAGTTGCATATTGTTTTGTTCCGCCAGCGGCTCATAGAGTTCCGCGACCCCGCTGACCAGTTCCTGCAAATCATTAAGCGCAAAATTATTGCTATTGCTGCGCGCTTCCAAGCGGGCAATCGACAATAACGCATTGAAGGTGCGGATCAACTCATCACTTTCTTCAATGGTCTTTTCCAGCACCTCACGACAATCGACGCGGCTTTTATCGCGCAGCGCCGTCTCGACCCGGTTGCGCATCCGGCTCAAAGGCGTTTTGAGATCATGAGCGATATTATCGGACACTTCACGCAATCCATTCATCAATTGTTCGATGCGCTCAAGCATGGCATTGAGATTAATAGCGAGGCGATCAAACTCGTCCCCGGACCCGTCAATCGGCACGCGCTGGGACATATCGCCTGCCATGATAACCCGACTGGTCCTGGTGCCCCCGTCAATGCGCCGCAACAAATCACGGCTGACCAGCCAGCCACCGCCAAGTCCAACCAGAACCATAAAGGCCAGGCCGGACAATACCGCATTGCGGATAATTTGAGTGAACTGGCGTTGATCTTCCACATCACGCCCCACCATCAAGCGATAGCCCTTGGCCAGACGATAGATTCTGGCCACCGCATGACGCATTTCGCGGCCCCTTGCCCCATTTCGCTGATAGGCGAATTCGACCCGGCCCTGAGCGTCCCATAATTCGCGGGTCAGCGCCTTGACATTGCCGGCAATCCAGCCGCCATCACCATCGGTCACAAGATAAAGGGTATTGCTGGGGGTGATAATCCGGCGATTGATAATTTTCGCCAGCTTTGTGACGCCGCCAGATCGATATTGCTCTGCCAGCCCGAGGGTTTCGGCCAGAATGGTTTGCTTGAGCCGCCCCTCTAATACCCGATTGGAGTTCCAGCTGATATAGACAATCACCAGCGTTGCAGCCGCCGCGAACAGCACCGCAAAGACCAATAATAGCCTAAATGTCGTACTCTTGAATAATTTTCTAAGTGTCGTCACGGATCATATATCCCGCACCGCGAATGGTTTTCAGCAGGGCCGTGTCAAAGTTTTTATCAATCTTGGCGCGCAATCGCGATATATGCACATCAATTACATTGGTTTGCGGATCAAAATGATAGTGCCAGACATTTTCCAGCAACATGGTGCGGGTGACAACCTGACCGGCATGGCGCATCAGATATTCCAGCAAACGGAATTCACGCGGCTGCAATAAAATATTTCTATCCCTGCGCACCACCTGCCTCGTCAACCGATCAAGAACCAGATCTCCGACCTGATAGCCGGTTTGCCCCTGCTCAAAACTATCGCGGCGGTGCAAGGCCTCGACGCGGGCCAACAGTTCGGTAAAGGCATAGGGTTTGGTAAGATAATCATCCCCTCCAGCCTTCAGCCCCTTGACGCGATCATCAACCTCACCAAGGGCACTCAAGATGAGAACGGGGACGCCAATTGCCTCTGTACGCAAGGTCTCAATCATGGCCAGGCCATCAAGGCGTGGCAACATGCGGTCGACAATCAACACATCATGTTCTTTGGAGCGGGCAAATTCCAGCCCTTCTTCCCCGTCATGGGCGATCTTGACGCTATGTCCGGATTCAGCCAAGGCCTTGGAGAGATAAAGAGCCGCCTCGCGATCATCTTCCACAAGCAGTACACGCATAGCCCCCCCCTTCATACAAAGTCACAAAGACGAAAAAGAGCCGCACCAGTCGCTAAACGGATGCGGCTCCCTTCAAGTTTGAGTTAACCGCGCCCATTGATTGGCAAAGCAACGAACGCTTCACGCTTGCGGGAACGAAAGCGCACCAGCACGGCGCGACGGCCTTTTGTCTTGGCACTCTTGACCGCACGAATAACATCGTCCGGCGTGGAGACAGAACGCCCGTTGACATCAAGAATGATATCACCGCGGCGCAAACCTTTGTCTGCGGCAATCGACTTTTGATCAACATCGGTCACATAGACACCTTGCTTTGAACCTTTGGCAAAATCAGAGGCCGAGGCCAATGACAGTCCAAGGCTTTCCAGCTCTTGTCCGCCGCCTTTTCCCTTGGTCAGGGAGGCAAGGCTCTTGGAACCGGGGAAGCGTCCAAGCTTGACAGTCAGATTTTGCTGGCGACCATCGCGGAAGATAGTCAGGTCTGTTTTGCTGTTGGGAGAAAGGGCGGCAATTTTACGTGCCAGATCCCGGCTGTCTTTGACTTTCGCGCCATTGACTTCAAGGATCAGATCGCCAATCTGCATGCCGGACTTCTCGGCTGGTGCATTCTTGGTCAGTTTACCAATAATCGCGCCATTGGCTTTTTCAAGCCCCAGACTGGCCGCCATATCATCGCTGACACTCTGGATTTGTACGCCAAGCCAGCCGCGACTGACAGAGCCGGTTTTCTTGAGCTGATCAACAATCGATTGCACCAGAGTAGCTGGAACGGCAAAGGCTATGCCTACATTACCACCAGAGGGACTGATGATGGAGGTATTGACGCCAACAACATTGCCCGAAAGGTTAAAGGTTGGCCCCCCGGAATTACCCTTATTGACGGCGGCATCAATCTGAATGAAGTCATAAGGACTATCCCCCACATCACGCCCGCGCGCCGAGACAATACCCGCTGTTACCGTGCTGGAGAGACCAAACGGATTACCGATCGCCAATACCCAGTCGCCAACTCTGGCTTCCTTGGTGGCAAAACGAACCGACTGATAGGTGCCAGCTTTTTCAATTTTCAAAAGCGCAATATCAGTTCTTTGATCGGAACCAATGAGCTTTGCATCAAGGCGCTTGCCATTATTGAGTGCGATCTTGATGCGGTCAGCATTGCGCACAACATGATGATTGGTCACCACATACCCATCGGGGGAGATGATAAAACCGGAGCCTTGTGCACGCATGGGGCGAGAACTGGGGCCCTGCCCACCAAAATCTTTTTCAAACTTCTTGAAAAATTTATTGAGCGGATGTCCATCGGGCAGATCGGGCTGGCCGCGGCGCTTGCTGCGCTTGTTCTTTCGCCCTTTAGAAACGGAGCCAGTTACATAAATACTGACAACAGCCGGTCGCACCTGCTCAACCAGATCGGCAAAGCTCATGGGCGCATTGCCCAGTTCTGCGATGCCTCCGTTTTGCGAAAGCTGTGCATTGGCGGTTGGTGCTTGTGAAACCAGCATTGTGCCGGCACCCCCGAGACCAAGTACAAGACTTGTCATCATCAGACCGGTTTTTTTGCTGCTTATTGCTGTTGAAATAGGACTTTGCGTAGTCATCCAGTTATCCTCTTTTAATAACAGTTAAATTGGCGTGTTTATCTTTGCTGGAGATATATATAGTGTTTGTGGCGCTATGATGCACTTTCCTGTAGATTAAAATATGGTAATGTAGGGCAAAGCTCAACCGTCTGGCGAAAAATAGTCGACTTTGGAACCATGTAAGAAAGGGGAGCTCTTTGCGATTGAAACGAGCGCTCACAAGAAATGATTTAATCTGCAAACAGCGGTTCCCTGCCCCTCTAAAAATGCGGGAAATTACGCCATTCGGGGGTAATAGCCTATCTTGCTTCAAGACTGTTTTGACTGCGACCCTGGCACTTGTCGCCGCCTATGCGGGACTCTCGTCTTTCAAAATTTCCGCACATTCGCTCCCTTTTAACGGTGTTTTACTTTCTCCCGCTCATCAAAATTTTGTGACCCAAAAGACTGATTTACTCACCCCCGTCGCGGTGTTTGGCAAGGATCAGCGCCAGCGCCTTCCTCAACGCTACAAAAAGCTTGATCGCCAGATCGGCCTTTTGCACAATCCAAAGACCAACACATTATGTACGGCTTTTTGTGTCGGCCCGGCAATGATTGCGACGGCCTCTCATTGCCTTTATGGCCGCCGCAAGCGAAACAGACTTTATCTATCGTCTTTCTTGTTCAAACTAAAATCCGCAAAAAAGAACTCCCAGATCTATTCCAGACTGGCTGGAAACCGCTCTGGGCAAACCCGAAAATTTATCGTCACGGGAACCTCAAAACTAAGCCGCAAACCGCCGATTGGTGCAGCGCGTGACTGGGCGATTGCTCGCCTTGAGAAACCAATATGCCAAAAAGGCTGGTTTAAACCACTCAATCTGGATCACCCCAAGCTTGAGGCAGCGGCTCGCGACAAAAAACTGTTCCAAGTCGCCTATCACACGGATTATGGAAATTGGCAAATTGCCTATTCGAGATCTTGTGCGATCAACAGGAATTATGGAAAGCTGAAATGGCGGAGCATCAAGAAGCATTTTGCGGTTCCCAAATCCTTGATCCTGCATCAATGCGATACGGGAGAAGCCTCCTCTGGTTCGCCTTTGCTAATGGACACCAAGCAAGGACCCGTTGTCATTGGCATCAATGTGGGAACCTATCAGCAACGCGAACTGACGGTTAAAAATGGCCGTATCATTGGTCGCACCAAATATAAAACCATTGCCAACACGGCGGTCAGCGCCAAAGCGTTCTCGCGCAAAATCGAGCTCTTGCAAGAAGCCGATGTCATTACGAAGAAATCGGATATGAAACTCGTGCAAACCGACCTACGCCAGCATGGCTATTACAAAGGACGGATTGACGGCATTTACGGATCGCGCACGGAGCGGGCGATCAAGGCGTTTGAACGAGATATCAACCTGCCACAAACCGGGCTTGCGACAACCGCCATATTGCTGGAACTCGATAAAAGCCACGCGGAACCCGTCTCCATTGACACCTCGGCTGGCCACAAGCCCCCGCTCCCCGGGCCAGCTCAGACACCTAAGCAGCCTTAAGCGGGGCAAGTGAACATTACAGGTTTCGTCAAGTTACCCCTCGACCCTCCCTCAAGCCCACAAAGCGGCCACGCAAACCTGTTCAATAAAAAACGGCAGAGCCGTTAAAGGGGGAGCGCTAGAGCAGTTTGCGTTCACCCGCAATCATTCCAGCCGATATTTTTGCGCCGTTTTCGGCGTCAAGAAATTTGAAAATATCCAGATATATCCTGCATTTCTTAACTTGAAACCGAAGCAAAACTATTCAGCTGTTTCTGACCGGGAGTGAATGCAAACCGCTCTAACAGGGGCCCGTTCGCTGAGCGATTATTTATGATCCACACCTGAGGGTTCGGCCTGTCCACGGTCGCGCGCAAACTGGCGGGCCACCGCCACCGCTCCGATATGGTCGCATATTTCTGGTTGAGCACGGCACAGGCGCATATAGTCATCGCGGCTAAGTTCCAGAATTTTCGTATGAACCAGTGTGCTATAGGTGAACTCATAGGGTATTTGATCAATCATGGCGATTTCACCAAAGAAATCACCAGAATGAAGGGTCACTGAGCCCTCCATCCGCTCTATAAGCACCTCGCCGCTGGCGATAACATACATGGAATTCCCGGGTTCTTCAGCGCGGATAATTTCCCAGTGCGGAGGATAGCTATGGGCTTGCAGGAAATTCATAAGTTCGGCGATGGATTTGGCATTGAGTTGCGAGAACAAGGGAATACGCGACAGCAGCGACCAGGTAACGACGAAGTCACGGCGTGAGGATTCTTGTGCAAAGCCCGTTGAAATGATGGCAATCGGCAACGCAAACAGCCCCAGCCCGATCAACATGACAACCGAACCAAATATTTTACCAAGGACCGTCACCGGCGTAATATCCCCATAGCCAACGGTGGTCAGCGTGGCCATGGCCCACCATGCTGCTGCGGGCACAGACGAAAACTGCGTATCGAGAACATTTCTTTCGATAAAATAAATGCCGGTCGAAGCAAATAGCAGCATGGTCAATGTCAGGATCAAAGCCCCCATCAGGGCCCGGCGTTCGTTGGACATCACCTTCATCAATGTGTGCAGGGCCGGTGAATAACGCGCCAGTTTCAAAAACCGCACGACGCGGAACAATCGCAGCACGCGCAGATCAAAGAATGGAAACAAAAAGCTCAGATAAAACGGCAAAATGGCAAGCAGATCAATAATCAAAAAGGGCCGGCCTGCAAATTTCACGCGGGCTTTCCAGGCGGGCATTCGCTGTAAAAATGGTACTTCCACGGCGGCCCAGATCCGCAAAACATATTCCAGAGTAAAAATGGCAACCGAAAACAGCTCAAACAGATAGAGTTCACGTTGCCATTTAGCATGTACTTCAGAAACGGTTTCGGCGGCAAACGCGGTCACATTGAGCAAAATAAGGGTGATTAAAAAACCGTCGAATAGCCGGCTTGGAAAATCATCCTCACGACCGCTCTCGGCCACTTCAAAAACACGCCGACGCAAAGATTGCCGTTGAGAAGAAGGATGCTCAACGGCTCCACTCATACCTTGTCGCCCACGAGTTGACCAATGCGTTTCTCGATCGCATCGAGCGCGTCTTGTGCTCTGGCCGCATCTGGCCCTCCTGCCTGCGCCATGTCGGGGCGCCCGCCGCCGCCCTTGCCGCCCAGAATGGCTGATCCAGTTTTTACCAGATCAACTGCATCATATTGGCCTGTTAAATCGCTGGTGACACCAACAGACAAGCCAGCTTTGCCCTCCTCTGTCACAGTGACAATCGCCACAATGCCAGAGCCAATCTGCTGCTTGCCATCATCGACAAGGCCGCGCAGGTCCTTGGGGGGAATGCCTTCCACCTTGCGAGCAAAATATTTCAGCGTACCGATCGAACGTATGTCATCACCGCCACTGCCATTTCCACCACCGCCTCCCATGGCTAATTTTCGCTTGGCATCGGCCAGTGCTTTTTCGAGACTTTTCCGCTCATCAAGCAGCGAGCGCAACCGCTCGGGCACATCCACCGGGGTCGTCTTCAATATATCGCAGACCTCTTTGAGGCGCTCGTCTTGTTCCCCCAGATAGGCCAGCGCGCCCTGGCCGCTTAGCGCCTCGATCCGGCGCACACCTGCCGAGACGGCGGTTTCCGAGATGATTTTGATCAGTCCAATATCGCCTGTTCGCTCGACATGGGTGCCGCCGCATAACTCGACTGAATAGGGCGTGTCAGCGCGATCGCTGGCGATCTCTTGCCCGCCATCACCTGTGCCCATCGAAACGACGCGAACCTCTTCGCCATATTTTTCGCCAAACAACGCCATGGCACCAGCTTCAATCGCTTCATCTTGTCCCATCAGCCTTGTGCTGACCTGTCCATTTTGCAGCACGATCTGATTGGTAATTCTCTCGATTTTTTCCACTTCATCTACGCTCAGAGCCTTGGGGTGGGCAAAGTCAAACCGTAACCGGTCGGGAGTGACCTGAGAGCCTTTTTGTGTAACATGGTCTCCCAGCACGAGACGCAAGGCCTGATGCAACAGATGCGTGGCGGAATGATTGGCTTTGAGCGTCGAGCGTTTTTGCTGATTGAGCGCCATCTCTATGGGTTCGTCCAAGATAAAATGACCCTGTTTCACACGGCCCATATGTACCACCAGATCGCCAGCTTTTTTCAATGTATCTGTAACGATAAAACGAGCACCTTTGGCCCCCGTAATGACGCCGGTATCACCAACCTGACCGCCTGATTCTCCATAAAACGGTGTCTGGTTGGAGATCAGAAATGCCTCCTCCCCTTTGCCGATTTTCTTGACGGTTTTGCCATTTTTAATGAACGCTGTGATCGTGCCAAGGGCTTGCTGGGAGTTGTAGCCAAGAAACTCTGTGGCCCCCAGTTTTTCGCGCAATTCCAGCCAGATTTGTTCGGTGGCGGCATCTCCTGAACCCGACCAGCCTTTACGGGCCTCGGCGCGCTGGCGTTCCATAGCCTTGTCAAAGGCGCTGACATCGACAGAAATCTGACGGTTTTTCAGAGCATCTTGCGTGAGATCGAGGGGAAAACCATAAGTATCATATAGCTTGAAGGCCACGTCGCCCGAAAGCTCATCGCCGCTTTTAAAACTCCTGGTCTCAGCATCAAGAAGGCTGATGCCGCGATCCAGTGTCTTGCGAAAACGGGTCTCCTCCAATTGCAGGGTCTCGCTGATCAGTGCTTTGGCGCGTACCAGCTCGGGATAGGCCTCGCCCATTTCCTTGATGAGAGCTGGCAGCAGCTTATAGAGAATGGGTTCGCTAACTCCCAGCAGATTGCCATGCCGCATGGCCCGCCTCATGATCCGCCGCAAGACATAGCCGCGCCCTTCCTTGGACGGCAGAACGCCATCAGCAATCAAAAAACTGCAAGAGCGTAAATGGTCTGCAATGACCCGGTGCGAGATATTATTATCGCCGTGCGCATCAACACCGCAAGCCTCTACTGACGCGCGGATCAAGGCCTTGAACAGATCAGTTTGATAATTGTCGTTGGTGCCCTGCATCAAGGCGGCCATGCGCTCGAGCCCCATACCCGTATCAATCGAGGGCTTGGGCAAATCGATGCGTTTGCCAGGAGACAATTGCTCATATTGCATGAACACCAGATTCCAGATCTCAACAAACCGGTCTTCATCCTCATCGGGTGATCCTGGAGGCCCGCCTGGAATATGATCGCCATGATCATAAAAAATCTCCGAGCAAGGGCCGCAGGGTCCAGTTTCCCCCATCGACCAGAAATTATCACTGCTGGCAATGCGGATGATCCGCTTGTCGGAAAATCCGGTGACTTTCTTCCAGATATTGAACGCTTCATCATCATCCACATAGACCGTGACGAGCAGCTTGCTCTTGTCGACACCAAATTCTTTGGTGATCAGTTGCCAGGCGAAATTGATGGCGTCATCCTTGAAATAGTCGCCAAAGGAAAAATTACCCATCATCTCAAAAAATGTGTGGTGGCGAACCGTGAACCCGACATTGTCGAGATCATTGTGCTTGCCCCCTGCTCGCACGCATTGTTGCGCCGAAACCGCTCGTTGGTAGTCACGAGTTTCAAGACCTGTGAACAGGTTTTTGAACGGCACCATACCCGCATTGGTAAACATCAAGGTCGGGTCATTGCTCGGGACAAGCGATCCCGACCGCACTATCTCATGATTGTTTTTCTGGAAAAAATCCAAAAAACCACGTCTTATCTCGTTGACACCTGTCATTTAGTTCACTTCTTCATGATGCAGAACGTCTGCTTTAACGGGATCCACAACCCAATATAATGGTCATTGGATAAAAACATCGAGTGCGCGCTATAAGCTCACCCGTGCTCACATGACCGCAGTTTTACAATCCTGCGACATGACTGTCCAGCGTCGGAAAAACTGTTTACACAAGCCCCATCATCAAATCACATTTTTGCGATTTTTCAAAAACATAACGGCCCCTTACGGGGCCGCTGAAGTCAGTATGGTAAATCCGCGCGCCCATTTTCGATCGCCGCATCATCTCTCAAAATAGCGATGCCTTGCAAGCTATGCGCTCTCGGCAGCATCAAGATCATCCCCGGCCTTTTCCTTGGCAATCTCATCCTCTGGCATATCATCGACGACAAGCCCCGCATTCTTACGGATTTCAAGCTCAATTTTCGCGCATAATTCAGGGTTATCACGCAAATAACCCTTGGAGTTTTCACGTCCTTGACCAAGCCGTTGGCTATCATAGGAGTACCAGGAACCCGATTTTTCAACAATATCGGCCTTGACGCCAAGGTCGATGATTTCCCCAAGCTTCGATATGCCCTCTCCATACATGATATCAAATTCGACCTGACGGAACGGCGGCGCCACTTTGTTCTTGACCACTTTCGCCCGGGTCTGATTGCCGATCACCTCATCACGATCCTTGATCTGGCCAATACGCCGGATATCGAGACGAACGGATGAGTAAAATTTCAAGGCATTGCCACCTGTTGTGACCTCTGGCGATCCAAACATCACACCGATTTTATGACGGATCTGATTGATAAAAATCACCATGGTATTGGATTTTGCAATGGAGCCTGTCAGTTTGCGCAAAGCCTGCGACATCAAGCGCGCCTGCAAGCCTGGCAGGCTGTCTCCCATTTCACCTTCAAGTTCTGCTTTGGGGGTCAAGGCTGCCACACTATCGATGACCACAATATCAAGAGCCCCCGAACGCACCAGCGTATCGGTGATCTCCAGTCCCTGCTCCCCAGTATCAGGCTGCGAGACCAGCAAATCATCCACATCCACCCCCAGTTTCTCGGCATAGATTGGATCAAGAGCATGCTCTGCATCAATGAAACCGCAGGTGCCGCCCATTTTTTGGGCCTCGGCAATAATGTGCAAAGCCAGCGTTGTCTTGCCCGAAGATTCAGGGCCATATATCTCGACGACCCGACCGCGCGGCAAGCCGCCAATACCAAGGGCAATATCCAATCCCAAAGATCCTGACGGGATCGCTTCAATCTCAATCGTCTTGTTTTCTCCAAGACGCATGATCGACCCTTTGCCAAAGGCCCGCTCGATCTGTGACAGCGCAGCATCGATGGCTTTTTTCTTGTCCATATTACCTCCCTCGATAATCTCGAATTGGCTTCTCGGCATGGTGACCTCTCCTTATTTCACAAAATGGGGACCTGTACAATCTGACTAAATGTACCACTTTTGTTCTCACCTTGCAAGCCTCTCGAGAGAGGTCGATTAATTTTCCTATTATTCAACTACTTAGACATCATATCAAAATTTCTATGCGAACACTATAAGAACATGTGCTGGGGCGGGGAATCGGCCCGCTGATCGACCAGTCAACAGCTCAATCAGCAAGTACCTCTTTCACCTTGGCAGCCAGATCTTTCAATCCATATGGCTTGGCCATGAATATGAAATCATCTTCCTCATCAAGAATTTCACGAGCAAAGCCCGATACAAAAATGATTTTCAGCTCCGGATTTTCATTGCGCATTTCCTTGGCCATGGTCGGTCCATCCATCTCGGGCATCATAACATCCGTAACCACAAGATCGATCCGTCCCTCAAGATCATTCATAACCTCCAGGGCCTGCACGCCCGTTCCCGCCTCGAACACCTCATAACCGCGCTTGCGAAGGGCTCTTGCAGAAAAGCCTCGCACCGCCTCTTCATCTTCCGCCAGCAAGATGGTCTCTGTACCAGTCAGATCGGGCTTGTTTTTCTTGGCTTTTTGTTTTTCCTGCAACTGCTTGCTGGCGACCTCTTCAAGGTCCTCTTCTTGCCGCGGCAGATAAATCCTGAAGGTTGTGCCCACGCCAACCGTACTGTCAATATAGATGAAGCCACCGGTTTGCTTGACGATACCATAGACCATGGAAAGGCCGAGCCCGGTTCCTTTGCCCACACCTTTGGTGGTAAAAAAGGGCTCGAACACCTTGTCCCTGACTTCCTTGGTCATGCCTGACCCCGTATCCGAGACCTCGATCAGCACATATTCCCCCAACTGCATGCCCTGATCCTGCAGATCGGCAGACATGCGCTGGGTAATATTGCGGGTGGCAATCGTCACGACACCGCCAGCCGGCCTGGCATCGCGCGCGTTAACGGCCAGATTGATGATCACCTGTTCAAACTGCGTCTCATCGGCGCGCACCAGCCACAAATCGCGATAACGCTCCATATTGAGTTTGACATTATCGCTAAGTAAACGATCAAGCAAAATGGACAAATTGGATACCACATCATTGAGATTGAGCACCTCGGGCCGCAGGGTCTGGCGGCGGGAAAATGCCAGGATCTGTCGCACCAGAGATGCGGCTCGGTTGGCGTTTTGCTTGATGCTGATAATGTCTTTGAAACCAGGATCCGTCGGGCGCACGCTCCCCAATAGTTCATCTGTACCAAGGATGATCGCTGTGAGCACATTATTGAAATCATGCGCGATGCCGCCAGCCAACTGCCCCACGGCCTGCATTTTTTGCCCCTGCACCATCTGCCGTTCCATCGACTTTTGATCTGTCGTATCAATGGCGTATAAAATGGCACCGCCATATTTGCTATCGGTTTCACGATCAATACTGCCAGCCGGCGAAAAATACAGCCGACCCGTTTGCTCCGTGTCGCCGCTGAACGACACATTCAAAGGACTGATCTTCACCTGGCCGTTTGAGGCACGCTCCAAAGCAAGCGAGACCTCCTCTTTATTTTCTTCAATGACCAGCGATATGATATCGACCCCGTCTTCGCGCGCATCTGGCAAGTTTTGGGCGCTCATGCTTTTGGCGAACATACGGGCAAAGGCGGCATTCGTACTGCCCACCACCCCCTGTTTGTCCAGTGTGGCAATGGCGATGGGCGCCGAGTGAAAAAAGCGCGCGAACCGCACCTCTGCCGCCCGCAGATCTTCTCCCGCTTCGGCTCCTGGCGCCCTGTTGAGAACCAGAGTTCGCGATTGATTTGCACGCCCGCCTTCAGACACTGTTTGGTGTAGCAAACGAACGGGAAGCGATGTGCCATCCTGTCTGATCAGATCCAGATCATAGGTCAGCTTATCACTATCGCCCTGGGCAAGCGACTTTTGGGCCAACAAGGTCGCCCCATCCCCCGAGACAATATCCTTCAACCAGAGCTGCGAGGCCACCGCATCCGCCAGATCCAATCCCAGCCACCCCGCCAATGTTGCGTTAAGATAGTCAATACGCCCCTTGTCATCAGCAGAAAAGAACCCCGCCGGAGCCTGATCGAGATAGTCGATGATCTCTTGCAGTTTGCCAAAGCTTTCCTCCTGGCGATGTCGTTCGCTGGAGATTTCCGCTATTTGCCAGACGATCGCTCGTCCGCTGTCATCATGGCTTTGCAAAGAGGATAATCCAGGCGCTTGGTCATTCGAGCCAGTCAGGAGCGTGCCGCGTTGCCACCTCCCATGTGGCGCAACACTAATGCGATACCAGGAAGCCTCCCCCTCCAACTGCTCATTCCCGGCAGGAATACTGGATACGCGAAACTCCTCTTGCCAGTTCTCGCTGTTTTTAACGGCCTGATTGAGCCGATAGATCGGTTCGGCGGCCGCAACTTCGCCAGCAAACAGCTCCTCAATCGTTGGCGCGTTCGTGGCACCTGGACCAGCTATTTGAAAATAGGCCGCATTGGCAAACAGCACATTTTTATTGCTATCTGTTACCAGCACCCCCTCTGGCAACTCATCAAGCAATGCCAGACCGTCACTCGTTGTTTGCTGATGGCTCCCGATGTTGATGAGACCGCTGGAAAGTCCGGCCAGAGCCAGGAGGCCGAGCATGACCAGCAACGAAAACACCGCTATCACCACCACTCGCCCCATATCGTTTGATACAAATTGGGAAAACAATAGCCCCAATGCAAGCAATGCCGCCATTGCCACCCCGGCGCGCCGATAGTCCAGGCGATTAAGCAAGGCCGTTACGGCGCTCATCACCATACTGGTTTGTAATTCAGATTGAGCCATACCTGCTTCAATAGCTGATTCGCAGCGCCTGCGTCCGCGAAATCTTCCCCGACCGGGACAAACGGTGCGCAATCTGTTCATGACCGCTTGAAATCGGGGTCATTGCTGAGCGATTAATACTTTATCAACCATTTTGCAGGCTTAATGAGCAGTAAGTTATTCAGAGTCTGGGCTCTAGATAGCTATCACGATATGCCGGTTTTTTTGTTTGATGGAGTATGGTATGAAAACACGTTCTATATTGGCCCTGCTGGTCACCGTCTTCTTGTCAGGTGGCGCGTCCATATTCAACAGCTCCTCCACTCCCCAAATGGCATATATTGGCGATCTGTCAAATAATCGTGTTGCACGCGCTGGCGAGACCATCGCCTACGCAAAATCCGACAATGGTGCTGATACACTGCTGTATCAATTCAAGGGTGTCGACGACAAAGGCGGCATTCACATCAATCGCATTGTTCGAAATTCCAATCTCGGCGGAAAACGCACCGGCCTGATGGGAATGTTGCAAAACAAAACACCAAAATCGATTGAGCTGGTTGTCATGCCAGACCAGACTTTGCTGGTATCCCCAGGCGTTCACGTGGTGTTTGTGAAGTCATCGCCAAGTGAGTTGCATTATCGCGTTATCATGACCACAGGCTAGCTGGCGGGACCCACGAGAACGCAACGCCCAGCCATCTTGCCTTGATCTGAACGCAGCGAGCCCGCTGCTTTTCCGGCGATCAATCCAGCAATCAAAACTGTACCTGCTATCTGGTCAGCACAACAAAGTCGGTCCCCTTGCCGGTTTCATGGCTCATGCCCTTGTCAGAGATCACCATCGACGATCCCGGGGTTAGCAACATCGATAATTGACGCCGAACAGGCGCTGGCAGCGTTATGCGATCAAGGGCCTGTTGCGCACTAACCGCCACCACGGTCGTTTTGAGGCGCTTGCCAGCCTTCTTGCCTTTGCGGGCAGATCGGCCCGTTGCACTCTTGATCGTCACAGCGGTCCATTTGGCAGCCCCCGCCCCCTTTTCAAAATGCATGGCGGTAAATAGATGAGTGCCAAGAGGCTTTCCAGGCTCCGCAATATCGACGGCTGTATCAAACAATTTTGTAAATCCTTGACGAACATACATATGGGCGCTTTTGGGCTGTGCGCGTCCGGCTCGCGAATGAAGCTCCTCAATGAGCTTGTCGGAAATTTTGCCGGTCACAGCGACTGTGATTTCCTGCTGAAACGCATTAATGGCAAGACGCGTATTTTTCCCGACCTTGCCATCTGCATATCCTGGCTCATAGCCAATTTCAGCCAACAGTCTTTGCGCCGCTTTAATACGCTCAATGCCTGTACGCGGCGTAATCAAGATACGCAAGGGCAGTTTCTGGCGCGCTTTCGCGGCGTGTATAGCAGCGGTGGCAATCTTTATATTTTTGTTTTCGGCAATGACACGGCGCTGATTTTGTCCATACTCCTGGCGGGCCTGCTTTAACAAACGTACCGCGGCACGCAAACCATTGTTACGCGTTGCCACCAGCTCGCGCGCCTTTTGCATCTCCTTCGTCACCAGATCAAGAGAAGCTGTTGCCACATCCAGACGCCGGCTTGTTTCATCATGCCGCGCTTTTGTCTGTTGTTCATAGGCATCGCGGCTTTCCACACGAGCCGACGCCATCTCCATCCATTTACCTTCATATTTGGGAGTATCACGGCGCTTCTCGAGAATGTCCCTGGCCCAGTTCGCTCGCCATTGCGCTTTGCTGTGAGCGCGCAACTGTGATGCTCGTTGCCGTTTCAGCCGACGAACCGCCAACCGAGTCTTGCGGAGGCTTTTTTGCGCTTTTTGGCCAAGTTTTCTGGCAACACCAAGCTGCTGCCTGCTATGAGCGAGCTGCGCTTGAGCCTGCTCGAGGGCCTGCTTGTATTGAGGACCGGCGGCAACGGCTGCTTGCTGGTCGAGCTGCTTTTGCTGCAAATGCCTTGTTGCCACCACAACCGGGTCAATAAAACCTGGAACCTTGCCAGCTTCCAGCACTGGGACATTGTTTTTAACAGGCGTATCGGTACTTAGCGCGGCCGTTCGCACTCCCTTGCTCGCCAGCAATGGGCCAGACGACATTGGCTGGATCAAACTCATATGAGAGATTGGCTGCATCGAAGATGATCCCGAGGCGACAATCACGTGAGCTCCCATGCGGGTGCTCTTGAACAGTTTTTTGGCAAAACCGTAGGGCATACGGATGCAACCATGCGATTGATAGGGACGCGATACATTCCCTGCATGCAGGGCAATACCCGACCAGGTCATCCGCTGCATAAACGGCATGGGCGCATTATCATACAGATTGGAAAAATGCATTTTACGCTTTTGAATAATACTGAAAACACCAGAGGGCGTCCGGTGTCCCGATTTTCCGGTCGACACTTTGGCGCTGGCAATGACCTCGCCGCCCTTATAAATATTGACACGCTGTGTCGCCAAAGAAACAACGATCTGCACCGGTCCCTCCAACTTTTTACGTGGCGTGATTTTTTTGCTTTGACCGACAAATGATCGCTTGTTCAGCGCCGCCATTTTGCGTCTGGCAATTCTCCGACTGCGACGTTTTTTATATCTGGCGCGGGCACGGGCTCGACTAAGGCGAGCCGATCGCGCACGGGCACGGGCGCGGGCG
>JAJRRW010000100.1 GCA_024279115.1 Alphaproteobacteria bacterium
ATCATTCCAGCTGACATTTTTGCTCCGTTTTCGGCGTCAAGAAATTTGAAAATATCCAGATATATCCTGCATTTCTTAACTTGAAACCGAAGCAAAACTGTTCAGCTGTTTCTGACCGCGAGTGAATGCAAACCGCTCTAGGTTGTTTTCAAGAGTACATGGCGCTTTTTGCCAACGGACAGCTTTATAACGCCGTCATCGCTGATGTCGTCGCCACCCAGCAGTCTTTTTTCATTTTCGGCTTTTACATCATTTATTTTCACGGCGCCCCCCTTGATGTGGCGGCGGGCCTCGCCGTTCGAACTGGCCAGACCGGCGGTGACGAGTGCCGTGAGCAGTCCAAGGCCATTGTCGAGATCGCTGGCGTTTATATCAACGCTTGGCAGGCCTGATGCCATGGTGCCCTGTTCAAAGGTTTTGCGCGCAGTCTCCGAGGCGGCAAGGGCTTTTTCTTCCCCGTGAGCCATGGCACATGCGGTGGTTGCCAGCAGTTTTTTTGCTTCGTTGAGATCGGCACCCTCAAGTGTTTCCAGCTCAGCAATTTCTGCAAGGGGCAGTTCCGTGAACAGGCGTAAAAAACGCCCGACATCATTGTCTTCCGTGTTGCGCCAGAACTGCCAATAATCATAAGGACTTAGCATGTCTTCGTTGAGCCAGACGGCCCCTTTGGCGGTTTTGCCCATTTTGGTGCCAGAGCTTGTGGTCAGCAGGGCGGTGGTCAATGCATAGAGCTCGGCTTGATCAACCCGGCGTCCAAGTTCGATGCCATTGATGATATTCCCCCATTGATCGGAGCCACCCATTTGCAGGGTTACATCGTGCTGGCGGTTGAGTTCGAGAAAATCGTACGCCTGGAAAATCATGTAATTGAATTCAAGGAAGGTCAAGGGCTGCTCGCGCTCGAGGCGCAGCTTCACGGAGTCAAAGGTCATCATGCGATTGATGGTAAAGTGGGGGCCATAATCGCGCAAAAAGTCAATATAGTTGAGCTTTAACAACCAGTCTTCATTATTGACCAAGAGCGCGTCGGTGGGGCCGTCGCCAAACGTCAAGAAGCGCTCAAACACGGTTCTGATACTGGCAATATTTTCATTGATCTGTTCATCGCTTAACAGCTTGCGCGTATCATCTTTGCCCGAAGGATCGCCCACCCGTGTGGTGCCGCCGCCAATCAGTACGATGGGTTTGTGACCTGCCTGCTGGAGTTTGCGCAGCATCATAATGCCCAAAAGATTGCCCACATGCAGGCTGGCAGCGGTGCAGTCGAACCCGACATAGGCAGTGATGATGCCAGAGCTTGCCTTGGCGTCAAGCGCGTCTTCGTTGGAGCATTGGTGGATATATCCGCGCTCGCGCATGACGCGCAAAAAGTCTGATTTATAGCTGGTCATGGTCTCTGGCAATGCTAGTGTTGGAATTTCCGGCCACCATGCACCAAGGGACGCAGATGAGCAAGATATATACAGCAATTGGTCTGATGAGCGGCACTTCGAGGGATGGTATTGATCTGGCCATCATTACAACTGATGGCGAAGATCTGGTCGAGCGAGAACGGCTTGACGTTTTTCATCAAGAATTCACGACAAGTGATCGTCAAGTGATCAAAAAAGCACTGACGCAGGCAATTGATTTAACGGATAGAAATCAGCGGCCTGGCTGGCTGGCAACGGCAGAGCAGATTGTCACAGATAAGCATATTGATTTTGTTCGCAGTACGCTCAACGCTTTTGCCGGGAATCCCCAATGGGGGCTGGATAGCTCAAAGATTGGCCTGATCGGATTTCACGGTCAGACTGTGTTGCATCGCCCAGATGAGGGCTTGACCGTGCAGCTGGGCGATTGTCAAGAGCTGGCCAACACGGTCAATTTGCCGGTGATTGGTGATTTTCGTCAAGCCGATCTGGACGCTGGCGGGCAAGGGGCCCCATTGGTTCCGATCTATCATCAAGCGCTTGTCAGGCAGGCCGGGCTGGCATTGCCCGTGGCGGTGCTAAATGTGGGCGGTGTTGCCAATGTCACCTATATTGGCGAACAAGGAGAGCTGATCGCTTTTGATACCGGGCCCGGCAACGCCTTGATCAATGACTGGGTGAACCAGCATGGGGCGGGAGAAATGGACGAGGGGGGCAAGATCGCCGCGCAAGGGCGTATGAAGGAAAGTGTGCTCGCCGCGCTGCTCAATAATAGCTATTTCTCGCAAGATCCGCCCAAGAGCCTGGATCGCAATCATTTTTCACTTGAGCCATTAGCGGGAATGTCCCTGCCATCGGGGGCTATGACCCTCACTTCGTTCACGGCATTGGCGGTAGCGCGCGCCGATTTCTTTTTTCCAGCGCCGCCAAGGAAGTGGATTGTCTGTGGGGGCGGGACGCGTAATCCGGTGTTGATGGCCGAGTTGCAAAAGCGCCTGTCCGGGGAGGTTTTGAGCGCTGAAGAGCTTGGCTGGTCTTCAGATTATATGGAAGCAGAGGCCTTTGCCTATCTGGCTGTGCGCTCGTTGCGTGGCTTGCCGCTGACCTTTCCTGGCACTACAGGTGTTGGCAAGCCGCTTACCGGCGGTGTTCTTCATAAGCCACAGGGGTAAACCATTCCGGCGCGCCGACACGGCGCTTGCCACGTTTGCGCCACAATGTCACCCAAAACTCCCCACAATCAATTGGCGTGCCTGGTTTTTCTTCTCGCGCGATCGTTCAGTTATTATTGCAGCTCGCGTCAAGCGGGGTTAAATGGATGGGAGACAACCTGTTGGTGAATTGGACTCGGTCCAATTGCACCATCGATCTTCCATTCAAATGCCGGGATACCAGACCTTATGACCAAATTCGACAAATCTAAACTGCCAAGCCGCCATGTCACCGAGGGACCAGAGCGCGCCCCTCATCGTTCTTACTATTACGCCATGGGGATGACGGAGAAACAGATCCACCAGCCGCTGGTTGGCGTGGTTTCTTGCTGGAATGAAGCAGCCCCTTGCAATATTGACTTGATGCGCCAGGCACAAGCTGCCAAGCGCGGCGTCGAAAAAGCTCATGGCACGCCGCGCGAATTTTGCACCATCACGGTCACCGATGGCATCGCCATGGGGCATCAGGGCATGAAAAGTTCGCTCATTTCGCGCGAAGTCATAGCAGATAGTGTTGAGTTGACCATGCGCGGTCATTGCTATGATGCGATGGTGGGGATTGCTGGATGTGACAAGTCGCTACCCGGCATGATGATGACCATGGTGCGTCTCAATGTGCCAGCAGTTTTCATGTATGGAGGCACCATTCTTCCCGGGCGCTACAAAGGCAAGGATGTGACGGTTGTTGATGTTTTTGAAGGCGTTGGCAAATATACCGCTGGCAAAATGACCGCCGAAGAGCTGTGCGAGCTGGAAGGGGTGGCTTGTCCAAGTTCTGGGTCGTGTGGGGGGCAGTGTACGGCCAACACCATGGCCTGCGTGTCGGAAGCCATGGGGTTGGCATTACCCGGCTCGGCTGGCGCTCCAGCTCCTTACGAATCGCGTGATGAATATGCCGATCTGTCAGGGCAGGCGGTGATGGATTGCCTTCGGGACGGTATTCGTCCCAGAGACATTGTCACCCGCAAGAGCCTTGAAAATGCGGCGACCATCATCGCAGCGACGGGTGGCTCAACCAATGGCGCGCTGCATTTGCCAGCGATTGCCAATGAAATCGGTATTGATTTCGACCTGTTCGAGGTGGCCGAAATATTCCGCAAAACACCCTATATTGCTGACCTCAAACCTGGCGGAAAATACGTCGCCAAGGATGTTTATGATATTGGCGGCGTGCCAGTGATCATGAAAGTCCTGCTGGATGGGGGCTTTTTGCATAAAGATTGTATTACCGTTACCGGCAAAACCATCGCCGAGAATCTCGAAAAGGTCACATTTTCCAGCGATCAAAAAGTCGTCTATCCCGTTGATATGCCGTTATCAAAAACCGGCGGCGTGGTCGGACTAAAAGGTAATCTTGCACCAGATGGAGCCATCGTGAAGGTTGCGGGCCTGCAAAAGCTGCAATTTACCGGACCGGCTCGTTGTTATGATTGCGAAGAAGACGCTTTTGAAGCGGTTAAGAAAAACGAATATGACGATGGCGATGTCATTGTTATTCGCTATGAAGGCCCCAAGGGAGGGCCTGGTATGAGAGAAATGCTGTCGACAACTGCTGCTCTTTACGGGCAAGGGGTTGGCGATAAAGTCGCGCTGATCACCGATGGTCGTTTTTCAGGAGGTACTCGTGGGTTTTGCATCGGTCATGTGGGACCAGAGGCCGCCGAAGGGGGGCCAATTGGACTGTTACGCGATGGTGACATGATCACAATTGATGCGGATAAAGGCACCATGGACGTGGATTTAAGTGCCCAGGAGTTGGAAACCAGAAAAAAACAATGGGTTGCCCCAAAAAATCCTTATCAGAGTGGTACCTTGTGGAAATATGCACAGCAGGTGGGGCCCGCTAGATACGGCGCGGTGACCCATCCTGGAGGTAAGGCTGAAATAGAGTGTTATGCGGATGTATGAGTTAGGTAACAAGTCAAAGGTGCTTGCATTGGCGGCATCGGGAAAAAAAATCCTGATCAAAGTGGTGTTAGTGCCGCTAATGCTTGTGGCTGTCGCCAGTGGAGCACTGGCGGTTGATCCCATCACCATTGATGAGGATCCGGCGGTTTTTGAAGATCTCACAACCCAGTTGAGTTTTTCATCCCCGCTTGAGGCCTATCGGCAGGGTAAAACAGCCTTCGATGAAGGCTGGTATACTCTGGCGCTTCCCGCTATTCAGTTTGCAGCCAAGCGAGGCGTTTTTGGCGCCCGCCTGACGCTTGCCAAAATGTATGAGCTGGGCCTTGGCGTGCCTGTAGAACAGGCTGCCGCCTTTGATCTTTACAAAAATATTTCCAAAAAACACTGGAATATTTCCAGCTACCATCCAGCGGCCCCATTTATCGGCAGTTCGCTGGCATCACTGGGGCTTTATTATCTCAATGGGATTACCGAAATCGGACTCAAGCCCGACCCTAAAAGGGCGGCAACCTATTTTACGCATGCGTCGCAGTTTTTTGGCAATCCCAGTGCCCAGTACCAGTTGGGCAAGCTCTATCTTTCCGGGCAGGGGGTCAAAAAGAATGTGCGGCGGGCGATTTCCTGGCTGAATAATGCTGCCAAGAAAAAGCATGCGCCATCGCAGGCCCTGTTAGGGCAGCTGTTGTGGGAGGGCGATCTGGTTCCCAAGCGTCAGATCAAGGCGCTGGCCTTGTTGATCATGGCACAAAAGAATGCTGCTCCACGAGATAGCGAATGGATCAATGAGCTGCACAAGACCATTGTTGCGGCTTCTGATCTCAAAACCCGTAACGGAGCCAAGACAGCCGTTGCCCGCTGGGTGCGCATCTACAAACCCCGCGTCAAGATCAAGGGCTTTGTCATCCGCAAGCAAGTGCGCGTTGGTGTTGCCGAGGGCAGCTTGGCGCGCAAGCCTGTCATAAAGCACCGGCCCGTGGTGCAAGATGAGGGCAGCGATGTTCTGGACCTGGGGAGTTTTCGCAAGATCGGATCTGAATAGGGCGGGCTTGATAACGAGATAGGATCAGCCAATGACATTTGAGCAAGCCATTGCTGCGTAACCCCAGTGGGTCCAATACTGGGTGCTTTTTATGAGCCTGGTGATGGTTGGGACCTTTATTTCGCTGCTATTGTTCAGGCACACCCGGCTCGACGCCCTTATTATTCTTGTGACCAATATTGCAGTGTTTTTTTCCATGACATGGCTGTTCCAGAAGCTTGGATATGTCAGATTGCTGGGCATCATCCATGTTATATTCTGGATTCCCCTGGCTATTTATCTCTTTAAACGCCTTCAAAACCGCCTGATCACTGCGCCAATCCGGCAAATCATCTGGTTGTTTCTGGCGATGATGGCTGTCTCACTGGTATTCGATATAGCGGATGTTGCGCGTTACGTGGCTGGCGAGCGCGAAAGTTTGGCTTTGTCGCAATAGCTGAATACTGGATACGCAGAAAAATCGGCCATCGTTTACCAGTTATAAAATTCTGTCACCCCGCCAGCGCAGGAATGACACAGATATATCACGACAAATCAACGCGTTTTCTTTAAAGCCGCAGGGGGGCCTTATCCATTATTGGGGTGACAATAGCAAAAGCGCCATTCGAATCCCTTATGTCGTACCAGATGTGTTGGGCAGGTGAAATTCGATCACATTTCCATCGGGGTCGCGAATAAAGAAAAACAGGGTTCCATCTGGAAGCTCCACGGTTTCGGTGATCGGAATATCGACGCTTTTGAGATGGCGTTCGACACTCTCGCGGTCGGTGATTTCCAACGCCATATGCGTATAACCTGTATGTTTTTCAGGGACATCCATCAAAATATTGTTGGTTGAGGCGTCGCTTGAAGCGTTCAGAATGAAATTGATATTGATGCCGCAGGGGTGCAGCATGACGGCCACCGGCTCAGGGCCAATTGGGCCAATGACAAATTCGAAACCAAGCTTTTCGTAGAATGTGCGCGCAATATTCAGATCTCGTACGCGGAGCCCAACGTGATTTATTCTTGTTATCTGCTGCATGTAAATTGCCTTTTTTCGTCGGGACCGCTGAAAAGCCCAGAGGCAGTTTTTTACCCCATATCGAGGTCGATCCAGACCGGCACATGATCAGAAGGGCGCTCCCAGCCTCTGGTAAATTTATCGATTTGGCTGGATCGTAATTTGTCGGCGGCTTGGGGCGAAAGCAACAGGTGGTCAATCAAGATGCCATTGTCTTTTGGCCATGCCCCGGCCTGATAATCCCAAAAACTGTATAAATTTCCTTGGGCGTTACAGGCTTTAAAGCTGTTAGTGAGGCCAAGATTGACAAGGCTTTGGAACCGTTCAGCCGTTTGCGGGCGAAACAAGGCATCTCCGCGCCAGGCGTCGGGGTCATGCACATCTTGCTCATCGATAATGACATTATAATCGCCGGCCAAGACAAGGGGTTCTTCATAAGTGAGCAGGGTTTTGGCGTGTTCGGTGAGGCGCTCCATCCAGGCCAGCTTATAGTCATATTTGGCAGTGTCCACCGGATTGCCATTTGGCAAATAGATGGAGGCCACCCTCAGGGCACCGCCAGGCGTCGAGAGGGATGCTTCGACATAGCGGGCCTGCTCGTCGCTTTCGTCTCCTGGCAGGCCATTTGAGACCTCGTCAAAGGGCCGTTTTGAGAGGATGGCCACGCCGTTATAGGTTTTTTGGCCATGCACGGCGATATTATAGCCAAGATCTTCAATTTCCGTCACCGGGAAGGCGTCATCTACGCATTTGAGTTCTTGCAGACAGGCAATGTCGGGTTGTTCCTGCTGGAGCCATTGCAGGACATTGGGAAGCCGCGCCTTGATCGAGTTGACGTTCCATGTGGCAATTTTCATATGTTTTTTCGGCCTGTTAGATTGAAAAGCTGGTTCCGCAGCCACAAGAGGCGGTGGCGTTGGGGTTGTTGACTTTAAACGCAGCGCCAATCAGATCGTCGGAAAAATCCAGTTCAGATCCTTCCAGATACATTTGCGAGATGCTGTCGACCAGCACTGTGATGCCGTTTTTTTCGATGGCCATATCATCGCCCTGTTGGTCATTGACGATCTCAAAGTGATATTGAAAGCCTGAACAGCCCCCGCCAGACACACTCATGCGAAATTTGGCCCCCTCTGGTTCGGAAGTCAAAATTTCCTTGATACGCTGTGCCGCGGCGCTGCTGACGCCAATTGATAGTTCGCTCATTAAATTGCCCTTAACCCGTGTTTTAGTATGTTTGCAATGAGGGGATGAACGAATCGCATCCCGTTAAAGTGTAATAGTCTCTATTCCTAAAGATAGGCGAGCTTCGTATGTTGTCAAACAGTCCCGTCGTACATTTTCCTGTTACAACGCACAAAATGCTTCGTGAGGAGCGACGCCTCGCCGCATTTGCAAGCCATGCCGGGTACTCGCGCGGTCGCCTTGTTGCTGAGCCCTTGTGCCCGTCACGCTCGCCATTTGCCAGAGACCGTGACCGTATCATCCATTCTACCGCTTTTCGCCGACTGAGCAACAAAACCCAGGTTTTTATCTATCATGAGGGGGATCATTTTAGAAGCCGCCTTACCCATTCTTTGGAAGTTGCGCAAATCGCTCGCTCGCTTGCCCACATTTTGCGCCTCGATGAAGATCTGTGCGAAGCCATTTCTCTGGCTCATGATATAGGCCATACCCCGTTTGGTCACGCCGGGGAGCGGGCTCTGTCGCGGGCGCTTGATGGTTTTGGTGGCTTTGACCACAATCTCCAGACCTTGCGGGTACTGACCAATCTCGAACAGCGTTACGCCCAATTTGATGGCCTTAATCTGTCTTGGGAAACGCTGGAGGGGCTGATCAAGCATAATGGGGCGCTCCTTGATGAAAGTGGCAGCCTGCTCGATGGGCAGGCCGGATCTGATCGATCTGAAACATTGCGCGGGTATGAGCTGAAATTTGGGTTTGGGTTGCATCAGCACGCCAGCCTTGAAGGGCAGGTTGCGGCGGTGTCCGACGATATTGCCTATAATAATCACGATATTGATGATGGTCTGCGTGCCGGCTTGTTTGAGCTGGGTGATTTGCGTCAGGTTGCCTTTGTCTGGGAGCTGGTCGAACAAATCAGGGCGCAGCACAAAGGGGTTGAGGATAGGCGGGTGGTGTTTGAGTTGAACCGGCGCCTCATTACCATGATGATGACAGATGTTCGCGACGAAACCATGCGCAGGATCAAGGCTTCCAACCCCTCGAGCAGCGATTGTGTGCGAGAAACCGGCGAGTTGCTGGTAGTATTTTCAAGCGGCTTTACGCGTAAGCTGGATCAATTGCGGTCCTTTTTGCACCAGCGCGTTTATAGACATGAACGGGTCATGGCGATCATGAGGGATGCCGAATTAGTCGTCGAAGATCTGACACACCACTATATGCAACACCCGCAGGACCTTCCCAAAGGCTGGAGCTGCAAGAGCGTGGGGGGCGAGAATAATCAATGTGCCGAACGCGTCCGCGATTTTATCGCTGGTATGACGGATCGATATGCCATCGATCTGCATCGCTCTTTGTTTGACGACACTCCCAATTTACGGTAGGTGGCTTTCTGAGCGGTATTTGTGCCCTTTAGAATCAGTCAGGCGGCCATAAAATGAACCTTTACCACCATTTCGGCGAGCAATTAACAAGTGTTCTTGACGCTTTGCGCGATCAAGGCGTTTTGCCACCAGACGCCGATTTCACCCGCATTACCGTGGAGCCGCCCCGTGATCCATCCCATGGTGATATTGCCACAAATGCGGCCATGGCGCTGGCCAAAATGGCCAAGATGGCACCGCGAGACCTGGCTCAAAAAATAACCGAACTGCTATTGCAACTGCCAGACATTGATAGTGCCAAGATCGCAGGACCCGGTTTTATCAATATCACCATTCCCCCCTCGTTTTGGCAAAAAATCATTCTGGCCGCTGCGAACGCCGAGATTAGCTATGGGCGCAGTGAGCTGGGGCGGGGGCAAAAGGTCAATGTCGAATTCGTGTCGACAAATCCGACCGGTCCGGTCCATGTCGGCCATTGTCGCGGCGCCGTTTTTGGCGATGCATTGGCAAATCTGCTGGATTATTCTGGCTATGATGTGACGCGCGAATATTACATAAATGATGCAGGCGCACAGGTTGATGTCCTGGCCCGGTCGGCCTATCTGCGCTATCTTGAAGCGCTTGGCGAAGACATTGGCGAAATCCCCGATGGATTGTATCCCGGCGATTATCTAAAGCCCGTCGGCAAGGCGTTGGCAGACAAATTTGGCGACCAGTTCAAAGGCCAGAAAGACGCTGAATGGCTGGCCGCGTTCAGGCTTTTTTCGATCGTGTCGATGATGGACATTATCCGGGCTGATCTAAAAGCCCTCAATGTGCGTTTTGATGTTTTTTCTTCCGAGCGCGCCCTCATCGAGGGCAAGGTCAACATGGTTGAGGATACGATTGATGACTTACGCTCCAAAGGCTTGATCTATGAGGGTGTATTGCCGCCTCCCAAAGGCAAGTTGCCCGACGATTGGGATGAGCGAGAGCAAACTCTTTTCAAAGCCACCGAGTTTGGCGATGATGTGGATCGGGCCTTGATCAAGGCAGATGGAACCTATACCTACTTTGCCGCTGATATGGCCTATCACAGAGATAAGTACCGGCGCTCCTTCAATAAAATGATTGATGTGATGGGGGCTGATCACAGTGGGTATGTCAAACGGATGAAGGCGGCCGGCAAAGCCTTGTCGGATGGTACGGCTGAATTGGACATAAAAATCTGCCAGCTGGTAAATCTTGTCCGTAATGGCAAGCCCGTCAAAATGTCGAAAAGATCAGGCAGTTTTATCACCCTTCGCGAAGTGGTTGATGAAGTTGGACCCGATGTCGTGCGGTTTATAATGCTGTACCGCAAAAACGATGCCACGCTTGAATTTGATTTTGACAAGGTGCAAGAGCAATCCAAGGATAATCCCGTGTTTTATGTGCAATATGCACATGCCCGAATACATTCGGTGCTTTATCGGAAAATACCACTGGAAATGCCGGATCTGGAGATGGCCAGTTTTGAGCCCTTGAAACAGGACCTTTCCGTGCTCACCGATAGTGGGGAACTGGCGCTGGTCAAGCGTTTGGCGCAATATCCAAGGATCGTTGAGCAGGCTGCCAAAACCCATGAACCACATCGGATTGCCTTTTATCTTTACGAGTTGGCTGCCGATCTGCACACACAGTGGAACCGAGGCACAGAAAAGCCGGAATTAAGATTTATCAGTGATGGTAACAAAAAAGTAACCGGTGCGCGTGCAGTTCTATTATTAGCAGTTGCCAAAACGCTAGCATCAGGACTTGAAATTCTTGGAGTTCACCCGATTGAGGAAATGAGATAGGGTAGGCTTCAAAAGCAATAATAGCACGTCGCTAAGGAAAGCTGGTTATGACAAAGTCTGATAATCCACCAAGGGGCGGTGGTTTTTACGCTCCACCGCAGCAAGCGCAGACCCCTGGTCAACAACCCCTTCCAGTGCCGACTGACCCTGGGAGCTATCATCCCGGCGTTCAGCAGATGGCAGCTCCTCATCCAGGTGTCGCCAATCAGCCTCATCAAGGAACCATGGGGCAGGTGCCCCCGCAAGCTGCACAGCCCTTGGCCCCCATGCAACCACAAGTGGCCGGACAATTACCTCCGCCCATGATGCCCAATCAAGAGACGATGGCGCCCAATCAAGAGGCATATGGTGAATATGCTGCTCCGCAAGGCGCGCAGGTGGAGCAGGTAGAGCAGGTAGTGCAGCCACCAATGGCCCCGCAATATGCAGCTCCGGGCGATGATTATCAATATCCGCAAGGGCAATCAGGCTTGCCTGAAGTGCCCGCTGTGGCCGTTCCCCCGGCCATGCGTGCACCTTTAGAACAAGCCATGGTACCGGCCCCGCAGGTGCCTGGCGTTCCTCAACTGGGGGTGGAAAGTGCCTATGTTGACCCAGCGGCCAGCACCGGCGAACAGATTTCCCAGCGTTTGGCCCAATTGCAGAACCAGTATGATGAAGAGGTCTCTGCGGAAAACTGGGAGGAACCACATAACGCCAATAGTCCCTCGCATCAACCAGCCGACCCCTATGGCGTGGCCCCTTCAGCCAATGAAGAAAATCTTGGTTATGCTCCCCAGCCCCATGCGCAGGGTGAGCAATATGGACAATCAGAAGAGGTGGCGCCCCAAAACTATCAAGAACAGCCCCCTCAGGCTTTTCAACAAGCCCCACAGGGCTATCAGCAGCCCCCGCAAGCTCAACTTGCTCCGCCGCCTCTCATGCCAGCTCAGCAAGGATCCTACGAATATTCAGGTCCGACACCAGACACAGCTCAGCATCAATTTGCGCAAGGGGAAAATGCATATCCAGGTGGATCATCAATCCAGCAGGAACAAACGGGCGGCGGTATGAAGAAATTCATGTTTACCGGCGCATTCGTTGCAGCTCTGGCGGTTGGCGGTGGCGCGGCCTACACCTACCAATATACGGATCTGTTTGGCGCGCGCAGTGCCAGCGGGCCGGCTCCAACCATTAGAGCAGCGTCTTCACCGGTCAAGGTTCTCAAGCAAAAAATGGCAGGAGCTGGAGATAGTATCAACAAGGCGATGCATAACCGCTTGAGCGGCTCTGATCTGGGTTTAAATGCAGGGGCGGGCGGTGACAGCATCGAAAAAGTCGTTGATCTGGCCATAGCGGGAACCAGTGGTACGGCCAATAATGTCACCGCTGCCAGCAAGGGCCTGATGGCAGATGCAGCCGTCAAACGCCCTGGTGCTTCGATTGGAATAAATACACCTCGGCGTGTTAAAACCCTCATTGTGAGACCAGATGGAACTATTTTGCGTCCTGCGGGCAATGATCTGGCCAAGGCAAAAGCAAAAGAGGGTGCTGCGAATTTAGCGGCGCTTGAATCCGGCGGGGGAATGCCCTCTGCGCTAAAGCCAGGTGCGTTCAATGTCTCAGGTAATAATAAAATTCGCCGCATGAAGACGATCGGTGAGGCCAGCAGCGCGCGTATCCTGGGAGGCAATTCGGTCACGCCGTTGAATAAGCCGCCTGCTCCAATAGCCAAAACACGGATCGTCAAGAAGACGATCGTCAACGTAAAGAAACCAATCATTGTTGCCAGAGCTGCTCCTGTCCAGAACATAGGTGCTGTGGGTACGCCGTTTGTCGTTCAGGTTACCTCCCGTAGTACGCGAATCAGCGCTTTGGCAGCTTTTGCCGACATGCGGGAGAAATATCCAAACCTGATTGGCACGTTCAAGCCAGATATCCAGCGCGCAAATCTTGGGTCAAAGGGCGTTTGGTATCGGCTGCGCGTTGGCCCTGTCGGCTCCAAGGTGGCGGCTAGCGATTTGTGCTCCAGCCTCAAGCAGGCCGGTCATCCAGGATGTTTTGTGCGCCGCAAATAAATCAAAACTTCATAATTGTTGACCTACCGTCAGTATTCAGGCTATTTGCCCAGACATGACTTTAAAAGCCTTTATAGCCGGTGTTGCCGGTCCGCGATTGCTTGATGAGGAAAAGGCCTTCCTCAAAGAGGCGCGCCCTTGTGGTCTGATTGTTTTTGATCGCAATATCGAAAACCGGGATCAGCTCAAACGTCTGGTGGCAGATTATCGCGAGGCGGTTGGGTCAGACCAGCAATTTATCCTGATAGATCAAGAAGGCGGGCGTATCCAGAGAATGCGGGCTCCCCATTGGCAGGTGTGGCCTGCCGGGGCGCGCTATGGCAAGCTTTACAAAACTGATCCTGCGGCTGCCAGGCTTGGCGCCGAGCTCATTCATCAGATGATGAGCGAAGAGCTGGCTGATGTTGGGATCAATGTCAATTGCGTCCCACTTCTCGATATTCCCGTTGCTGGCGCTCATGACATCATTGGCGATCGCGCCCTGTCGAGCGATCTTGAAACCATCATTGCTCTGGGCCGCTGCGTTGCCCAAGGTAACTTGAATGGCGGTGTGCTGCCGGTGATCAAGCATATTCCTGGACATGGCAGAGCCACCTCTGACAGTCATGTTGCCCTGCCAACAATTGCTGCATCGCGCGCCGAACTGGAGCAGACCGATTTTAAAACCTTCAAAGCGCTCAATGATTTTCCTTTGGGCATGACCGGTCATTTGCTGATGACTGGTCTTGATCCCGAGCTCAATGTCAGCGTTTCAAAGCAGATCATTACAGACGTCATCAGAGGCTGGATAGGCTTTGATGGTCTGCTGATGAGCGATGATCTTTCCATGGAAGCACTCTCTGGCACGATTGGCGAGCGAGGCCGCGATGTTGTCGAGGCCGGCTGTGATGTGGCCTTGTACTGCAAGGGGGTCTATGATCAGATGCTTGATGTCGCGGCTTGTGTGCCAGACCTTGAGGGCCAGGCCAAACAAAGATTTGAGCGCGCTCTATCGCAGATCAAGCCGCCGGTTCCCTATGACAAAGCTTTGGCGCTTGAGTTGCTATCAAAGCTGCAATCTTGAGCTCCCTTGACCTTGATTGGCGTTTCGTGCGGGAATGGACCCCATGGCTGATAATGAAAAGCATCAAAGTGACGAAGACTGGGAGCGGCAGCAAGAGTGCCGTCGACAAGACACCAGTGGTGGCTTTATCGTCGATATTGAAGGCTTTGAGGGCCCGCTGGATTTGATGCTGGCGCTGGCGCGAACTCACAAGCTTGACCTCACAAATATTTCCATATTATTTCTGGCCGAGCAATATTTGACGTTTGTCGATAAAGCGCGCGCCCTGCGTCTGGATATAGCGGCCGATTACCTGGTGATGGCGGCCTGGCTGACCTATTTGAAATCACGCTTGCTGCTGCCGGACGAAAATGTCGACGAAGAGGAGCCAAGCGGCGATGAGTTGGCGGCAAGGCTGGCCTTTCGCCTCAAGCGCCTGGAGGCCATGCGGGGGGCGGGAAAGATATTGTTCGACGGCAATCAGCTATATAGCGAATTCTTCCCACGAGGTCAGTCAGAAGGCATCACGGTGCTGCGTACAAGCCTGTATGAAGCCGATATTTATGATTTACTGACGGCCTATGCCGCTGGCCGCCTTCGCAAGGTCGTCTCCGTCGTCAAGCCCGGGCTTGAACGACGCAAGGTCTGGTCGATCAAAAAGGCCAGAAAGCAGTTGGAGAAGATCATCGGGTTTAACTGTGACTGGGCCCCGATTGATGCGCTGTTGTCTGGATTTCTGGATGACCCGGTTGAAAGCCGCACGGCTCTTGCTGCCGCGTTTGGTGCCTCTTTGGAGATGGCCCGTGAGGGCGTCATTGAACTGCGCCAGGACGCCGCTTTCAATCCTCTTTATCTTCGCCGCAAGGAAGAGCGCGAATGAGCAATATTACAGCGCAGCAGCGCAAACTGGAAGCTTTGCTGTTTGCGGCCACCGAGCCACTTGATCTTCGCACCATGCAGGCTTATCTGGGAATAGAGCAGGACGTTCACAACGACATTGAAAAAGATCTTGTCGCTTTGCAACGGCACTATGAGGAACGCGGGGTCCATCTCGTCAAGGTTGCGGGGAAGTGGGCTTATCGAACAGCGGTTGATTTGAGTGACTTGCTTGAGCGTCACAAGGTGGTGCCGCGCAAGCTGTCCAGAGCCGCGCTCGAAACACTGGCGATCATCGCCTATCATCAGCCCGCGACCCGGGCTGAAATCGAAGAAATAAGAGGCGTTACGACCTCTAAGGGTACTTTGGATGTGTTACTTGAAACCAGTTGGATTCGCCCAAGAGGCAGAAGAATGACGCCCGGCCGCCCCGTGACCTACGGGACAAGCGATGGCTTTTTGGAACATTTTGGCTTTGACACGATCAAGGAGTTGCCAGGGCTGGCCGAGCTAAAAGGCGTTGGATTGCTCGATAATAACCTTCCCGCTGGCTTCAATGTGCCTCTGCCACACGATGATCGGGAACTTCAGCAAGATGAATTACCGCTTGAAGACGCCGATGACTAGGGCTCGCGGTGCCCTGTTTAGCCTTTTTTACGGGGATGCTTGCAGCTAGCCATTGTTTTTGCAATATTGCCTGATAGAGAATAGTTTTCCCAAGCCTTTTATGTAAAAGGCGTTGTTGCAAGGAGATAAATGCATGTCACCAGGTTGGCCACAAATCCTGCTCGTCGTAATTCTGCTGGTTCTTTTGTTTGGCCGTGGAAAAATATCAGAAATGATGGGCGACGTCGCAAAGGGTATCAAGAGCTTTAAAAAAGGTATGTCAGATGATGTGGAAGAAGCATCGGACAAGACCTCGCGCACCATCGAGCATGAAGCAAAAGCCGCAGCGGACGCAAACAAGGAAGAAAGCAAGGCCGGCTAACGGCCCTGCTCTTGGCTGTTCTGCAAGGATGGGACAGCCTTTTCATCACCCATAGGGATTTTCATGTTTGATATTGGTATCGGATTCAGTGAATTGATGCTGCTGGCAGTGCTTGTAATCATTGTCGTCGGACCCGAAGAGTTGCCTTCACTCCTTCGTACCATTGGTCGCTATATTGGACAGGTGAAACGCATTGCCGGTGATTTTCGCTCGCAGGTCGATGAAGCTATCAAGGAACCCATGTCAGATATTCAAGAGAGTATTGAAGGTGTTTCAGAAGATCTTGATGATGACCCATTTGGCGAAGAAGATCTGATCGATTTCGAGGAGCATAATCAAAATGTTCTTGATAAAGAAAAAAAAGAGCTGGCAACGGAAACTGCGACCGAAAAGGCTCTTCGCGAAAGCGGCCTTGATGGACTTGATTCTGTAACCGAACCTGCGAGCGAGACTGAAACAGTTTCAGCTACCAATGGCGAAACGACAACAACAAGCGGAACGCAAGATCATGATGTGGCCCTGGCTAAACAGAGTGGAACCTGATCTGTGAGCGACCTTCAAACTGAAATTGATGCTGTTGACGACAGCAAAGCACCGCTGATTTCTCATCTTATCGAGCTGCGACAACGGCTGATCTGGGCGATTGCCGGGATAACTGTGGCGTTTCTGGTCTGTTTTTATTTTTCGGATGATCTGTTTCGGCTCTTGCTTTGGCCCGCCGCATCGGCCGCTGGCGGTTTTTCCAAATTGCAGATGATTTATACCTCGCCGCCCGAATATTTTTTCACCAAGTTAAAACTGGCCTTGTTTGGCGCGATATTCATGGCCTTCCCGCTGATTGCGTCCCAAGTATATATGTTCGTCGCGCCGGGCCTTTATAAAAATGAGCGCCGCTCGTTTATTCCCTATCTGATCGCAACACCGATCCTGTTTGTGATGGGAGCCGCACTGGTCTATTTTTTGATCATGCCGCTGGCCATGGCCTTTTTCCTCGCGCAGGCCGCAACGGGGCCGGTCGATCCAGATACGGGCAGGGCACTGATCAAGGATTTTTTCAAGGTCAGTGAATATCTGAGCTTTATCATGTTGCTGATATTGGCCTTTGGCATGAGCTTTCAGATGCCGGTCATTCTCACCTTGATGGGGCGTGCCGGGCTTGTTACGGCTGATACATTGCGCGCCAAAAGAAAGTTTGCTGTCGTTGGTGTCTTTGCCATGGCTGCTTTTTGACCCCTCCAGACCTCATCACCCAGACAGGGCTGGCCATTCCCACACTGGCACTCTATGAGCTGTCTATTCTGGCGGTTCAGTTTGTGGAAAAGAAGCGTGATAAAGACGAGGCGAAAAAAGACGAGGCTGAAAAAGATGAGGCCAAAGAAGATTGATCTAGCCCATCGATTATTTGGAGTGAGTTCTTGCTGCTGAGTGCTAATCAGACTATCACTAGAGCGGATTGCGTGTACTGGGGACCAGACTCATTTGAGTTGTTTTGGTTCGCATTCAAGTCAGAAAACGCAGAATATATCTGGATATATTCGAATTTTCTTACGCGTAAAACGGAGCAAAAAAGACCAGTTGAAATGAGCCTGAGTGAACGAAATCCACTCTAGCACAACCAATTTACCCCTCATACAGAGCGAGAACGCCCCTTGTTTGATATAAAATGGATCCGTAAAAATCCGCAAGAATTTGACGCAGGTTTGGCGCTGCGGGGACTCGAGCCGCATGCCAGAGAAATAGTGGCGCTGGATTTTGAACGCCGCAATGCCATAGCCCAGCTACAAGAAGCGCAAGGCAAGCGCAATGATGCTGCCAAACAGATTGGCAAGGCCAAAGGCTCTGGCGATGACAAGCTCGCCCAACAGCTGATTGAAGAGGTCGCTGATCTCAAAGATCTGATCCGCACCGGGGAGGAAACGCAGCGCCGACTGGACCGGGAAATAACTGATTTCCTCGCTTCTATTCCCAATATTCCTTTTAAAGATGTGCCCAAAGGTGCCGGTGAAGAAGACAATCAGCTCGTGCGCATCGAGGGCGAAATTCCCACTTTCGATTTTGAGCCAAAGCAGCATTTCGAGATCGGCGAGCTGCTCGGGCAAATGGACTTTGACCTGGCCGCCAAGATGTCCGGGTCGCGATTTGTCATTTTGCGCCGGGACCTTGCCCGCCTGGAGCGCGCCCTGGCCGCTTTCATGCTTGATTTGCATACTGGTGAGCACGGCTATGAAGAAGTTATGGTGCCCTTGCTGGTGCGTGATGACGCCGTGTATGGCACGGCCCAATTGCCCAAGTTTTCCGAAGATCTGTTCCGGACAGAAAATGGGTATTGGCTGATTTCTACAGGAGAAATTCCGCTTACCAACATGGTGCGTGAGACGATTCTTGATGACGGCGCGCTTCCTATGCGCTTGACGGCTCACAGCGCCTGCTTTCGCTCGGAAGCTGGGTCAGCTGGTAAAGATACGCGCGGCATGATCCGTCAGCATCAGTTTTCCAAGGTGGAAATGGTCTCCATCGTCCATCCGGACCAATCCGCCGATGAACACGAGCATATGTTGAAATGCGCAGAAGAAGTCTTGAAACAGCTTGGTCTGTCCTATCGCGTCATGGCGCTATGTACCGGCGATATGGGATTTTCGGCACGGCGCACCTACGATCTGGAAGTCTGGCTGCCAGGACAAGATACCTATCGCGAAATTTCCAGCATTTCAGTTTGCGGGGATTTTCAGGCACGACGCATGAACGCGCGCTATAGAACCAAGGGCCAAAAGGATATCGGCTTTGTTCATACCTTGAATGGTTCGGGACTGGCGATTGGTCGGACGCTTGTTGCCATTCTTGAAAATTATCAACAGGCCGATGGTAGCGTATTGGTGCCCGACATCTTGCGCCCTTATATGAACGGCCTTGAAAAGATTGGCGCGAAATAATGCGTATTCTTTTGACAAATGATGATGGAATTCATGCTCATGGTCTCGAAATATTAAAACAGATCGCAGACGAGCTTAGTGATGATGTGTGGATCATCGCTCCCGAAACCAATCAAAGCGGCGTCTCTCATTCGCTGACCTTGCATGACCCTTTGCGTGTTCGCTATTTGACGGACCGCAAAATGGCCATTGCCGGCACACCAACCGATTGCGTATTGATCGGCGTTCTTGAATTGCTGAAGGACCACAAGCCAGACCTTGTTTTGTCTGGAGTAAATCTTGGGCAAAACACCTCGGATGATGCGACCTATTCAGGCACCATTGCCGGGGCCATGGAGGGGACATTACTTGGTATTCCCTCGATCGCTCTTTCACAGGCTCGGTCCGGGGGTGAAAATGGCAGAGAAGGGGGCGTGTGTTGGGATACGGCCCGCGCCCATGGTGTTGAGACGATCAATAAATTAACGACCGTAGGCTGGCCATCTCGGGTTTTGATCAATGTCAATTTTCCAAATTGCCAACCAGATGAGGTGAAGGGTATCGAGGTCACCAATCAGGGATATAGCGATCCCAATATTTCATTGGGATTTATGCGCCGTGAAGATATGCATGGGGATCCCTATTACTGGTTACAATACAAGCGTAATACCAAAAACCCTCCCAAGGGCTCTGACCTTGGGGCTATTCATGGCCAGCAAATTTCGGTGACGCCAATGCATCTGGATTTGACGCATTATGAAACCTGTCAATTACTCCATACCAAACTCGAAGATTGACCCGATATTGCTTTTTTGCAATTTTTGCCCGATTTTGACACTATTGTCTGCAAATCAATATGAGTTTATGACCTGGAATATGCGCGGGTGAATAAGGCAACAACCAAAAGAGCAAATGATGACGAATGCCATCGGTGTCAATGATAGGGTTTCTCTTGTCATGTCCTTGCGTAAAAAGGGGATCGGCAATGTGGAGATATTGCGGGCGATGGAGCTTGTGCCGCGAGAATATTTTACGCACCCGGCATTTCGGGATCAGGCCTATTATGATATCGCCCTGCCAATTGATTGCGGACAAACAATATCACAACCCTATATCGTCGCATATATGAGCGAAGCACTGGCCGTCGATAATGCACAAAAGATTTTGGAAATCGGGACTGGTTCTGGGTATCAAACCGCGGTGTTGTCCCATTTGGGACGCCGGATCTTTACGATAGAGACGTATCGTGAACTACATGCCGCTGCGCAGCAAAAATTTGACGAGCTCGAACTCGACAATATCGTGACCAGAGTAGGGGATGGTTTTGAGGGCTGGCGCGAGCAGGCGCCCTTTGATCGTATCATTGTTACGGCCGCGGCTCCTGAAATTCCCCCCCCCCTTCTTGAGCAATTAGCGTTGGGGGGCCGTTTGGTCATGCCTGTTGGCGATATGCGAGGCAATCAGAAAATTACCATTGTCGAGCGTACGAACAAAGGCTTTGAGCGCGAGCAAGTTCTGCCTGTGCGCTTTGTGCCGCTGGTGCGGACCCACGAAGACAGCGCTTAATCCACGTCTTTATGTCCATAAAGACGGTTTCTCACAAAAACGCCCGATTTGCGCCCTTCCTGCGCCATAAGCAATTTTTACTTTATGTCATTATTGCGTATGACCAATTCACGAAATACTCCACGGCAGTCATTCCATTAACGAGCTGTTAATATTTAATGGCCTAAAATTTAACTCGGTTATAGGTGAGTAAAATGGACAATCTCATGTTTAAAGAGTTAGTACAAAGTCGCGTCATACCTGTCTTGTCGATCATGATAGGATCAGTTTTTCTCGCATCTTGCAGTAGTGGTGTTTCACGTTTTGATTTTCCGATGTTTGGGCTCTCTTCGTCAGAGGATGACCGCCCACCCTCCTCTTTGCCGCTGGCACCAACAATTGAACCCAGCGCCAACGACCTTACACGATATTCCAACGATAGCCCTCTTGCTGGTTTTGAAAATGACCAGCGAGCCAGTTCTGTGGTGGGCAGTTCGACAAATTACAATACGCGCAGTTCGTATTTGCCTCCTCAAACGGCGGCACCGCAAGTACGCGCGGCACGCTTTGGGACTGATGGTGGTAAGCAGACCCCTTATGCGGGATCTCAATCGGCGCCAACGAACAGACCGGGTTCTGGCGCCCCAAGCCGTTATGATGCTCCGGCCATGAAGCCGATCATTGAGGCACGCCGTTCTTTGCTGCCAGCAGAGCCCCGGGGATATAATTATAATTCACGTCAAAAAACCAAGTCTCCCAAAGCTGTCAATTATGGTTCTAATGGCGCGCGTGCAACGGCGCCTGTACAGGTATTTGATACCGCCGCCACGGGGTCAGCAGGTGTGAGGGTTGCCACCGGCGATACGCTGTACTCCATTGGTCGTCGCTACAATGTGTCGGTTGTTGAGCTTATGGTAATGAATAGCTTGGACGATTCAAATTTGACTGTTGGACAACGGCTTATTGTCTCCACGCGTGAGGGGCAGGCCGTCAAGCGTCCCGCTCAAAAAGTCGCATCCAAAAGAATCCAGGCCCGAACATCTGGCACCTATACCGTGCGGCCCGGGGAAACCTTCCAGGGTATCGCGCGAAAACATAGTGTCAGCAGCGCCCGCCTTGCTGATGTACACGGCATTACTGATCCAGGCAGCATACGCGCTGGCGAGGTGCTTATTTTGCCAACAGGTGCCAATACGGTTGGCAAGCTGAAAAAGGTTGCCAATGTCGCGCCAAAACGACCATCTGACCTCAAAGTTCACAAGGTCAAGACGCAGACCATCAATCTTGGCAGCTCGAAGAGCAAATTATCGACGATCGGTAAAAAGCAGCAGACTGTTTCTATGAAAAAATCCCTCAAAAAGGGCGTCGTCAATACCGCATTCAGGTGGCCGGTTCGTGGGCGCATCATTGGCAAGTTTGGGCCACGCACCGATGGAACTCATAATGACGGGATTAATCTTGCCGTGCCAAATGGCACGAAAGTAAAGGCCGCCGAGGCCGGGATCGTTGCCTATGCCGGAAGTGAGCTTGAAGGGTATGGCAACCTCGTATTGATCCGCCATTCCAATGACTGGGTGAGTGCTTACGCCCATAATGACAAGCTGATCGTCAAACGGGGTGAAAAAATCAAACGTGGCCAGGTCATCGCGCGGGCTGGCACCAGCGGATCAGTGGAAGTTCCGCAGGTTCATTTCGAGCTGCGCAAAGGGTCTAAACCCGTTGATCCAACCAAATATATGGCTGGCACGTGATATTCGAGTTGGCATGAATTTATTGAGATGAGCAAAAGCGGCTTGGAAGTCAGTTTTCAAGCCGTTTTCCTTGTCGCCCGGCCAGGTCTTGAATAAATTGCCAGGCGACGCGCCCGGAGCGCGAACCTCGCGTTGCAGACCATTCAATGGCTTGTGCTTTGAGGGATGGCTTGTCGATCTGCAGGGCAAAATGATCCACATATTGCTCAACCATCTCAAGATAGGTTTTTTGCGAACAGTTGTGAAAGCCGATCCATAAGCCAAAGCGATCGGATAGAGAGATTTTCTCTTCGACTGCTTCAGAGGGATTAATCTCTGTGGAACTTTCATTTTCGATCATGTCGCGTGGCATCAGATGGCGTCTGTTAGAGGTTGCATAAAACAAGATGTTTTCGGGACGCCCTTGCAGCCCCCCTTCCAGCGCGGCTTTGAGACTTTTGTAACTGCTATCATTTG
>JAJRRW010000101.1 GCA_024279115.1 Alphaproteobacteria bacterium
GGGATTTTTCGCGTTTGCTGCAGCGCGCTACTGGTGCTTTGCGGTTTTTTACTGGTTCTGGGTAATGATCTGGCCAAGGCGGCTGATCCGGCTGGTAAATTATGGATTGAACGCAAACAATCGACGCCCAAAACCCCCAGATACCAGGCTCCGCGCAAAAAAGTGCGTTCCTATCAGGGCAATCGCGCGCCTGCCCAGCTCCAGCAACAGCAACAGCCCCTGCAACCGGTTCGCAATTTTCAGCCATCAACCAATGATCGAGGCAATGTTCGTCGTAATATTCGGGGGGGGGGAGTGCAGCGCCAGACCCTGCCGCCTGTGCCAAACGCACCGATTGATGGTGGTTACGGCAATTCTGGCGCCGAGCGGAATGAGCGCTTTCAACGCCCCCGCACCCAATTGCTTGATCTGCCCGGCGGTCTGTGGCGGAACATGAGGTTTGAGCGCTTTCGCGATGGTCTGCTGGCGCTGGATGGAGCGGGTGGTTCACTGGCTCTGAACAATCTCGTTGCCAGCGCTTTGCTCGACCGCCGTTCCAAGCCGCAAGACACCGACCCGCAAACGGCTGATCTGTTGAAGATGGTGGTGTTTTACCGCATGGGGCGGATCAAGGATCTGGCAAGCTTTATCGACACCATTCCCGCCCGCGCGCAGTCCTTACCGGTGCGCGTTTTCAAGGCGCGGGCCATGCTGGCCAATGGAAACCGGGCCAAGGCCTGTGCGCTGGTGACCTCCTTTCCAGTGGGAGACCCCAATCTTTCTCGTGATTTACTGTCCGAAAGTTTGATGATGACGGCTTTGTGCGCTGCCCAGAATCAGGATTTTCAGACGATGGGTCTGATGGCGGATCTGGCGCGCGACAAGAACATTCGCTCCCCTTTGTCCTATGCCATCATGGATTATCTGCAAAGCGGTGTGAAACCGGCCATAAAAATGCCTTCTCGGCTTGGTGTGCGAGATTATTATTTCCTGCGTTTGACGCAATTGTCCATGCCGCGAAAACTGCTGGACCGGGCGGAGCCATCTCTGGTTTACGCGCTGGCATGTGACCGCTCAACGTCTCCCGCTCTTCGACTGGATGCGGCCGAGCGAGCCGCGACCAGAGGCCAGATTGATGCGCGCGGGCTTGCCGCTATTTATGCCGATATAGTGGCTAAAGGATCATCAGGAGATGGGCCGCGCAGCGATGCGCAGACCAGAGCGCTGTTGTTCGCTGGCTTGTCACGCACCAATGATCCCGGGCATCGTGCCAAAATCATCGACACCCTGCTGGCCAATGTCCGGGGCAAGAATCTGTCGGGCGTTGTTGGTCCCATGCTGGCGCCATTTGTGTCCCAGATGCAGCCAGCACCGGCTCTTTCCTGGTTTGCCATGCGAGCCGTGGAAGTGGCGCTATTGGCCAAGGATATGCGATTGGCGGAGCGTTGGCTGTTATTTGTAAAACAGGCGGGGCGGGCCGCTTATGGGGCCGCCGAATGGTTGCCGCTTGCCGATTTGGTACAACCAGATGTGGTGCCGGCTACTGAGGGCACGCAGATGGCCATGCGCATGGCACGGGCGCAAAGAGTGAAGGGCGGCGCACTGCATCGTTTGACCAGCGTGCTGGATGCCTTGTCGCTGAATGTACCTATTCCCCTGTGGAATGCGGCGTCAAAGCAACCGCAACCGCGCAAGGGCGCACTGCCTGCATCTGGTGTATTGAGTGCGCTTAAGAAAATGAGCGATGACGGGCGGGCTGGGGAGGTTTTGCTCTTGTCTTTGCAGGCGGTCGGCTCCCATTCGGCCGCCCAGATGCATCTGATCGCGCTGGGCGACATTGTGCGATCTCTTAAAAAAGCGGGCTTTGGCAAATCCGCCAGAGAGTTTGGTTTTGAAGCGGTCTATGGCATCTGGCCAACCGGGCTTGGTCGTCAGCGCTAGTGATCTTCCTCCCCTAAAGTATCGGCCTGCGATGGAGCCTCATTGTAACATACCCGCTCCCCGGACAAGTTCGGGAGCCATAGCGACTGAACGCAGAGCCGGGGCCCAGAGCCATAAAATGAGGGATTTTGTTTTGCGCCGCTGGGCCTCGGGGCGCAAACCCTATCGCTCAAGATGAGGTTTCCAGCGGCGCAACAGCAAGGAGTTGGAGACCACCGAAATGGAACTCAAGGCCATGGCGGCTCCGGCAAAGGCCGGGCTGAGCAGTCCCAGAACGGCCAGCGGAATACCAATTAGATTATAAATGAAAGCCCAGAACAGGTTCTGCTTGAGTTTGCTCCAGGTGCGCCTTGAGATGTCGAGGCTGGCCGCAACGAGGCGCGGGTCCGAGCGCATCAGGGTGACCCCGGCCGTTTCCATGGCCACATCAGAGCCCGAGCCCATGGCAATGCCAAGATCTGCCAGCGCCAGTGCCGGGGCATCATTGACACCATCGCCAATCATCGCAACCACCTTGCCGCTATCTTGTAACTGCTTGATGGCATCGGCCTTGTCCTGCGGCAGGGTCTCCCCGCGAAAATCTTCTATGCCGGTCAGCTTGGCAATCGCCGAGGCCGTTCTGGTGGCATCCCCGGACAACATCATGACGTGCAGCTTGCGCTTTTTGAGTTGAGCAATTGCTTGCTGGCTTTGTTCGCGCACCGGATCGGCAATCGCCAGAGCGCCGATAACCTGGCCATCGCTCATCACGAAAACTACCGTATGGCCTTGTTGTTCCCAGCCCTTTTGCAAGCTGACAAGTTCCTCAAGCACAGGTGCCCCCGCCTGCTTGATAAGTTTTTTATTGCCAATAAACACGTGGTGGCCGTCCACTTGTCCCTCAACCCCGGCGCCGGTATGGCTGGTAAATGCCGTGACGGGAGAGAGCGAGATGTCGCGTTCAGAGGCTTTTTCCAGCACCGCTCTGGCAAGCGGGTGTTCACTTGCTGCTTGTACAGAGGCGGCAAGTTTCAGCATCTGTGTTTCATCGCCGTTGAGGGCCTGCAGATGTGTGACGGCGGGTCGTCCCTTCGTCAAGGTGCCGGTTTTGTCAAAGATCACCGTATCAACGCTATGGGCGGTTTGCAGGGCGTCAACGCTTTTAAACAAGATGCCCGCTTTGGCACCAGCGCCCGTTCCAGCGACTATGGCGGTTGGTGTCGCAAGCCCAAGGGCACAAGGGCAGGCAATCACCAAAACGGCAACCGAGGCAATCAGAGCAGCTTCGAAACCGCCCCCGGCGACCAGCCAGCCAGCAAAGGTCAATAGCGCAATGACAATGACAATCGGCACAAATATCCCGGCGATCTTGTCGACCAATTGTTGCACGGGAGCCTTGCCGCTCTGGGCATTTTCGACCAGCTGAATGATGCGGCCAAGCGTGGTGTCCGAGCCGACTTTGGTGGTGGTGATGATCAAGCGTCCCGTGCCATTGATGGCCCCGCCGGTGACATCGTCGCCCGGCTGTTTGGAGACCGGCAGGCTTTCCCCGGTTATCAGGCTTTCGTCTGCGGTTGAATGACCCTCAAAAATGCGGCCATCGACAGGAATTTTTTCGCCCGGGCGCACCACCACCACATCATTTTCCATGACATCTTCTATGGCAACTTCTTGCTCGCTTCCATCGCGTAAAACGCGGGCAATCTGCGGGCGCAGGTTCATGAGCTCCAAAATAGCGGCAGTGGTGCCTCGTTTGGCGCGGGTTTCAAGGATTTTACCGAGCAGGATGAGCGTGATGATGACGGCTGCCGCTTCAAAATACAAATGCTCTTTGGAGGCATCGCCCAGTCTGATCAGCATGACCAGGGAAAAGAAATAAGCCGCCGAGGTGCCCAGCGCCACCAGAACATCCATATTGGCACCGCCGGTACGAAGAGCCGCATAGGCCCCCTTGTAGAAACGCCGTCCGACATAAAATTGCACGGGGGTCGCCAGAGCCAGCTCGACAAGGGGCGACATGTTGAGGGGGGTGCCCAGCAGCATAAATATCATTTGCGCCAGCAAGGGGGTGGTGAGGACCACGGCAATGGTCAAATCGCGCATGTCGCGTGAATGTTCTTTTTGCGCTCGCTGCTGGCGTTGTTTTTCCTGTTCGCCGCGTTTACTGAGATCAGATTGATAAAGATGGGCGCCATAGCCCGTTTCCTCGATGGTCTTGATCAATCCATGGGGGCGCGTGCCCGCAATAACGGTGATGTCTCCGCGCTCAAGGGCCAGATTGATTTTAGCATCAATGACATCGGGGCGCGCTTGCAGGCGTTTTTCAATGCGGGCCGAGCAGCTGGCGCAGGTCATGCCCTCAATGGACAGGCGAATGGTTTGCGTGGGCACGTCAAAGCCGGCGTCTTTTATCGTTGTGGTGAAATCGTCAAGCGAGACCTGGCTGTCATCATATTGCAAGCTAGCTTTTTCGAGGGGCAGACTAAGGGTGACGCCCTCAACGCCCGGCAGGGCACCCAGCAGTTTTTCAAGGCGCGAGCTGCAAGAGGCGCAGGTCATGCCCTCAATTGGCAAGACCGCTTTACTTGCGGATGATGAGTTTGGTGATGCAGCAGCAGCAGCAGCAGCAGCAGATTTGAGATGTTCCATTTTATCGTCACTTTCCATTCCAGAGCAACAAAGGCATGAGCGCCTGTATCGGTAACTATAGTCATTACAGTAACTGGAAGGTCAAGGAGTGGTTCAGGGAGTTTTTTTATTGACCGAAATAACGGATTGTATCAGTATCTGGTGCTTTTTTTGCCGCTTGTGCGAGCTGTTTGACACGCTCCAGGCGGTCGATTTCATCAACAAGTTCCTGATAGGCGGCGTTCAGTCGCGCGATTACTGACACCAGATAGGAGCGGACCTCGCGCGGCAGTTTGACATTGGCAAACTGGTCGGGGGGATAATGTTTGACAAGTTGATGATAGGCCGTGCGTAAATCGGCTTTATTGGCCCCGGGTTCGACCTTCAAGATCAGGTAGGGACTGATGTCTTCAAGGTTTTTCAAGGAGGTGTCGAGTTGGCGTGCAGATGGTTTTTCGTTCGATTGCACAGCGGCAATGGTGGTTTGTGACAGATAGATCGGTTCGCCCAAATTGGTTTTGAACAGCACATATCGATCAGGCCCGTTCAGCAAATCGCCAAGACAACTGTTTTTGGAGATGGCGATGGCCCCTTTGAGGCTTTCCCCATCAACGAGTGTCAAGATAACCGGAATAAAGGTTTTATCAGGCTTGCTGGTGGTGGCGGAGGGACGATTGAACATGTTGGGCGGTCCTGCTGAATTTCATTTTGATACAGATACGAAGGATGTATGTGGAAATTTGCATTGTTTGTGCCAGTTGCCGCTTTTGGGCAGGATCAGTAGATAAAAGTGGTAAAGGCATGTGGAAGCAAACGAGGAGCAAAGCCGCTCCCCGCTCCCCGCTCAGAAATATTTTCTACTCATTGGGTAGCTGGATACAAAAAACGGTGCCATTTTGCGCATGTGGCCGGTCCATGAGTTCAATGGAGCCGCCATGGGCACCGATGATTTCAGAGGCAATGGCAAGGCCCAGACCAGAGCCATTGCGCCGGGTGGTTCCTTGAAAGGCATCAAACAGATGTTCGCGGGCTTTTGGCGGGATGCCAGGACCGCTATCTGATAATTCGATCACGGTATGGCTGTTCTTGGCGAACGCCTTGATGGTGATGGTATCGGTGGGATCGTCACTTGGTCGCGTCAACCGGTATTCTTCGAGCGCCTGACGGGCATTGCGGATGAGATTGGACAGCACACGATAGAGCTGATCGCGGTCGGCATATACTTGCAGACCAGCGTCAAGATCAAGCACCAGGTCAATTTCCCCCTCGACCGGCAGGGAGTGAGTTTCAGAGATTTCATAGAGCAATGGCCGCATGGGAAAATGCTTGAGTTTGGGGCGATTTTCCTGGGCGCGACCATAGTGCAGGGTATCCGAGCACAAGCGAATAGCCCGATCCAGCGAGCCGATCAGGCGCGGTGTCAGGCGCTGTACCGTCGGGTCTTCAATGGTCCCAAGGCGGTCAGAAATGAGCTGGGCATTGGCAAGAATATTGCGTAAATCATGATTGATTTTGCTCACGGCAAGCCCCAGGGCGGCAAGATGGTTTTTTTGCCGAAGGGTACCAGACAGCTGTTCTTGCATATCGGCAAGCTCGCGCTCGGCGGTGCCGATTTCATCATGGCGGCCCGATGGCGTGATGATGCGGCGCGGGTCTTCTGGGTTGCGCGAAAAATCCACCATATTACTGGTGAGTTTTTGCATGGGTTTGACCAGCAGGGCTTTGAGAGCGAAATAAACCAGCGCGGCAGTGATCCCCGATATGACCAAAGACAACAGGGCGATATTGCGCGCGAACCGGAACATGGCGACTTTCAGCGGTTTTTCATCGACCACAATCTCGATAAAATCACCCCCCGACAAGGCATTGCGACCAATCACCCGAATGGAGCGTCCATCGGGAGCCACAAATACTTTGAGCGCATCCCAGATCAGTCGCGACCAGTGGGTATTGCGCAGATCATAATGATCGTGGATTGTTTCGGGCATTTCGGCTTCCAGAACCAGATAGCGCATGCGGTTGCGCTTGACCGCGACGGCATGCACCCGCGCGGTTTTCAGGAGTTGATCACGTAGCACGATGGGGATTTGCTGATTGGGGGAGGCTTCCACCGCCAGGGCGGCAATTTGTGCGGCAGAGAGGCGCTCTTGCAGCCAGTTCAAGCGAAAATTGGACACCGAGGGCACAAAGGTCAGGACCTCTGCGACCATGACAAATAAAATGGTCAATAGCAGCAGTTTTCCCGACAGGCCCTTGGGGCCGAACAACATCTTGTGCAGGGCCTGCCAGAGCGAGGGCCGTGCGTCCTTCCCCTTGTTCGCAAGGTCTTGTTGCTTGTGAAGGTCCGTTTGCTTCTTCATCCCGTCAGTCCACCTTACCCGATTTTTCCCAGCCACCTGATAATGCGATGCAACATCGGGCTCGTCAAACTGGTGGTATAATAGGTATAAGAGACGCGCTTGGTGATTTCAGATAAAGTGGGGTAGGGCGAAATAAACTCGGTCATCGCCTTGATCTTCAGTCCGCGCGTGATCGCCATGGTCCACATCTGGATGATTTCACCGGCATTGAGCCCAACGATGGTGGCGCCAAGGATGCGCCCCTTGGTATCGGTGATGACCTTGATATTGCCGTTGATGTGACGCTCGGCAATGGCCCGGTCATTTTCGGCATATGGCCAGCGCAGGACGCGTATTTTTTTGTTTTGCTTGAGGGCATCTGCTTCTGACAGGCCCACATGAGCAAGCTCGGGGTCTGTATAGGTGACCCAGGGAATAGCATTGGTTGAGACCTTGGCGGGCAGTTTGAACAAGGCCCGGCGTATGACAATGCCCGCTTGATAATTAGCCATATGGGTAAATTGCAGGCCGCCGGTGACATCGCCGATGGCAAACACTTTTTTGTTGGTGGTGAGCAGCGAGGTCGAGACCTTGATACCGCGCTGATCGGCGTCGATGCCCGCCTTTTCAAGCTGTAACCCGTCGATCACCGGTTTGCGACCAGCTGCCACCAACAGGTGCGACCCGGAGATCTGTTTGGTTGTTTCCCCCATCGACACCAGAGCGGTGATTTGCCCCTCGCTTTGCTCGACCCGCTCCACCCGCGCATTGGCGAGAATGTCGATGCCTTCGCTTGCAAGCTGCTTCATGACGATGGCGGCGGCTTCGGGATCATCCTTGGCAAAAGGTGTAAAGGCTTCAAGGACGGTGACCTGGGAGCCAAGGCGGCGAAAAGCCTGGGCCATTTCCATGCCGATGGGCCCCCCACCGATAATGATCAGGTGAGCGGGTAGCTCTTTCAGCTCGAACAAGGTTTCGTTGGTGAGGTAGGAAACCGCATCAAGACCCGAAATGGGGGGCAGTGCGGCGGCTGATCCCGTGGCGATGACGAAGCGGCGGGCGGTGATCTCGAACTCTCCGGCAATGACGGTGCGCTTGTCCTTGAAGGAGGCGCGTGCCTGAATGACCTGGGCGCCAAGTCCCGAAAAACGCTCGACGCTATCATTGGGAGCGATCTGCGCAATGACGTCCTGGACATGCGCCATGACTTTTGCAAAATCAACTTGCGGGCGGCTTGAGGCGATGCCGAATTCATCGCTATTGGCGATATGGTGGGCGCGTTTGGCGGCGGCCAGCAGGGCCTTTGAGGGCACGCAACCAGTGTTCAGGCAATCACCGCCCATTTTACCTTTTTCGATGAGCACGACATCGGCGCCAAGTTGAGCTCCGGCCGCGGCAACGCTTAGCCCGCCCGAGCCTGCTCCAATGATACACAGGTCAGGCGCTAGTTTTTGCAGCATGGACATTATTTCTTTCTGAATTTATTTAGGATCACCGGAATAAGGGCGATAATGGCAAGGCCGGCAAAGGCAATCAGCAGCTCGGGGGTGACGAGGTCGCTTGGATTGAACGAAACGCTGCACCCCGTATCAAGCGGCCTGATGCCTTGAGTATCATTTTGATTGATGCAGGTTTCATAGGCCAGACCCTGCGCATCAATCACCGATCCCAGCCCCGCACCGATATAGGAAAAGGTATAGGTGGCAGGCATGATGCCAAAAAACGTGCCGATGAAATAGGTGGATGTTTTGACCCGCAGCAGCGCCGGGGCGATATTGACCAGCCAGAACGGAAACACCGGGGCAAGGCGCAAGAAAAACATGTAAGAGAGGGCATTTTCTTTAAAGCCGTCGCGCAGCTTTTCGATAAACGGACCAGCCCGATCGGCCAGTGCTTCGCCCAGCGAGGTGCGCACGATGAAAAAGATCAGCAAAGCGCCAATGGTGGCCCCGATAACAGTCGCCGTGCCACCGATCAGCGGCCCGAACAAAAAGCCACCCAGAATGGTGAAAAAGGAGCCAACGGGCAGGGAGAGGGAGGTCACAGCGGCATAGGCCAGCGCAAACGCCAACACAGAGAGCACGAAGTGATCCGCAACAATGCCGGCAATCATTTTACGATTGGCAGCCAGCTGGTCAAAGCTGAAATAGCGGTGCCAGCCCATGGTATAGATGAAACCAGCAATGGCCAGCAGCACCAGCAGCGGGCCAAAGCGGCGGATGTTCGAGACTGGTTTGGTTGGCGAAGGTTCCACACTTGCTGCATCTTTGTCAGCGTTTTTGTTGACGGTCAGGTTTGGCAATTGTGCGGCTCCTTGGTTTGAGAAGAGGCGAAGTTTTGAGGACTGTATCACTCTTTGTACATTAATTCTTGTCACAACTTCGTAACGTCTTGTTGAACACTTTATAACTTTTCAGCGAGCGAGGGGTGCGCTACACAAGATTAACCGTACCAGGCAGCAATTATGCCTGTTTTGTCATGTTGACTTGGGGCAACAGGTTTCCTATAAGCATCTCTTCCATTGATTTGTGTCTTTGAGCGCTCGAATATCCGATATATTCCAGCCGAACATATTCAAGCAAGCCATTTTGGTGCGTCATGCAGGGGCCCTTTTGGTGCGCCAAGTAGGGGATTGTCACTTGTTGGCATAACAGGAGAAGAAACGTGAAACGTACCTATCAACCAAGCGTACTTGTACGCAAGCGCCGCCACGGCTTTCGGTCGCGTTTGGCCACCAAAGCTGGTCGAGTTGTTCTTTCAAGACGCAGAAGTCGTGGCCGCAAACGGCTTTCGGCCTAGCAGTTTGGGATAAAGAAATTGGTTCTGCCCCTTGGGTGGAGCGGTTTCTTGTCCCATATATCCTTGCATCTTTGCGCTTTTTGACCAGCCTCTTTGGATTATTCAAATGGGGCTGGATTTTTGCGTGGTGACTAGGGTCAGGACCCATTAATCCTTCCAGTTCTGCTGACCTGTTCTGGTTCTTGAACAGGCAGGAAGGTGCCGGAAGTCTTGTTGACTTTCCAGCCTTTCTAACGCATTCAGGGACCAGAACAGGTCAGCCCAAAGGGTTTGGTCAGGAGGGCCCGCCTGCAGGCAAAATATGCTCGAAAAGGCAACCGGCCTGTTCTTGCGCTATTTTTCCAGTATTCGAGCCCTCTGACCAAACAGAACTGGTGGAATTAATGAGTCCTGACCCTGATGACCTTTAGATTGCATACGCTGAAAAAACGAGCTGATTTCCTGCGGGCCCGAAAAGGCCGCTATTTCGCAGCCAACGGGCTTGTGTTGCAGGGCAGCAAGGTTTTGGAGCTTGAGCCAGGCAAAGGTGAGGCTGGCGAGCTGCGGCCTCGTTTTGGCTTTACGGCCACTAAAAAACTGGGCAATGCTGTCGTTCGCAATCGCGTAAAACGGCGTCTTCGCGAGGCGGTGCGTCTTATTGCTCCACAAAAGGCACGCAATGGATACGAATATGTCTTGATTGGCAGGAAAAGCACCCTTAAACGTCCATTCAGCGCTCTTTTGCACGATCTGACCATTGCCTTTGCCAATGTGCATGGTAAGAGGGTTGAGCGTAAGGCGGGGCAAGGGCGACGTGGGAAAAATCGTAATCATCATTAAGGGCGCATGTTCGGGTCGTCCCGCCCCGTGCAGTGCTCAATTTGGCAAATTTATTTTTGCCAGCCAACAATTTGACAGGTCTCGTGATGGAACAAGATAATAATCGCAATTTTATGCTGGCCATCGTGTTGTCCGGTCTTGTTTTATTGCTGTGGCAGGTGTTTTATGCCGGGCCGGAAATGGAAAAAGAGCGCCTCAAGCGCGAGCAGGCCCAGGAGTTTACCGCCGGTAAAGCGGGAAAGCCAACCGCTGCACAGATCGGATCTGACCAAATGGCGCCAAGCATACCAGCTCCTGGCGTGGGCGCTGGTAACACGAACGCACAAACGGCGGAACCAGGATCGGCTCCCGTGCCCTCGACATTTGGGGCTCCATCTGTTCCTGGCGGATTGCCAACCGCGACACAATCGCGCGATCTGATGCTGGCGCAAGGACCGCGCTACCCTATTAATACCCCAAGCCTGAGCGGTTCAATTTCTCTAAAGGGCGGCCGTATCGATGATCTGGTGCTGCGCAAATATCGGGTCAAGGTGGAAAAAGATGCCGATCCGGTTACCTTCTTTTCCCCCTCTGGCAGCAAGCACCCGCTGTATGCTGAATTTGGCTGGTCGGTGGCCCCGGGCAGCAATATCAAGGTTCCCAATTCGCAAACGGTCTGGAAAACTGAGGGATCTGGCACTTTGACGCCGTCCTCGCCTGTGACGCTTGTGCATGAAAATGGGGCTGGTGTGACCTTCAAACGCACCATCTCGATTGATGAGGACTATATGTTCACCATCAGGCAGACCGTCGAAAACCAGACCAGTAATGCCATCGCGCTCTATCCCTACGGGCTTATTTCGCGCCATGAACTGCCCGAAACAGAGGGATTTTTTATTCTTCATGAGGGGCTGATCGGGGTGCTTGGCGAAGAGGGGCTGGTGGAAGTCGACTATGCGGATATTCTTGAAGAAAAATCAAAGACATTCAAGGGGACACAAGGCTGGCTGGGGATTACGGACAAATATTGGGCCGCCGCGATTATTCCCGCAGCAGGCAGTAAATATGAGGCGCATTTCTCGGGGCGCGAAAGCGGCAAGACCAGTAAGTTTCAGACCGACTATCTGCTCGGGGCCGTGACGATTGCAGCTGGTGGCACCGGTGAGGTGACGGGCAATCTGTTCGCAGGGGCCAAGAAGGTTGATCTGATTGATCAATATGCCGAGAAATATAATATCCGGCAGTTTGATCTGATGATTGACTGGGGCTGGTTCTACTTCATCACCAAGCCCATGTTCCATGCGCTGCATTTCTTTTTTGGTCTGATGGGCAATTTCGGTTTTGCCATTCTGGCGGTCACCGTCATCATCAAACTGTTGTTCTTCCCGCTTGCCAGCAAGAGCTATGAGAGCATGAGCAAGATGAAGAAGCTGCAACCCGATATGATGAAAATACGTGAGCGTTACGCGGACGATAAGGTCAAGCAGCAACAAGAGATGATGGCGCTCTATAAGAAGGGCGGCGCCAATCCCTTGTCGGGCTGCTTACCGGTGATCATCCAGATTCCGGTGTTTTTTGCGCTATATAAAGTGCTGTTTGTGACGCTTGAGATGCGCCATGCGCCATTTTTTGGCTGGATACATGATTTGTCGGCTCCCGACCCTACCAGCCTGTTCAACCTGTTTGGCCTGTTGCCGTTTTCGGTCCCCACCTATATGGCAATTGGCGTCTGGCCTTTGTTGATGGGCATCACCATGTGGATACAAATGAGGCTCAATCCGCAACAGGGCGATCCGACCCAGCAAATGATTTTCAACTGGATGCCGGTTGTCTTTACCTTCCTGCTGGCGTCGTTCCCCGCTGGTCTTGTCATCTATTGGGCCTGGAACAATACGCTGTCAGTGCTCCAGCAATGGTGGATCATGGAGAAAAACGGCGTCAAGGTCGACCTGCTGGAAAATACCGGTATCCGGAAACTGTTGAACAAATCGACCAAGAAAAGCGACAAGTCGTAGGGGGGGGGGGGTTAGAAAATGCGCTCGCCCGTCTACTCGGTGCGAGGCAGCTGGCATCAAAGGCCAGCCTTTGGAAACCATTACATTAAAATGTGATGGGGTTTGGGGACTGGTCCCCAGCGCCGTCCGCGCAGGACATTTGATTTTATTCCCGCACGCACAAGGTTGCACCTATGATTGATAGCGAACAAGAACAAGCACAGCGCCAGCAAGCGCAAAAACTGTTTTGCCAGCCCTGCGAGTTTATCAAGGGCGTGGTGGCGATTGATGGGTTGCCCGATGATGATCGTGTTGAGGTCGCCTTTGCCGGGCGCTCGAATGTTGGCAAGTCGAGTCTCATTAATGCTTTGCTGGGTCGCAAGGCGCTGGCCCGCACATCCAACACGCCGGGGCGCACCAGAGAGATCAATTATTTCACGCTTGGCGAAGAGGAAGGTGAGCGGCTCTATGTCGTTGACATGCCGGGTTATGGCTATGCGCGCGCCTCCAAATCGCTGGTCGAGGGCTGGAACAAGCTGATCCATCAATATTTACGCGGACGGGCCACCTTGTCGCGTGTGTTTTTACTGATCGACAGCCGCCACGGCCTCAAGCCCAATGATCTTGAGATCATGGAAATGCTGGACGTGGCTGCCGTTTCTTATCAGATCGTGTTGACCAAGCTCGACAAGCTGAAAAGGCCGAGCAAGAAGCGATTGTGCCGCGCATCCGCTCCGAACTTTCCAAACACCCTGCCGCCTATCCTGAAGTTATTGGCACCTCATCGGTGAAAAAGACCGGCCTTGATGATCTTAAACTGGCGATCTTTGGGTTGCTGTAGGCGATCAAGCGTGATGGCGTTGCCAATAAGCGGCAAGACGATCCCTTGTTGAGAATGGCTCATGATAACAGGCGCGCGGAGGCGAACAAAAATCTCATATGATAGGCATGGTCGGTGGTGGTAAAATCTGAGGTGATATAGTTGAGCTTTGCCTCTTTATCCAGAGAAATACAGATGCAGCGTTCCTTATCTAGTGGGGTTAACGTGAGTTGGAGATATTTCAGGCGGCCTTCTCACCGAGAATTTCGGGGCGAATAGGGCGTGGTTCGGCAAACAGATAGCCTTGACCAAGCTTGATCGAATAATCGGCAAGGGTGGCCAGTTCCCGTTCGCTCTCTATGCGTTCGACGATCAGGTGCAGGCCAAAGCGTTGCAAATAATCGGCCTTGTCAGCGCCATGGATCCGAGCCCCCAGTTCTGCCATGCCATTCATCAAACGGTCGGCGCTGATGCGTACATATTTAAAGTTCATGCGGGCCAGTTCATCAAAGTCAATATCGAGGTCGATGACCTTGTCGAGGGAGAAGTAAAAGCCAAGTCCGGCCAGGCGGCGCATCCCATCGCGCTCAATCGGTCCCGCGGTTTTCTTCTGGGCTTGTGAAATTTCCAAAATGATGCGGCCCGAGAGGTCTTTGTTTTTTTCAAGAAACGCCACCAGCTTTGGAAAAAAGTCCGGATCGACCAGTGATTGCGTCGACAGACTGCAAAATAATCCTTTGGCATTGGTGCGTTGATCCATTTGACGAATGATCTTGATGGCGCGCAACAGCATCATATTGTCGATCAATGGCATCAGACCGGCTCCCTCGGCCACGGGGATAAAGGTGTCAGGCAGGATCAGATTATTGGCCTCATTGCGCAAGCGCGTGAAGACTTCGTAATAGGCGGTTTTGCGTTTTGGCAGGCTGACCACCGGTTGCAGAAAAATTTCGATGCGGCGGCTTTTGATGGCCTTGGTGATGATCGACAATATCTGGTGATCGTCGCTCATGGGATCGTCTGTGTCGAGACTTTTAGTGAGGACCTCGCGCGAATTATCGACGCGCTGGCGGATCTGATCGACTGTTCGCGGGCTTTGGGATTTGATGGTTTCACCAGGGGCAGGGGCGAAATCCAGTGTCGGGGTCGCCGCATTTTTCTCGGCCTGGGCCATTTGCTGCACAAGCTTGTCGAGGCTTTCGATTTGTGATTGCAATTGCGCTTGCTGGTCCTCGCCCTTGTCGGCCACCTCTTCATTGAGATCGGCGATGCGAATGTCCAGCTGCTTGAGTTTTTGCGAAAACTCATCGAGTTTCACATCAGTACCGGTGTCGCTTGTTTCGCCTTGCAGTCGGGCCATATCAATGCCCTGGGTTTTCATTTCTTCGAGAAAGCCTTCGAGTTGCATGAGGGTGGGACTGAGTTGATCAAGCTGGCCGATTGTTCCCGACAGGTCTTGAAACTGTTCAAATTGACCTGACAGGTTGACGATTTCATTTTCAAACAAGGCAAAGCGCTCGCGCAGATGATCATCTGGTGCGGGGTGTGGTTTTTTCAGCGGCAAGGTGCCGTAGAGGGTCAGGAATATGGCGACGCCGCCAATCAAGGAGGGAAAGAAAGGCAGGCCAGACTGCACATAGAGTCCAGAGAAAAAAGCCATGGAGACTGTCAGCATGGCCATCAGGATGAGGATCATTCGTGGTCCCCACGGCGACTTGTCCTCGCGTATATTATAGTCGTTGCCTTGCGACATGCGTGCTCCCATGAGGATCAAGACAGGTTCTGGCTCTGATCCTTGATTGTCCCTTTTGTGCTTTGCTTAAAAAAGCCGCATTACATGTCAATCAAGCACTTTTTCTGCACCGTGTGTCATTTGGAAAAAAATGTTTATCCAAGTTTATCAACGCGCTATGGCGAATCACCTATGCATATATGACAAGGATGTCCGTTCAGGGGCTTTTAGGCAAGTTAAAAGCTCGATTTGGGGGGATCTGATGATTTGCGCGAGGGCCAGAAATGCGAGGAGATGAACACCAGCAGGCCGGTCAGTGCGAGGATGACAAAGGTCGCTTTATAGGTTCCAGATCCCGCAAACCGTACAGCATAATCAATGATGAAATTATAGCTCACCGCCGCCAGGACACTGCCAACGGCACCTAATATTTTAACCCATAGCTCCACGTTTTTTTCGTGATGGCGAAAGAAGAAGAACAGGATCAACAGGGCCCAGAAACCAAATACCAGGCTGAAGGCGGCCCCCAGATTGTCCTGATAGACGCTGCCGCTATAAGGGCCATACAAGGTGGCGGCTGATTGTAAAAAAGCCTGATTGGTGACTGGCCAGAACAACATGGCGGTGGCCCCGATCAAGACGCCGTTTTCGACCTGGGGCATATAGCTCTCGTAAAATCGATCGAGTTTTTGCCGCCATGTGGCCAGCAAGCCGCCAATCATCAAGATCGTCAACATGAAGAAGACTTTGAACGGCAGGCTCACGGCATGAATATATCCCGTTTGCGAATGTTGTTCTTCTTCCCGGTACATGGTTGACAGCTCGCGGGAAAAGCGCTCTTGCGCAAAGCAACAGCTCTTGGCGTCGACCTTGCGCAACAGCGGGAAGCAGTAACGCAGCAATTTGTCCGATGGGGGATCTTCGAGCAGGGGATCGCGGGAGCAATTTCTTGAAAAAGCGGTGAGGCCGGTGCGGCTTTGGCTGACCCGGCGCAAAATCTGCACGGAGCGCAAGATCGGTTGGCGGACGCATAATTCGTCGCTGGTTACGCAATTCGCGGGATTACCCGTGTCTTTTGCCAGCGTTTGCGGATGCAGCTCCCAGATTGCCGGGACGATATTTTCTTGCGTTGCTGGTTGTTCGGCCTTCCAGATGGTCTCAAAAAGGATATTGCGGCCTGAAAGGATGCTGGCAATATAAACCGAAAGGCCAGCAATGAAAACAAAACCGATGAACAGGCGCAGGCGGCCATTATTGACATGGTGCCAGTATAGATCGACGAAGATGGTGGCAGGCGTGTAAAAGGCGATCAGGGCGACAAGGCCAATGGTTGGGAAAAACAAGAAGGCCTGACTATAAACGGCTGCCAGTTGAAACCAGTCCTGGTCGCCAAATTCGATCATCAAGATATAGATCGAGCCGATAAAGCTGGCCGCCAGAAGACCAAAAACCAACGCTACGAAAATACGCGAACCAATCATCAAAGCCCCTCACTCGTCAATTATTGTTCTTGTCCCAGTTTTTTTAAGCCTGTCGCAAGAATGACATCTGGGAGAGCTGAAATCAAGTCGTGGTCTCTTGCAAAGTTCTTGCAACCACAGGGGCGAGAACTTGAGCTTTATTTGGGGGAATAGCGCAATAGTTTGTCCCGTTGCACCAATTTTCCCCAATGCTTGTTATAGGGGTGGACGAATTTGGTCGAGCCAGCGCTGTCGATGAGCATTTTTCGCTGGTCATTATGCCATTTGAAAATGCCGCCTTGCAGATTGTAAACACCGGTGGCCCCTTGCTTCATCAAGGCCTGTTGCACATATTTGGCCAGCTTTGAGCTGCGTTCGCCAACCGAGCAATAAATCACCACGGTTTTGCCCTTGGCGAGCGCCGCAAATTTACGCATGAAGGAGCTGCGCCAGATCGAGGGATCTACCTGCTTGGCACCCTTGATATGGCTCACCGCGAACTCGCTGGTTTCGCGCGAGTCAAGCACCAGGAATTGATCAGCATTGGGACCAGACAGGGCTTTTTGCAATTGCGTGGGGCTCATATGGGAGACGCCCTCATAACGACTTTGCAAGCCCTTGTGAATATTGTCCAGCGTGAACGGTTCCTTGGCAATGGCAATAGGCGCCATAAGCAGCGCCAGCAGCAAGGTGGCGAAGGCAGTTTTAATGATCGACATGTAGCAAGCTTCCTGAATGAGTGACGCCCCCTATTCTAGAGATCCGATCAATCCGGTCCAGTCACATCTTCGCGAGCATTTTTTGCTGCGATATTTGCAATCTGGACAAAATATCTGAAAATAGACTGTTTTTAGTCGACCCCAGAACAGGTCAGTCCTCTCCAGAACGGGGTTTGGGAGTCAGTTCCCAACGCTGTCCGCGAAGACATTTTACATTAATCCTTATCCAGCCAGCAGGGCACCACGTCAAGGGCGATCAGCTCGTCTATGGTCTGGCGGGGGCGAATGAGGCCGTGTCTTGCGCCATTGACCAGCACTTCTGCAATCAGGGGGCGGCTATTATAGGTGCCGGACTGTACCGCCCCATAGGCCCCGGCGGTCATCACAGCGATGAGATCGCCCGCTTGCAGCGGCGGCAAAAAACGCTCTTTGGCCAGATAGTCGCCGGTTTCACAGACTGGCCCCACCACATCCATCTTGTGTAATTGCACGTCTTTAGCAGCTTCTTTTAGCGGCCAGATATCGTGCCAGGCTTCATAGAGCGTTGGCCGGACAAGATCGTTCATGGCCGCATCGACAATGGCGAAGGTGCGGTTTTCGCCTTTCTTGATATAAAGCACACGAGTGACCAGAATACCGGCATTGCCAGCGATCATGCGGCCGGGTTCAAAGATCAGCTTGCAATCAATATCCTCCATCATCTCGATGATGGTTCTGGCATAGTCGTCGGGATGTGGTGGCAGCTCGTTTTCATCGCCATAGGGGATGCCAAGGCCGCCGCCCAGATCGACATGGGAAATGCGATGACCTTCCGCGCGCAGATCGCGCACCAGCTTGCGCAACAGGGCAAAGGCGTCCTTGAAGGGCTGTAATTGGGTGATCTGACTGCCAATATGCATATCGACGCCGCAGGGTTCGATATGGGGCAGTTTGGCCGCTATTTCATAGACCCGCAGGGCGTCCATATAGGGAATGCCGAATTTGTCATCTGATTTGCCGGTGGAGATTTTGGCATGGGTGCGGGCGTCCACATCGGGGTTGATGCGCAAGGACACCGGCGCTGTTTTACCAAGCTCACCGGCCACGCGGTTGAGTTCGACAAGTTCAGGTTCTGATTCTACATTGAAGCAGTAAATGCCCATTTTGAGGGCCAGCGCCATTTCGCGCGCGGTTTTGCCAACGCCGGAAAACATGATGCGCTCGCCGGGGATGCCAGCACTCATGGCGCGACGCAATTCGCCCTCGGAAACCACATCAACGCCAGCTCCAAGGCGGGCCAAGGTCTTCAAGACAGCCTGATTGGAATTGGCTTTCATGGCGTAGCAAATGAGCGTGTCATGGCCCGCAAAGGCATCATCGAACACCTTGTAGTGGCGCTCGATGGTTTGCTGGCTATAGCAGTAAAAAGGCGTCTCAACCTGTTGCGCCAATTGCGAGAGGTCAACACCTTCGGCGTGTAGCAGGCCGTTTTTATAGGTGAAATGGTGCATATATCGGGTGCCTGACAATTGAGGCGGTAAAAAACCACAGCGTATGGATCCCCGCTTTCGCGAGGATGACAATTTTGCTTACGTCTAGCAGTTGGAAACAGTTCTGAAAACAGGAAAATTTGCAGGCTTAAATCAAGCCATCAAGCACGAAACTGCGATGGGGTTTTTTGCCATCAACATCAGCGGCTGCTGCCTTTGGGGCGTCAGCCGGGCGCTGTAGCGAGCCTTTAACGCCGCAACCAGACAGGCCAAGGGCCGCGAGAAAAATGATTCCCATAGTGATGTGCACAGCTTTAGTCATCTGGCGTTCCTGTTCTTTTGGGCGCGATTTGCCCCGATAGAGCCTTGTTTGGCCAGCACGTCTTCGCCGCCAAAAGGCGCGCGAATATTGCTTACTCTACTTTCCTAACCTGTTGGCAGACGTTTTTCCAGTCTTGAGAGCCACTGTTGGGCCATTTTTTTCACATTTGTGGGCGATGTGCCACCATAGCTCTGGCGCGAGGCCACGGATTGTTGCACGGAAAGCACCTCAAGGATGCCCTTATTGATACCAGGTTCCACCGTTTGCATGTCTTCAAGAGCCAGTTGATCCAGCCGTTTTTGCTGTTTTTCGGCCAGCGCAACGATCTCGCCGGTGACGTGATGGGCATTGCGAAACGGCATGTCCAACTCGCGCACCAGCCAATCTGCCAGATCGGTGGCCGTCGAATAGCCATGGGCGGCCGCTTCAAGCATGCGCTGCTTGTTGGGTTGCAGGTCGGCGATCATGCCGGTCATGGCGGCGACCATCAAGGAATAATTGTCAAAGGCATCAAAAGCCATTTCCTTGTCTTCTTGCATATCCTTTGAGTAGGCCAGCGGCAATCCCTTCATGACCATTGTCAGTCCTTGCAGGGCCCCGGCGATACGCCCCAGCTTGGCGCGCACCAGTTCGGCGGCGTCTGGATTGCGCTTTTGCGGCATGATGCTTGACCCGGTGCTAAAGCCATCGGACAGGGTGATAAAGCCAAATTGGGCGGTGGCCCAGATCACCAGCTCTTCGGAGAGGCGCGACAGATGAACGGCGCTGATCGACAGGGCGGACAAGGTTTCGAGCACAAAATCACGATCGGACACCGCATCAAGCGAATTGCCCATGGGGCGCTCGAAGCCTAGCAGTTTTGAGGTCATGTCCCGGTCGATGGGAAAGGGGGTGCCAGCCAGTGCAGCGGCGCCGAGCGGGTTTTCATTGAGCCGGGTACGCGCATCGAGCCGCCGCGAGCGATCACGTTCGAACATTTCCACATAGGCCAGAAGGTGGTGACCAAGAGTGACGGGCTGAGCGATTTGCAGATGGGTGAAACCGGGCATCACCAGATCGTTGAAGTGAACGGCTTTTTTAATCAATGCGGCTTGCAGGCCGTCAAGCTGGTCGACAAAATGATCAATCATATCACGCACATAGAGCTTGAAGTCGGTGGCGACCTGATCATTGCGCGAGCGCGCCGTGTGCAGCCGTCCGGCCACAGGGCCGATCAATTCGGCCAGCCTGGCTTCAATATTCATATGAATATCTTCCAGCTGGCGCGAGAACTTGAAATCGCCATTTTCGATTTCTAACGAAATTGTGTCTAGACCCTCGACGATCTTGCGGGCATCTTGTTCACTAATGATTGTGGTTTTGGCCAACATGGCGCAATGAGCTTTAGAGCCCTCAATGTCTTTGGCATAGAGGCGCTTGTCAAACGAGATGGAAGCGTTGATTTCTTCCATGATTTGCGCGGGTCCGTCAGAAAAGCGTCCGCCCCACATTTTATTGGTCATCACGGGTCCTTTAAAAGGAAAGAGAAAAAATGAGCAGTGACGATAAACATACTAACGAAACGAAGAGCTATTGTACGCCCTCGCTTGGCGCCGATCTGTTTGCGACACTTGTTGGTCTGGCGTTGGTATATGGGATGATTGCCCTTGTTGGCAATGGTTCTAACAAGCAGGTTGCCAATGCGGCGGTCTTGCAAGGGGAGCTGGACGTCAAGAAACCAGCTGCCAAGGGCGGCAAGCAAACCAAAACCTATCAGATTGTCAAGGCGCCTGCGGGCTCATCGGGCTCCGTAACGCCCGGTGCTGGTAGCAAGCCCCTCAAAGACTATGCGCGCGGCCAGTTGGCAGCATTTTACATCCATAAAAAGCCCAAACCGCTGCCTGAATTCACCTATGTAGATGAGCAGGGCGACAAACATTCCTTGAAAGAGTTGCGCGGCAAGGTGGTGCTGCTCAATCTGTGGGCCACCTGGTGCGGGCCGTGTCGCCATGAAATGCCCTGGCTTGATACGCTCAAAGACAAGTATAAAGATCAGCCCTTTGAGATGCTGACCATCTCCATTGATCGCGGTGGCCTCAAAAAGCCGCGGCGCTTCTTTGACAAGATCAAGATCAAGCATTTGACCTTGTATGGAGATCCAACCGGGCGTCTGGCGCCAAAGCTGCGCGCCTTTGGCATGCCCACGACCATATTGATTGATCGCAATGGTCTTGAACTGGGGCGGATAGCGGGGCCAGCCGAGTGGGCATCAGATGATGCCTTCGCCTTCATTGAGGCGGCCATCAACAGCACGGCTACCACCTCGAACTAAAGCTTGGCAATTGGTTGTAGAATTGGTTGCAACCAAGCCTCCATTGTGTAACCTTGCGCCTGTCTTTGATGAGTATCCCCGTTAAATTTCGACGGTCCTTCAACCGGGCTCTATTCTACGCAAGGAGATCGCTTTGGCACGAAACAAAATATCCATCATCGGGGCTGGCATGATCGGCGGCACCATCGCCCATCTGGCGGCCATGTGGGAACTTGGTGATGTCGTCATGTTTGATATCAAGGAAGGTCTGCCCCATGGCAAGGCGCTTGATATTGTCGAGGCCTCTCCTATTGATGGCTATGACTGCCATTTGAAGGGCACCAACGAATATAGCGATATTGAAGGCTCCGATGTTGTCATCGTCACGGCAGGCGTGCCGCGCAAGCCGGGGATGAGCCGCGATGACCTTTTGGGTATTAATCTCAAAGTCATGGAACAGGTCGGCTCGGGCATCCGCAAATATTGCCCGCATGCCTTTGTTATCTGCATTACCAATCCGCTTGACGCCATGGTCTGGGCCTTGCAAAAAACCTCTGGTCTGCCACGCAACAAGGTGGTTGGCATGGCAGGCGTGCTCGATGCAGCAAGGTTCCGCTATTTTCTGGCATCAGAATTTGACGTCTCGGTGGAAGATGTCACCGCCTTTGTGCTCGGCGGGCATGGCGACACCATGGTGCCATTGGAGCGCTATTCAACGGTTGGCGGTATTCCGCTTCCTGATTTGATCAAGATGAACTGGGTGACCAAAGAGCGACTGGCCGAAATCATCCAGCGCGTGCGCGATGGCGGCGCGGAAGTGGTGGGCTTGCTCAAAGATGGCTCCGCCTATCATGCGCCTGCAACGGCGGCGCTCAATATGGCCGAGAGCTATCTCAAGGACAAGAAACGCGTCATGCCCTGCGCGGCTTATCTGAACGGCGAATATGGCGTCAAGGGCGTTTATATCGGTGTGCCGGTGGTGATTGGTGCCAAAGGTGTGGAGCGGGTTATCGAGGTTGAACTCAATCCTTCCGACAAGGATGCTTTCATGAATTCCGTGGCCTCGGTTGAGGGACTGATCGAATCATGCTGGAAAATCGCTCCCCATCTGGCGGGGGCGTAATGCTAGAGCTGTAGGGCGCAATATATTGCGCCGCATTGGTTATCCAGAAGCACAATGTCTGTTAAAAGATTGCAACGGTGCCATAAATTGCACCCCATAAATGATTGCCTAAGGAGATGTCATGAATATCCACGAATATCAGGCCAAGGAATTAATGAAGGCGCATGGTTTGCCAACTGCCAGGGGCGTCATGGCCCTCAGCGTCGATGAAGCTGTGGCGGGAGCCAATGACATCGGCGGCGATTTGTGGGTGGTCAAAGCGCAGGTACATGCCGGGGGGCGCGGCAAGGGCGGCGGCGTTAAAATCGCCAAATCAATTGAGGAAGTGCGGGGCTATGCCAATGATATTCTGGGCATGCAGCTGGTCACTCATCAAACGGGTCCGGCAGGCAAAAAAGTGTCGCGCATTTATGTGGAAGAGGGCAGTGATATTGATCGCGAGCTCTATCTCTCCGTTTTGCTCGACCGTGCCACCTCGCGCATTTCATTTATCGCCTCCACCGAAGGCGGTATGGATATTGAAGAAGTGGCGGCCAGCACGCCTGAAAAAATCATCTCGATTGATGTCGATCCGGCCAGCGGTATTTCGGGGTTTCATGGTCGCCAGATCGCGTTTGCGCTGGGTCTGTCCGGCAATGCCTTCAAGCAATGCATCCGCCTGATCGGTGGGCTGTATAATCTGTTTTTGGAAAAAGATGCTTCATTGATTGAAATCAATCCGCTGGTGGTCACCAGCTCTGGCGAGCTGCTGATTTTGGATGCCAAGATGGGCTTTGATGATAATGCCTTGTTCCGTAACAAGGATATATTGGAGCTGCGTGATCTTGATGAAGAAGAGCCAACCGAAGTGCTGGCCAGCAGCTTTGATCTCAACTATGTCAAGCTGGATGGCAATATTGGCTGCATGGTCAATGGCGCCGGCCTTGCCATGGGCACTATGGACATCATCAAGCTCTATGGCGCGGCACCCGCCAATTTTCTGGATGTCGGCGGCGGGGCCACTAAAGAGCAGGTCCTGAACGCTTTCAAAATCATTCTCTCTGATCCCAATGTCGAGGGCATCATGGTCAATATTTTTGGTGGTATCATGCGCTGCGATATTATCGCCGAGGGCATTGTTGCGGCTGCCAAGCAGATGAATATTACCGTGCCGCTGGTGGTGCGCCTGGAGGGCACCAATGTGGCGCTTGGCAAGAAGATACTGGAAGACAGCGGTCTTGCCATTATCCCCGCCGACGACCTTGGGGATGCCGCCAGAAAGGTCGTCGCGGCTGTGCAAGGGAGTTGATTTGCCAGAGCCGGCAAGCGAAATTTCTATCATCTGTACGGCATAAACCGGTTAATGAGATAGGGGTCAGGCGAAAAAACGTATATAATGCAAGAGGGATGTTGTCGTTGGGGATGTTATCGTTTTTCCTCATGGAGTTGTGTCATGAATAAAAATATCTTTTTTGCCGCCGCTTTTTTTATTTTGATAGTGGCCGCTCCCAAAGCCCAGGCCACTAGTGGCCCAGGCTGTTTGTATGTGGTCAATGTGGCCCCGGGGGATGCGCTTAATATGCGCGCGCAGCCGCGTCTTCGTTCTCGCATTATTGATCGATTGGGGCCGACCTCTCACGGTATCATTCGTCTTGATGGCCCTTGTGGACCGCCCTGGAAAAAATGGGGCAGTCGCTGGTGTCCCGTGACCCACTTTAACAATGACCGCATCACCCGCGGTTTCGTCAAGGCGCGCTTTGTGCGCGATAGTGAATGTCCTTGAGGAGCTGGCTTTTTTTTGCTCGCAACCATTTGCAGATCTGACAGCCGTCTCGTGCCATCATTGCCAGATAGAATAGTGCAAAATAGCAAGTAAGCAGCGCCCCGGCGAGCCCCAGCAAAACAGCGGTGTAAATGATTTCTATCGAGGTCTGAAAAAGGATCATCATAGCCTCCCTACTACGGTAACTGTTCGCGGGTTCGAGGAGTTTTGAAACGCCCATAGCAGCCCGCCAGAACAACTGTTCTTGCTTATTAGTCGCTGCGGGCGGCGAAATGGTTCAAACAAATTCATCCAGTTCTGGACGTTCATATGCGGGCTGTGTAGGGTGCTTGAAAAAGCGAACAGGAGGCTGCTTGATGTCTGTACTTGTTGATAAAAATACCAGGGTTTTGTGTCAGGGAATTACCGGCGCGCACGGCACCTTTCATACCGAGCAGGCGATAGCCTATGGCACCAAAATGGTCGGCGGTATCACGCCGGGTAAAGGCGGTAGCAAACATCTTGATTTGCCAGTGTTTAATACGGTGAAAGAAGCCGTTTTGGAGACCGGCGCCACGGCCACCTCGATTTATGTGCCACCGCCTTTTGCAGCGGATGCGATTTTGGAGGCTATTGATGCGCAGCTGCCTTTGATCGTTGCCATCACCGAGGGCATTCCGGTGCTTGATATGATCAAGGTGAAGCGGGCGCTATCTGGCTCAAAGTCGCGCCTGATCGGTCCCAATTGCCCAGGCGTCATTACCCCCGATGAATGCAAGATCGGCATTATGCCAGGGCATATTCATCAACGCGGCACGGTGGGCATTGTCTCTCGTTCGGGCACGCTGACCTATGAGGCGGTCAAGCAGACCTCTGATGTGGGGCTTGGCCAATCCACCTGTATCGGTATTGGCGGCGATCCGGTCAACGGCACCAATTTCATTGATTGTCTGGACCTGTTCCTCAACGATGAGGAAACCCAAAGCATTGTCATGATTGGCGAAATCGGCGGTACGGCGGAAGAGGAAGCCGCGCAGTTTTTGAAAAATCACCCGATCAAGAAACCCGTTGTTGGCTTTATTGCGGGTCTCACCGCTCCCAAAGGCAAGACCATGGGGCACGCCGGAGCCATTGTTTCAGGCGGTAAAGGCACGGCTGAGGCGAAAATTGAAGCGCTCAAAGCGGCAGGGGCGGCGATTGCCGATAGTCCCGCCAGCCTTGGCACCACACTGGTTGAACTCTTGGGCTAGTGGTCTGCGTGACTTCAATTGTCAGATTGGTGGCCTCCCTGTTTGAACGATAGCACTCCCCGGGCAAGCTGAACTGGCGTGGCCGTGAAGTGCTGATCCGGGGGGCAAGAGCGTAAAAAAACGATGTGTCGCCACTGGATCTCGGGGCAAGCCCGGGGAGCGGGTATGTACCAATGTGGCTCCATCAAATCCCGACACTTGACAGGTCCTGCCCCTAACCCTAACCCTACCCCGGCCTTGTGATCTATGGTGCTTTATCGGATGGAAAAGCTCAAGGATGCCCACAGGCTATGCCACGTCTCGTCCTTGCTCGGTAGCCCCTTATTGGTCATGGTCACCGCATTGAGCAGATACGGACC
>JAJRRW010000102.1 GCA_024279115.1 Alphaproteobacteria bacterium
AATATTGATCAGATTCACAAAAATCCGCTCTAATCGTTACCTCCAGGGAAAATTTCCCGAGATCATGGGGAAGGATAATTATCCAAGCTAAATGTAAGCTGTGAGACCTTATAAGGGGGTTTTGCTGAAAAGAAAAGCGGGTTTTACGAAATTGCCCTACTTTGTTTGCCAAACCGCAAGGCCGACCACCTTCCCGGCCCTTGTCTGCGCTTATTTTAAGGTTATAACCTATTGTTTTTTATAATTTTTTATAGAATTTGTGCGGATCTTTAAAAAACGCATATTTTGCAAATAGATGTCTGCAAACCTGGGAAAACCATTCCGTTTGCGCGTCGTTGGGGCCGGGGAAGGGAAATAGGCCCTCAATTCGTATTTTGAGTAATTTCTCGTTTGTCAGATAGTTGAGCCACAATATATAAGGGGAGCAAGGAACGTTGTTTGCAGGCGTTCATTGGCGATCGCGCTGATCAACCCCTGCGGCACGACAAAAAAAGGGGCATAATATGAGCGTATTGGTTACGGGGGGGGCTGGATATATCGGCTCTCATATGGTGCTGGCACTATTGGATGCCGGGGAACAGGTCTGTGTTCTTGATAATCTTTCCACGGGGCATCGATGGGCGGTTGCTGATGGGGCAACACTGATTGTCGGAGATGTGGGAGACCAGCAGCTTGTTGGTCAAACCATTCGCGATCACAATGTCGAGGCGATCATTCATTTCGCGGGCTCCATTGTGGTTTCACAAAGTGTCGATGATCCCCTTGCCTATCACCACAACAATACTGTTAAAACCCATGCGCTGATAGAGGCGGCTCACAAAGGCGGCATCAAACAGTTCATCTTTTCTTCGAGTGCTGCTGTCTATGGCATGCCAGAGCATAATCCGGTTTTTGAAGATGCGCCCCTCAACCCCATATCGCCCTATGGCTCGTCGAAAATGATGAGTGAGATCATGCTCAAGGAAATGGCGCTGGCCCATGAGTTTCCTTATGTTGCGCTGCGTTATTTCAATGTGGCTGGCGCCGACCCGGACGGACGGGCGGGCGAATCCCGGCACAATGTCACGCATTTGATAGAAGTGGCGGCACAAGTCGCCCATGGCCAGCGATCCTGTTTCAAACTGTTCGGGACTGACTATCAAACCCCCGATGGGACATGCGTTCGCGATTATATCCATGTGAGCGATTTGGCCAATGCTCACCTAAGCGCGCTGGCGCACCTGCGCGCGCGCGGCAATAGCGCAGTGATGAATTGCGGCTATGGCAAGGGCTACTCGGTGAAAGAAGTGATCGATGCCTTTCAAGAGGCGGTGGGGATCAAATTTCGCGTTGAAACCGCACCAAGGCGCGCCGGTGATCCAGATAGCCTGGTAGCAGGCGTCAAGCTCATCGGCAGCAAGCTCAACTGGCAACCTCGACATGACGACCTCAACACCATGGTTCGCGAGGCCTATAACTGGGAAAAACGGCTGATGGACAAAGGCTTCAGGACGTGAATTGTCGACATTCCTGTCGTAGATTTTATTTCTTTACTTCACTCTTTTGAGATACGCCCAGTAAGTCTTTTGAGATACGCCCAGTAAGAGAGCGTTAAGTATTTCTGTATACTCCTCAAGATCAATACTTAATGAATTTTTACCGAGGCCACATGACCATTTTAAATCATTTATCTTTAAAAAACCGACTGACATTGCTTGGCATTGTGACCATTGTTGGATTTGCGATCTTTGGCAGCGTTTATTGGTTGTTCAGCGCCAAGACAGACCACGCCTTTCATGAGAACACCAGCTTCGCCAATATGGCAAAATCGGTTGTCGATGCGCAATTGGCAGCGTCAAAACTACGGGCCATCGAAAATTCATTTATAGCCCGCAAAAAACCTGAAATCGCTGAGCAGTTCAACGCAGAAGCGCAAAAACTATCGAAATATATCAGCACAATACAGGGAAAAATAGACAATCAAAAAATCCTTGCTGAATTGAAGGCCAGCAAAAATCTCCTGGAAGTCTATCGAAACGGGTTTGCCAAAGTTGTTAAACACCAACAAGCTCTTGGCTTTAATATTGATTTTGTCGCCAATGAAAGAGGTGGTGCTCAAACAAGCAGCAATCTCACCGTCTTGTTCTCCAATCGAGCGACCGAGATGGAAAAGCGGTTGAACGAAGAAATGGAATTTGGCGAGGCGGCGACCCTGCTACCTTTGATGACCCGTTTTTATCGCTCACGGCAACTGGCCAGTGATTTTCTGCAAGCGGGAAACAAGGACAAGCTGACACAGTTTCTGGGCGAAACAAAACAGTTCGCCTCTGAGCTGAATGCCTCTGATCTCGAAGAGGATGCCAAAGCCTCGATCCTTGGCCACATCCAAAAATATCAGGCAAGTGTCTCTGCCTGGGGGAATAAGCACAAGCAGCTATCGACCAGCAGCCTGCAGCTTGGTGAACTCTCGCAAATCATTCATGGTCAATTCTCCAATATCGTCCACTTGTCCGAAAAGGGACTGGCCAAAACATCTGCCCAACTGGCTAAAATGCGCTCGCAACTGACCAACACCTTGATCCTGACGACCCTATTGTCGCTGGCCGCCCTGCTGGGTCTCAATTATATTATTTCCCTGAGTATTATACGACCTTTGAATCGCATGACACACGGCATGCAACAACTTTCGATGGGCGATACCAGTATCACCGTCGAAACCAATCAGGCCCACGAAATCGGTTCCATGATGGCGGCGATCAAGATCTTTCGCGATACGGCGATTGAGCGCCTGCGCCTGGAGCAGCTGGCACAAGAAAAACAGCAAAAAGAACAACAGCAACAGCAAGTGGTCAAGGCGCTGCTCAAGGGCTTTTCCAGCAAAACAACACGTATCATGGCAACCTTGAACGAGGTCACACAAAAGGTCCACAAAACCTCGGCGACACTCACCAATGTTGCCGATACCGCCAGTACTGATGCGAGCAATGCACAATCTGCCGCCAGCAACGCCTCGCAGAATGTGCAGACCGTGGCGTCCGCAACCGAGCAGCTTGCCAGTTCCATCAAAGAAATCTCAAGGCAATCACTCGATGTCAACGATGTCATTGAAAAATCATCGCGCGATGTCGAGCATATTGACCAAAATGTCAACGAGCTATCTGCTTCGGCGCAAAAGATTGGCGACGTGATCGGTATCATTCGCGAGATTGCCGAACAGACAAATCTGCTGGCCCTCAACGCGACGATTGAAGCTGCGCGGGCGGGAGAGGCCGGCGCCGGTTTTGCGATTGTTGCCCAAGAGGTCAAGGCCCTTGCGGACCAGACAGCTTCCGCGACCCAGGAAATTACCGTACAGATCGGTTCTGGCCAGTCCTCCGCCTTATCCACCGCCAGTGACATTGGTGGAATCAATCAAACCATGAATGAAATCAAGGCGCTGACAGCAACAATTGCCCAGGCTGTCGATCAACAGGATGCGGCGACCAGAGAAATAGCCCTGTCCGTTGCGACGGCTGCCACTCACACGGATGAGGCCACCAATAGCGTCTCGGGTGTTACAAATTCGATCAATGAAACGGCAGCGGAAGCCTCGCAAATCATGGAGGTTGCACAAGAGCTCAATCGCGTTCAGCTGGATCTGTCAAACACCATGTCGAGCTTTTCCAATGAGATCGCCTCCAAGGTTGCCTAGAGCATCGCGCTCTAAAGGCTGCTCGCAGTTTTCCGCTTTAGGCTAGCTCAAGAAATCAACGATCCCTTTGTTTCATCGTATTTTACGCGAACATCAGCCCCCGCTTTTCCTGGAAGCACTCCAGACCTAAGCTCTTGAACGGGTTTGGACTGTGTTGACCTGATTTTGATCACGTCGCTTCATCTTCTTGACGAAACACGAACCCATGAGCTGGATCGACACGGTAGTTGGTGCGGGTCCCGATGCGCGGCAGATAGCGACCAGAACGCTGGGCATGAAAAGTGATGCTGGCGCCATCGACAAGGCTTTTGCTACGCAGATGGATGTGGCTGGCAATTCCCAGATAATGCGAGGAGACGACCTCCGCGCTGCGGGCCTCCCCGGCTTCTTCATCCCCCTCATAAGGCACCACCCCCTCGGGGCGAATAAATACGCAAGCCGTTGTGCCATCGCTCAAGCCGCCAGCTCTAAAACGACCAAGCGGCGTGTCCACATGGCCGTTGCTCACGGTTTCGCAAAACCGGTTGGCATGACCGAAAGAGAGGCCACAAAGGCGCTTTTGGGCTTTAGATAAATATCTTCAGGCTTGCCGCTTTGCACAATCCGCCCCTTGTTCATGACCTTGATACGATCCGCCATGAACATGGCCTCTTCGCCATCGTGAGTGACCATAATGGCGCTGGTCCCCGCCTCGCGGATAAGCTTGGCGGTTTCCTCGCGCATCTCGATGCGCCTTGCCGCATCAAGCGAGGAAAAGGGTTCGTCCAGCAAAAGCACAGGTGGATTGGGAGCCAGCGCCCGCAGCAGAGCCACCCTTTGCTGTTCGCCCCCTGACAAGGTGCCGGGGTAATGATCAGCAAGACTGGTCAAGCCAAAGCGCGCCAGCATGTTGCGCGCCCAGATAGCGCGCGCCTTGCCCGTTTGGCTTAGCTCCCCGTGACCAAGTCCAAACAGAATATTTTCCATGACGGTGAGATGGGGAAACAGGGCATAGTCCTGAAACATCAAGCCAATACGGCGCTGCTCTGGCGGGACATGAAGCTTGTCGCTGGCGACGAGCTGATCATCCAGCTCGATGGACCCTGACTGGACGATTTCCAGACCGGCCGCAAGACGCAATAAGGTTGTCTTGCCACAACCAGATGGCCCGAGCAGGCACACAAATTCCCCCTGCCTGACCTGCAATGACACCCCATCCAGAACGGGGCGACCACCAAAGCCGTGGTGGATGTCCTTAAATTGCAAGGCCGTCATGACTGGCTCCCCTTCCCGCGCCCCGCAATGGCGCGGCTCAACAAAATAACCGGTATAATCCCGGCCAGCACAATCGCCAAAGACCCTAACGCCGCCTCTTCAAACAATTCATCGGAGGCAAATTGATGGGCATGAGTGGCCAGGGTTCCAAAATTGAAGGGACGCAGCAGCATGGTCATGGGCAGCTCCTTCATACTATCAACAAACACGATCAGCGCGGCGGTCAGCAAGGAACCTCGCAACAAGGGCAGATGAATACGCCGCAAGGTCTGGCCCCTTGTGGCACCAAGCGAGCGCGCCGCCCCTTCCATATTGGGGGTGATGCGCGCCAGCCCGGCTTCCACCGATCCATGCGACAGCGCCATGAAACGTGTTGTATAGCCGTATATGAGCGCGAACATGGTGCCCGAAAAAAGCAGCCCCGTGCCAATGCCGAACAGATCTTTCGACATGGCATCAAGGCCATGATCAAGACTGCTAAGAGGGATCAAAATACCAACGGCCAGCACCGAGCCGGGCACCGCATAGCCAATACTGGCCAACCGGCTGGCGCTCTTCATCACATTGGTGCCCGACAGGCGCACACCGTAAGCCAGCAAAAGTCCAAGCGCCACCGAGACCAGCGCCACAATACTGGAGAGCAGCAAGGAATTCCAGGCATGAGTTAAAAACCCGGCTTCAAAAGAAATCTCATAAAAATTGATGGCATGATCAAGCAGCACCAAAGCGGGGAGCACAAAACCAAGCAGCACTGGCAGTAGACAAATAGCGACAGCGGCAAAGCCCTGCCAACCCGATAATTGCTGGCGATGGCTACCGGTGCGCCCGGTCACGCTATCAAAGCGGCGGCCCTTGCGCGCCAGACGCTCAACCGCAATCAGCGCAAACACAAACGCCATCAAGACGACCGCTAACTGCGCCGCACCGGCAATATTATTCATATTCAGCCAGACATCATAAATGCCCGCCGTAAAGGTTTGCACCGCAAAGAAATCCACCGTGCCAAAATCATTGAGGGTCTCCATCAAAGCAAGAGAGACGCCAACAACAATCGCCGGTCTCGCCAAAGGTAGCGCCAGCTCAATGAAACTGCGCCAGGGGCCTCGCCCCAACACACGGCCCGCTTCCAGCACGGCGGTTGATTGTTCAAGAAAACTCGAACGCGCCAGCAAATAGACATAGGGATAAAGCGTCAACACCATCATGATGATGGCCCCACCCAGAGAGCGGATTTCGGGGAACCAGTAGTCCCTGGCGCTCTTCCAGCCCATCACATCCCGTAAAGCCCCTTGTAGCGGCCCCGCATATTCAAGAAGGTCGGTATAAATATAGGCAATGATATAGGCCGGAACCGCTAGGGGCAAAAGCAACGCCCATTCAAAGATCTTGACCCCTGGAAACCGATAGGTAGTGGTCAGCCATGCGGTGCCAGTACCGATCACACTGACGCCAATCCCCACCCCCAGCATCAGCAACAGGGTCGTCCAGATATAGTGGGGCAGCACCGTGGAGGCCAGATGCGACCAGATATCGCCGCTGGGAGATAGAGCCAGCCACAAGACAGTCACCAAGGGCACCGCCACCAGCAGCGCGATCAACAGGGCAATCAGCGTCCAGCCATCCAGTTGCCTGTAAAAATATTTGCCAAATCGGGCGATCGTTGTCCCCACCAAACGTACAGACACACCTGCACGCAAGAGGCGAGAAGAGGCATTTTTCAAACGCCCCGACTGATTTTTACGGGGATTTTTATTGGGGTTTTTACTGGTCAAAGCCAACGCGATCCACCATTTTTGCCGCCTGCGCCCGGTGTTTTGCGACCAGTGCGAGATTAATGTTATCGGCCTTGAAGCTGCCCCATGCCTTGACCACAGGACTAATCGGCACACCCGCTTTCACGGGATATTCGAAGTTCTGTTCGGCATAAATTTTCTGTGCACTATCGCTAACCAGAAATTCAAGCAATTTGACAGCATTTTCTTTGTTTTTGGAATATTTGAGCACCGCGGCTCCCGATATATTCACATGCGTACCGCGATCACCCTGATTTGGAAACACCACATTCACCGACGCAGCCCATTTTTTCTGCTCCGGCTTCTTCTCGTTGGTTTCCATTTTGCCCATATAGTAATTATTGCCAATCGCAATATCGCAAACGCCCTCATACACCGCCCGCGCCTGCGCCCGGTCGTTGCCCTGAGGCCGGCGGGCCAGATTGGCCTTGACACCGCGCAGCCATTTCTCCGCTTGCGCCTCGCCTTTGTGGGCAATCATCGAGGCGAGCAGCGAAATATTATATAAATGCTTGCCAGAGCGAATACAGATGCGGCCCTTCATCTTGGGATCAGCAAGATCTTCATAGCTTGTCACCTCGCCGGGCTTGACGCGCTCCTTGCTGGCGAACAAAATGCGCGCCCGTGTCGTTAGTGCGAACCACAACCCGTCGGGGTGGCGGTATTGGGGCGCAACCGCCGCCTCAAGTTTGGCAGATTTGACGGAGGCCAGCACGCCAGCATCAACCATATCGCTCAAACGACCGACATCTGTGGTCAATACCGCATCCGCCGGGGTGTTCTCCCCTTCCGCCTTGATGCGCTCCAGCATGCCCTTCTTGGCATACACCACATTCACCTCGATACCGCTTTGTTTGGTAAATTGTGCCAGCATGGGCTTGATCAAAAAGGGCTGGCGATACGAGTAGAGATTTACGTCACCAGCCGCCAGGGCCATGCCGGAAACAAAAGTCAAGGCAACAGCACATAACCCGATGGCCGCAAAAACAGATTTCATCGCGAAAAACTCCTGTAAAAACAATATACTCAATATTGCTATTGCAAATCATTATCAACTGTAGCGATAGCTCATTCAAACTTAGTTGCGAATGGTTGTCAATTGCATTGGCGTGCCAATAGAATGACAAACTGTCGCATGGCAATTCCTGCGGCCAAGCGCACATCTCTCATCGCGCTTCTTGCTGGAAAAACCGCACCACACTTTTTGCCAAGCGCACATCTCTCATCGCGCTTCTTGTTCGAAAAACCGCTACACACTTTTTGCGAAGCGCACATCTCTCATCGCGCTTCTTGTTCGAAAAACCGCTACACACTTTTTGCGAAGCGCTCTATGATCCAGATCATGATTATCAAAGGACATAAAATTAAATGAGCTGGCGATTGGACAGGCCCTTGCGGCGCGCCCTGTACCTGATGCTTGGCATCTTGTTTTTTGCGACAGGTGTGATCGGCGTATTTTTACCTGTACTGCCAACAACGCCCTTTATGCTGCTGGCCCTTTGGGCCTTTTCCAACAGCTCTCAAACATTGCATGATTATATCTGGAATCACAAACGATACGGCCCCATGGTGCGCGCCTGGAAACAATATGGCGCCATCCCGCTCAAAGCCAAGGTCAGCGCCATTGTGGTAATGGGCCTGAGCGCCTTTTTCGTGGTGTTCTTTTCGGGAGCCCCAACATGGGCCATCGCCTCCGCCCTTGCTCTTATGCTGGTGGGCGCCACCTATTTACTGACCCGCCCCACACTGCGCGTAGCCGATATTGACAAACCGGGTGGCAATAACCCGGTACGTTGATCCCTCTGCACAAAATCACAATCAAACTGGCATAATGCAGCCATGACGAGACGCTTGTCTTGCAGCATCAAACAAGACAAGGAACTGACAAGATGCTAACCGCTCACTTGCCATCTGGTTATCTTTTGGGCCGGCTGGCTGGCCACAACCGGTCAAATAGCCCTGTGCTGATCGCAGCACTGATCGGTGCCGTTCTTCCAGACCTTGATATGCTGTATTTTCATTTTGTGGATTTTGGCCGCACTCATCATCACATGTATATCTCACACTGGCCGCTGGCCTGGCTGGCATTGGGGCTGCTGACAATTGCCATCTTGCAGCTTGTGCGGGCCGCTATGCTGCGCAATATCGCCATGGCATTTTTTGGCGCGGCGCTGCTGCATATGTGTCTGGATAGTGTTGCCGCACCAATATACTGGCTAATGCCCCTCGCACAAGGGCGGGTCGAACTCGTCAGCGTGCCAGCGCACTATAGCCATTGGATCATCAGCTATGCACTACACTGGACATTCGCCCTGGAGCTGACAATCTGGTTGGCAGCAATATTGCTTTATGCGCGGCGCAAAAAAATCCCTATTGCGTCATGACCTTGTTGAGTTTGACAAGGTTTTTAGCGGCCAGTTTGTGGCCTTTGCTGGCAGCTGTTTCCCACAAGCGCTTGGCCTCGGGATAGTCGCGCGGCACGCCGTCCCCATTTGCATAGAGCAGGCCAAGGTCAAAAATACTGTCGACATAGCCGCCATTGGCCCCTTTGCGATACCACTTGATGGCCTCGCCCATATCCTTTTCAACGCCTTTGCCAGTGGCATAAATGACCGCCAGATTATGCATCGCGTCGGCATGCTCGCCTGCCGCCGCTTTCAGCCACAAAGAGCGCGCCCGCAAATAGTTTTGCTTGACGCCCTGCCCCTTGGCATAGAGCAGACCCAGATTGGTCATGGCCGGATAATATCCCGCATCGGAGGCTTTTTGCAGATAAGAGATTGCGGTTTCATAGTTCTGTTCGACCCCGTCCCCCTTGGCATACAAAGAGGCCAGATTGAACGCAGCTTCCGCATGACCTCCCTCTACCGCCTTTTCGAGGAAGGGGCGCGCTTCGATAAACTCACCCTTCACAAGATGTGTCATGCCCGCTTTATACGCCCGGTCCTGATCAAGAATTTTCGGAGCGGCCAGAGCGGCGGTCACAACCTCCTCGACTTTTTCGGGCACCGGCACAACCACATCCGTCACCACCGTATTTGGCTCCAGCTTCACCTCGCTTTTAACGATCGGGACCTCGGCCCCGGTTGGCCCCTCGGTATTCAAATATTGCGCCACCCCAATGCCGATGCCCACCGCCCCTACAACCCCGGTAATCATCAAGGCGATTTTACCCGAAGAAGATTTGGGCGCTTCCATAGCGACCTCGGCGGTTGGAGGCACCATTGAAGGGGGGGCTTGCATCTGTGCGCGATGGTCACCAGCCAACGACGCCGCCAGCACGCCATCGCCATGAGCTGGAAACGGTACGGGAGGCTGTAACGGTGAACGAACCGGCAGCCCAGCTTGAACTTTGGCGTGCATCGGCATGGCCCTATTCGGCAGGGGCGCATTGGGCATAGGCGCATTCGGTATGGGCATATTTGGCAGTGGCGCATTTGCTATGGGCGCATGGGCCATTGACGGCGCAGCTGGCGTGACGACCGCCGCATTTTGATGCTCCTCAAACGGCACCTGCGTCATTGGCATTGCTGGCTCAATCGCGGGGGCAAATTCCCCCAGACTTTCCGATAAATTCGGGGCAACAGGCGTGGGCGCCATCTGCTCGCTAGGGGCAGCCGATAATACCGGATCAGCGCTAGCTGGAGGAGCTGGAACCGGTGGTAGAGCAGACACTGGCTCATCGACTTCATCGAGCTCATCGACAATCTCGATCGTTTGCGCCGAAGCTTTCATTATCGGCGAGGCAATCGTTGGCTCAACCGCCATTTCAAGGGATTGCGCCTCGACTGGCTGATCGCTGTAAACCGTATTTTCGACCATTTCCTGAACCGCTTCTGGTTGCAAAAGCACGGTCTCGTCGGCATTGGGAAATTGCGTAGCAGCGGCTATATTACTAATATCTACGATGCTTTTATTTTCTTCGCTGGCAAGGAGTTCTGCGCTGGCCTCCCCTTGTCCAGGATCATTCTCGCTGGCATCGTTTGCGACCTGCGCTGGCCCGGCTTGATCAATAACCGGTCTTTGTGAGAGTGTCTGGCGGGTCAGTTCAATATTTTGAGCGGCCATTTCAGCCCAGTCATCAAGCCCTTGCCGGAGCGACAATTGCTCCACCCGCCTGAAGACCATCTCAGCTTCGGCATATTGCTGCATATCAAACATCAAGCGACCGATCTGGTTCCAACCTTCAACATGGGTCGGTTCAAGGCTGACGGCTTGATAATAGGCCGCCAGAGCCCCTTTCGGGTCAGTATCGAATAGTTCATTGCCCGTTAGCAAATGATGATCAATACTGGTTATTTGCTGCCCCCCATCAATCATGTCGAACGATCCCTGTTCTGGTTGCTGATTGCACTTTTCACCATTCCCACGTCGAAAATGCCTGATCAGACTATCATAAATAGCGCTGAATAGCTCATTGTTCGATGATTCGCACTATTTATGCGAAAAAAAATGGAGAGAAAAAGACCGCAAAAAGATCAAAAAGTGCTTTTTGTCCTATCAGGTCAATTATTTAGATCACATTTCAGACTATACACAGGCACCAGAACTTCAACCCAACGCACACAAATCATCGCCTATCGAGCGACCTCGCGTTCATGCAAAAGAGTACCGGCACCATGTTTGGTGAATAATTCCAGTAACACCGCATGAGGCACTTTGCCATTGATAATGACCACCGCATCGACGCCCGCATCAACCACTTTCAGGCAACTTTCGATCTTGGGGATCATGCCGCCGGTGATGGTGCCATCGGATATATAGGCACGAGCCTGGGTGCGCGTCATCACCTCGATGAGCTTGCCGTCTTTGTCCAGCACCCCCTCCACATCGGTCAGCAATAGCAAACGCTTGGCCCGCAACGCACTGGCCAGAGCCCCGGCAAAGGTATCAGCATTGATGTTGAAGGTCTCGCCATCGTCAGACACACCGATGGGCGCGATGACGGGAATGATGTCGCTATTGATGATGACATTGACGATATGCGGGTTGACGTGATGGGGTTCGCCCACAAATCCCAGATCAATCGCCTGCATCAAATTGGATTGGGGATCGACCACCTCTTTACGCAATTTGCGCGCAATCATCAAATTGGCGTCCTTACCCGAAATGCCAACCGCATTGCCACCGACATTATTGATATTGGCCACAATCTCCTTGTTGATGGAGCCGGCCAGAACCATCTCGACGATCTCGACGGTCTCCTTGTCAGTGACCCGCAAACCGTCGGCAAATTCGCTTTTGATTTTAAGGCGCTTCAGCATGGCACCGATCTGCGGCCCGCCACCATGAACAACCACGGGATTGACACCAGCCTGCTTCAGCAAAACAATGTCACGGGCAAAGAATTTTGCCAGTTCAGGATCGCCCATGGCATGCCCGCCATATTTGATCACGACCGTCTGCTGGTCATAGCGCTGCAGATGGGGGAGCGCTTCCGAGAGGATTTTGGCCTGTGCATGGGGGGACGACAAGGCGTCACGTACCAGTTGCGATTCTATCTTGTTGATGTCGATTTTATTAATCATAAACTCGTCTTTTGCCCCCCTGGCCGTTACTCTTCCTTCAAATCCAGCTCGATATTTGCAATGGTTTGCTGATCAGATGGATGGCTTACTGGTCTATTTGTGATGTCTGCCCGCCCTAAAAAAGCCTGGAGTCTCTATATACAGTAAACCATAATAATTCTATGCCTTTTGTGTCCGTTAGATAAACAATTGGCGTTGACAGGTAATTAAGCAGTACCGAGGGACCCGATGGGGCTTGTCCAGAAAAAAATGGAAATTAGCATTGAGACCTCTCCGCAACTGATCGAGAGCCTCCATATGGCGCGTGAAGTGGCGTTAAATTCTGATGTTGCGGAAGTCTTGCCTGCTCATCTGGTGCTGGCCATGCTTGAGGATGACGAGTCCTCGTTTCTGCTCGACGCCTATGGGGTCGATTTTAACAAGATCCGCACGCAACTTGGCAAAATCGTACAAACGCAGGTCAAGCCCAAATCCCTTGATCAACATGCGGCGTTTTCTGCTGGCATTGAATCAATCATGCAACATGCCCGCGAACAGGCCCAGAAAAATGCCCTCGCGGAAGTCGACAGCAATCTGATCCTCGCCGTTATCCTGAGCGAAAAAGCGGGTTTTCTAGGAACATTGCTGGCGCCCTATGATCTCGACACTTCGGGTGTGTTGCAATATCTGGAACTGCGGGAAGGCAAAACGGTCAATATTGATCCCCTGCCCTCCCTGCAACCCCCGGTCAATCACGCGGAAAAAGTGGCGCAACCCACCGCGCCACGGCCAGACCCCCCAAAAAAACCGGCGCCTGTCCCAAATCAAAACCCAGGCCAACAACCCCAGCCACCAGCGCCTGCCAGAACGGGCGCCCCCGCTGCCAACCAGCAAGCTGCCCGGGCGCCCTCACCAGGGCCTCAGCCGTTACCGCAAAAGCCCCAGGGCCAACAAAACGCGCCCTTCACAGCTGTTGCCCCAGCCAAAGCACCACCACAAATAACACCAGCAGCACAGATGCCGGCCGCACCTCACCAAGCCACGCCAACCAGTCCGGCCCCAACAAGGCCGCCTGCCAATGCAGGCCACAAAGCCCCATCACCGCAAAAGCCGCCAGAACAAGACCTGTCGGATCTATCGCGTCGACTTAAAGGGCTGTCTGCAACAAGCACGGGTGCAACGGCGGGCGCTTCGACTACCCAGACCCCGGCGACCTCGGCACCCTTGAACGAGGCAGACCCTACACCCTTGAACGAGGCCCCCTCGGGCCTGCGCTCCTTGTTCGGTGGCATGGGCAAAAAATGGCACAATGACGCCAGAAAACCGGGTGAAACAGCCGCTTCTCCCCTGCCCGCGCCCCCCGCTCCAGCTCCCTTAACGCCAACCCCAGCCAACAATAATCAAAGTCAACCTGCGGCCAAAACCAAACTTATGCCGCAGCCCGAGCAGCCCCCACGGCCTCCAGTACCGCAACCTGTGAGCCGCCCGGCACCTGCGCCTGCGCCAATGCCTGTTGCCACTGTAGACCAGCTGGTTGCCCCCGCCAGCCCCGCTCAGACCGGTGACACGCCCACGGCATATGCTCCCGCCCCGATGACCCAGCACAACCGCCCCGCCAAACGGCGCCGGGCTGTGCCATCCAGCCTTGGCAGCAATGAAAGCCTCTCTGCCACCGGATCTGTGCTCGAAAAAGGCCGCCTCATCGAGGCCGTGCCGCGTAAAATGAAGATGAATAAGCCCAGCCGTGCCGAAGTTCGCATCACCAGAGAGCAGCTGGACGAAATCAATAGTGAATTTGAGGATCTTAGTTCCAGCCATATTCACGATCTGGCGGTCACCGAGGCCATGACCGTTCAGCTTCGCGCCCCGGGCAGCGGTTTTCACATCGAAAACCTGTCCCCTCAAACCCAATGGATTGATCGCAACCAGCGGCATATCAATGATGCCGATTTCGGCGTCTGGCGCTGGAATGTCACGCCGATAAAATCTGGCAAGTCACGTCTGCAACTGGTCATCTCGGCCCGCACCGTAGATGATGACGGCAATATTCATATTGCTGATATTCCAGATAAAATCATCGAGCTATCGATTGCCAAAGACTATGGCAAGGGACTTGGCAAGCTGGCATTCACCGCTTTTTTGGTGGTTTCCAGTCTGGCGCTTGGCCGCTTTGGAGAAACCGCCTGGCAATGGATCTCGGCATTTGTCTCAAAACTGGGCCTGTAGATTTTCGTCCGGGCAGAAATGCTCCCCTTACCTCCCATTTTAGCATCGACTGTAAATCAAGCCGGTACCTGCCCTGGCCAAGCAGCCGCACAGGGGCACTTGGCATATTAATTGCTCTGTTAAGCAGATATGGTTGCCAACCTTTCCACGAACGGTTTTTTATGGCATTGGTGAATAATAATCTGGCCTCAACAAGGGTTTGCAGGCCTGTTTACACGAATAATTTCGAAGGCCTCAAACTCTATGACTGCGACATTTTTTGAATATCTTGGCTGGGTCTCCTTGTCCCCAAACCTGACGGAGAGCTTTAACAAAGCCCTGCTCGACGCGGAACAAAGCCGTCATGGTACCGTGGAAATAGAACATCTGTTGCTTGCCCTCATCGATGATCCAGAAGGGGCGATTGCCCTGACGCAGCGCGGCCTTGACCGAGACGATCTGCGCGAGGCGCTCGCCGACCATCTTGAGCGCTTGCCCGCTGGCGCCAAGCTCGACGTGCAGGACATTCAGCCGGCCCGCGAGCTGAAAAAGCTGATGGCCAAAACATCCGATCAGGCCGACAATGAGCATGATGACCATATTGACGGGGGAGATGTCATTCGTGCTCTTGCCGATTTCAAGACCGCCAACAGCCCCGACTTTTTAAATATCGGGCAACATAAACAAGAAACACCCCCTGCGAAGAAACGACACGCCAGATCCCACTCTCGCAAGTCAACTCCCCAAAACTCCCCAGCCCTCCAGAACGGAGAAGACGCAATGGCCAATACCCCGACCGATCAAACAAGCGACGATCTGAACTTTGATGCGGATCCCATCAAGGCCTCCATCAAGTCGATCATGGCGCGACGACGCGACGCCGAAGAAATTTTGTTTGAATGCGAATGGTATCACCTGTTCAAGAGCCTCAATATGATTGACGAGGTGCTTGAGGGCGAAGAACTGACCCAGCGCACCATATTGCTGGCCCGGGCCGAGAAAGAATTGGCCGAACGGCCACGCTGTCGCAAGGCATTTTTATATGTGCGCCATCTCGATAAGGAACTGGCCCGCCTCAAAGGCATTGTCGATATTGACTGGGCTGGTGACATCACGCCAGATGAAGCGGTCAGTGAGCTGGCCCGCCTGCGCGCCCTGCCCCAAAACAATAATATGACCGCCCCAAAGGACCCGCAGGCCGACACCAACCAACGCTCCAAGATCGGCAAGCAATTGTTTGATGTCAAGATACAGGCAAGCGAAGTCCTCGCCCTAGAGCAAAAACTGGCGCGGCTGGATCGCAATTCGGGCTTTGAAGGCAACCAGCTCAAAGAGATGGAAACCAATCTTGCCTCCCACGACACGCATAGCAAAAAGCGCGACAATGTCATTGGTGTGCTGGAACATTATCTACATTCTGAAATGCAATTGTCGGATGCCCGGGACCTGCGCATCGCAGAACTTGAAAAAGAATTGCATGACAGCAAAAATGTCAGCGACATGGCGGTCGACAAAACCAGTGATTTGGAACTCGAACTGGCGGCCTTCAAAGAGCATGCGGGAAATCGCGAGATGGCGCTGTCCGAGCTGGAATCAAAATTGAAAACCGAACGCCAGTCTGCACACACACATGAGCAGCAGGTCGCCGAGCTGCATAACATGCTGGCCACCGAAAAACAGCGGGCGCAAAGCCACGATGAACATGTCGCAAAGCTTCAGCAGACTTACGAACAAGAAAAGAGCCGCGCCACTGCTCACGAACAACAGGTGCGCGCCCTCGAAGCTGATATGAAAAAACGCCTGGAACAATTGCAGATCCGCGAGGCCCAGGTGAAAAAGCTTGAAGAAGACCTGTCCGCCCATGAGAGCAATGGCGAGCAGCACATGAAAGAGCTGCATGAACTCACCAATAGCCACCAGAGTGAAGTCAAAAAACTGGCCGCCAAACTCGAAGATCACGATGCCGAAAACCGCATCCATGAGCAAGAAATCAATGCCTTGCGGGCCCAGCTTGCCGGCATGGAAAATCGCCTCCAGGACCAGGAAACAACCTATTCAGTCGAGAAGGTCGCACTGGCGGGAACCATTGAGCAGATGCGCAAGGAAATGGAGCGATCAGAAAGCCTGGTGGAGATCATCCGTGCAGACAGTGAGATCTATACGGTCAATTCTGATCATGGCAAAAGCGCTCTCCCCCGCCGCACCATCCCTGTGGCCGCCAAACCCAAATAGGAGCCAGTCCGCCTATAGGGACCGCAAAGAGCGACGAGTAGCTCACTCGCAATCCGCTCTAGTAAAACAGGCTGGAGACGGATTGTTCGCGGGCCGTGCGCTTGATCGCTTTGCCGAGCAGTTCATTGATACTCACCACCCGGATATTATCGGCTGCACTGATCGCATCCGTTGGCTTGATGCTGTCGGTAATCACCAGCTCTTTCAACGCCGAGGCACTAATCCTTGAGACCGCTGCCCCCGACAAGACCCCATGGGTCACATAGGCCTTAACCTCTTTGGCTCCCTCTTTCAGCAAAGCATCGGCGGCATTGATCAAAGTGCCACCACTATCGGCGATATCATCGACAAGGATGCACGAGCGCTCCTTGACGTCGCCAATAATATGCATCACTTCCGAGGCACCTGGCTTGTCGCGGCGCTTGTCGACGATGGCGAGAGGAGCATCAATGCGCTTGGCAAAAGCGCGCGCGCGCGCCACACCACCCACATCAGGCGATACCACCGTGACTTTGCTCAATTTATTGTGTTTTTTAATATCCTTGACCATGACCGGTGCGGAAAACAGATTGTCCACGGGCATATCAAAAAAGCCCTGGATCTGCAGCGCATGCAAATCAAGGGTCAAAACACGGTCAGCCCCGGCTCTGGTGATCATATTGGCCACCAGCTTGGCGGTGATGGGGGTGCGCGGACCTGGCTTGCGGTCCTGTCTGGCATAGCCAAAATACGGCATGACGGCGGTGATGCGGGTGGCGGAGGCGCGGCGCACCGCATCAATCATGATCAAGAGTTCCATCAAATTGTCATTGGCTGGATAGGAAGTGGGCTGAATGATGAACACATCCGAGCCGCGTACATTGTCCCTGATCTCGACAAAAATCTCATTGTCGGCAAACCGTTTCACCTCGACCTTGGAGAGCGGCGCATCAATATATTCACTGATTTTTTCTGCCAGCGGTCGATTGGCGTTGCCTGCCATCAGTTGCATTCTACTCTCCCGTGATCATGAAGGCTTGCCTCCAAAGACTGCTTTGAACCTGAAACGACCTTGAGCGAGGGTCTAGCAATATGACGAGGACGTGTAAACCGCGAACAGGTGTTTTCGAGTGGAATGCTAAATGTTTGTGCAAGAAAGCACAATTTGACACCGCACTCCCGCAAGCCTGCGATCAGTCACAACCCCACGACCAGCCACAAGCCTACGATCGGCGCGCCGATTTTGGCAGCAATTTGGAAATACCATTGGCAGCAGCACCGGCAGCCGCATCGGCAATCGGCCCCCAACTGCCGCTCAAAGAGCCTTTGGGTATTTCATTTTTCTGGGTGACCGTGCCAAGGCGTTTGCCACGAGGATCGTACACCTTCCAGTCGATACGGATCGGTTGCGTGCCGTTTTTGGAGGTTCCAACCTGCACCACTCCGCGCACCTGATAAACGCTATCGGTCCGCTTGGAGGTCAAACGAATACCTTTCGAGTAGAGCTGTTTCTTGATGGCTTTGGTCAAAGAGGTCTTGCCATCCCCTGGCGCACCGGAAACCGGCACCACCATGGCCATGATCACCCGCTTGACCCCTCGGCCTGTCGAGGCTGTTGTGGCGGGCGCTCTGCTGGCAGGCAGGCTTGCTGTGCGTTGTCTTTTGGCGTTGCGGTTTGTCGCCACGACGCCCCCATTTTTCTTGACCAGCCAGCCGGCAAGCTGATCGGCCGTATCGCTGGCAATCGCCGTGAGGATCTTGTCATTCACTCCCTTCCAGGGATCACCCCCAGACCTGGTGGAGACGGTTTTTTCACCGGTGATACGGGTCTGCTTGCGTCCAGCCTTATTGTTGAGATCCCAGATATAGGCAAGTTTTGCACCTTTTTCTTCTGAAGAGGACACAACATAGCCACGCATATTGTAGCCAGCCTTGCCTTTGATGACCTTGATATTGCGTTTTTTAAGTTCGCTGGTGATTTTGGTTGTCAGCTTGCTGGCCACATTTGAGGGCGGACCGATAATCGACGCCATTTTGATGGCAACCGTCTTGGTGGGCCTGGTGTAAGCAATTTGCGGCTCTGCGGGGGCCGCTCGTAACGATCGAGACATGGGAGTGACCGGCGCCAGCGAGGTCTTTTTCGATGATAGTCCCGAAAATCCTCCAGAGCATGCCGACAACATGGTCCCTGCAAAAACAAACAGGACTATATTGCGCGCAGCGCGCAAAATCATCCCACCTTTTTTTCTTGTGTGGATCACAAGTCTCGCTCCCCCCGGTTCGATTATTTGCACGCTCATTTCAACGCTCATTTCCCGGCACCAATGGTGATACCGAATCGCTTTAATAGTAACCGATAATGCCCACAAAGAAAGCAGACATTACCGGCCATGCAACTATCTTGCAAATAGTGTGCAGGTTTAAGCTTTCAGGGTTCACAGAAACAGTTAACAATATGATAACTGTGGGCATTTCCTTGCCAGGACCTGTCTATCCATACGCCGTACCAGTTTGTGCCATGCGGGTGAGCGGTGCATAAGTCCGCGCCAGCCTGGATTTTGGTGATAAACTCATAAACGGATTTTCGATGTGAGTGCATGACCTAACCCCCCTAATTCACCCTATTACTATGGCAGAAATCTGACGTCCATAATCAGCGTGCCCGCTTGATTGCGAGCGCCG
>JAJRRW010000103.1 GCA_024279115.1 Alphaproteobacteria bacterium
AGCAATCCGAGCGCTGCATTTGGCGTCGTTTCCAACCGGGGCCGAGGCAAATCTGGTTGACGCGTTACGAGCAGACGGGGATGCGCAAATATCGCTGATTGGCGAAGAAGACGAGACCCTCGTTGGTCATGTGATGCTCTCAAAAATGCAAGCACCCTTCAAAGCTTTGGCGCTGGCACCGATTTCAATCCATATCGAGTGGCGCAAACGTGGGGTCGCGCAAAAGCTCATTGAAAGCGTGATTGAACAGGCTAAAAAAGCAGGGTGGGACGGTATATTCGTGCTGGGCGATCCTGCATATTATGAAAGATTCGGGTTTACCACAGAGCTGGCTGCCAGATTTCAATCGCCCTATGCCGGGCCGTATCTGATGGCCCTCTCCTTGCAAAAAAACACCTCGCAAAAAGATGCATTGCAAAACGCCCCCCTGCATTCTCAATCCGGTAACATCGAATATGCACCCGCTTTTGATGCGCTAAGCTGAGATAGAACGGGTGACATTCTCGCACGCGCTCAAGCAACTATATTGTCAGATCCATCCGTTGCATCTTTTCCCTCACTGGCCTCAGCTGGGGCAGCTTTTGGTTTTCGAGGGCGTGGTTTGCGCTTGGGTTTTGCAACTACGGGATCATTGGCAGCGCCATTGCCATTGCCATTGATGGACGGCTGATCCCCGGTGCCGGGGATTGCGGCATCAGAGCTTTTGGCTGGCGCCTCACTGTCTTCTTTTGGCGGTTTTGAACGCCGTTCAGCATTGCGTTCCGGCTTGCTGGTATTCGCCTTGGCGGTCTGAGCCGCAGCATGTTCTTCCTGCTTGGCCTGAGCCGCCTGAATGATGCGATTATAATGTTCGGCATGCTGAAAATAATTTTCGGCCGTCACAGGGTTTCCTGATGACAGGGCATCTCTCGCCAATGCCATATATTTCTCGGCTATATGAGCGGCTGATCCCTTGATTTTCACTTCTGGACCATTGGACTCGTAATTCCGCGACAACGGATTACTCGACCGGTTATTGCTACGGCCCCGTCCCCGGTTTCTTCTGTTTTGCTGTCCCTGTCTCATAAGGCCCTTGCCTTTACTTTCACATGTAAACTGCGTTCTGACATTACAATTTGCCTTCCAGCAGCGACCACCAAAACCGCTTCGGTGGTCTAGTATCCAAATTTCAAACGAGAGGTTTTAATCGCAGCATTGACGAACAGATGTCCTGGCAGTTCACCAAGACGATCAGCCTTGCGCAAAGCGCAATGCACCGTAAAACCTGCGATCAATCCCCCTCGCGACGAATGTATTTTAATCAAGCCCCTCTTGGGCAAACTCATTATTGAGATCTGTTCCACTCAAAATCATATATTATTTAATGTGCCGGTTCTCGCTAGATATGCAACCAAAACAATTGCTTGAATAGCTCACCGCCTCACAGATTCAAATAACTGTTGCTATCATGACAAAGCTATCCCTGCGCGGCCCGAAAAATACAACAAGACTGCCCGATTGTCGATCGGCTTGCTCATTCCATATCATTCGATCAATGCCGTGGCGCATTCAATCGGCTCGTCCTCAAGATGGTTTTGCGATCGTCAAAGCACTTTGTATATATACTGCCCGATCTTTATTCCTTCACTGACTTTCTCGCGAAAAGCCCGAGGTCTGACGTGTAATTCCAGTCTGTATTCCAACGAATGTGTTTCACCTCGAAAACAGCTGGATGATTCGTCTCTTGCCCAATATGATAGCCTTTCAAGTCTGGCTTGTACAAGCTTATTTTTCTCAATGGGCGTAATCTGTTTTTTGGCTTAACGCCCTGCGCGGCGCGGAGTGGCCGCCAATGCCCGTATGTGCCCCGCCAAATCTCTGTATTCACCATTTGTAGCGCCAATTCCTTCAAGACCCGCCTGTTTAAGAAGCGCCTTGACCTCGATATGCTGGCCCTCCCCAATCTCGAATATGACGATTCCCTCCGCGCTCAAAACATCGGTCAGTTGGGGGATGATTTCCCGGTAGGGGTCGAGCCCGTCGGGGCCACCATCAAGCGCCCCATGGGGATCAAAAAGCGCCACATCGGGGGCCAGTCCCTCTATATCGTCGTGGCGAATATAGGGGGGATTGCACATCACCAGATCAAACCTGTCCGTTTGCTCTTTACCGTCCTTGCAAACCATGCCATCCAGCCAGTTTTGCTGGCGAAAAAGGACGCGGTCCCCGCACCCAAGGCGCTTGGCGTTGGCTGTCGCGACGGTAAGCGCCGCAGCGCTGATATCAACCCCGACGCCATAAGCATCGGGAAATTCCAGCAATAGCGAGATCAACAGGGCACCTGAACCGGTGCCAAGATCAAGAATTGCCAACGGTTCAGGCTGTTTTTGTAACAGATGCGGACGCGCAGCCAGCAGCTCAAGCGCCGCCTCTATCAATGTTTCACTATCGGCACGCGGATCAAGCACATCAGCGCTAAGGCGAAATTCATGCTTCCAGAAACCGCGTTCGCCAACGATCCGTGAAATCGGCTCTCCCGCCATACGGCGTGCCAGACGCAGAGCAATCTCACTTAATTCTTGTTCGCTCAACAAGCGATCCGGTTCCAGAAAAAAAGCGGCGCCGCGCAGATCCAAGGCGTGTGAAATCAGCAAGCGGGCATCAAGTTCTGGCGTCAATACGCCGACCTTTTCCAGTACCTGAATGACATTTCGGCAACAGCTGCGAAAATGCGTTGGTAGCGGTTGCTCAGTCATTCACAGGCTCATTCATCTCGGCCAGTTGCTCCGCTTGATGTTCGGCAATCAGCGCATCAACAACCTCATCAAGACCATCCCCCGCCAAAATCCCTTCGAGCTTGTGAAGGGTCAGGCCAATCCGATGATCCGTGACCCGTCCCTGGGGGAAATTATAGGTACGAATACGCTGCGAGCGATCCCCCGAGCCCACCTGTCCGCGGCGCTCGGCAGCGCGTTCGCTATCCACCTTCTGGCGCTCCAGATCATACAGGCGTGACAGCATCACTTTCATGGCCTTGGCCCGGTTTTTATGCTGACTTTTTTCATCTTGCTGGGTGACAATGGTGCCAGTGGGAATATGGGTGATCCGCACCGCACTATCTGTTGTATTCACCGATTGCCCACCGGGGCCAGAGGCGCGGTAAACATCAATCCGCAGGTCAGCTTCATTGACTTCGACATCCACTTCTTCCGCTTCTGGAAGCACCGCGACGGTTGCCGCCGATGTATGAATACGGCCCCCGGATTCTGTTTCGGGAACCCGTTGCACCCGGTGCACCCCGGATTCATATTTCATACGGGCAAACACCCCCTTGCCCGTCACACTGGCAATCACTTCCTTGAAACCGCCCTGGGCGCTCTCATTGGCCGACATGATCTGCATTTTCCAGCCGTTTAAATCTGCATATCTTTGATACATGCGATACAGACTACCCGCGAACAGCGCCGCCTCGTCGCCGCCCGTACCAGCTCGCACCTCTAGAATGGCGCTCTTTTCATCGGCGATATCACGCGGCAACAACTGAATTTGCAGGTCATGATCAAAGCGCTGGGTTTTTTCAATGAGCTCGGCCTTTTCAAGCGCCGCCAGCTCTGCCATTTCGCGATCGCCATCCTCGTCGGCAAGCAGCTCGCCAAGATCCTCGATCTCACTCAATGCGGCGCGCAATTCCTTGATGGTTTCAACCAGGGGGTCAAGCTCGGAAAACTCTTTTGACAGGCGGACGAAATCCTCTTGCTCGGGGGCCGCCGAAAGCTCGTCTTGTACCTGCTGCCAGCGATCAACCAGATGGTCGAGTTTTTGTTTGGGTATGGTGGGCATAATAACAATCTCAATAATTTATATGTTCAACCAGACCTTGATCTGCATCATCAGTGTTTCCCAGCTCATCAGCGCCAAGGATTTCAAGACCTCATAACGTTGAGGATCATGGACCGTCAGCCACATGACATATCCAGCCCCCAGAATGATCAACAACAAGATGAACTGTAAGAGAAAAACGAATATACCGCTTTTGCGTCCATCCGCAACCGCACCGACCGGTCTTTTCGCAACTTTGCTCGCATTGTCTGGAGCAATGGCCCTCATATCCACATAAGCTGGGGCAAATGGCGGGTTTTGCGGTGTCGGCGCTTTTGTATGAAATTCACTCTGGGGGTCAGCCTTGGTCCCTGGAACCCTGTTCATCACGGCGCTGACATTGGAGCGCATATTTTCATAGGACGGCTCAACATTTTGGGTTTTGGGGCGGTCCGGGTGATCTGATGGCAATTGCACCATGATGCGGCGCAATACCGGCTCGGGGTCAAGTCCCAGCAAATTGGCATATTCAAACACCACACGAGAGCTCTCGTTCCAGGGCGGTAGTTGCGATAACTGACCCTGCTCCAGCAGAGCAATCGTTTCAGGGGAGGTGTCAAGCTGGCGAGCCAATTGTTCAAGCGTGTGACCTGACGCCTGACGCATTTCACAAAACAGCTCGGCAATCTCGCTGTCAGCTTTATGCGCTGCATTATCAATGCTGCGAAGATGCAATCGTGTTTTGGTGGTCCTGTTCAGCATTTGCGTCCCTGATCGTCTCTACTTGGCACCAGCGCTCACAATACGTGCCCCTCATATTCCTACTATATCTATATGACGCTGTTGTGCATATCTCACAAGGGCCGTGCGTATATTCAACACATTATCCCCCAACAATTGCGCAACAAAATGGCGAATATCGTTTGCATCCAGACCAAGTAACATATGTTTGACCGGACCGATGGCCATGGGAGCCATGGAAAGAGAAGAAAACCCAAGCCCCACAAGCGCCATGGCTTCTAATGGCCGACTGGCCATTTCACCGCAAATATTGACCGGCATATTATGCTTGTTGGCGATTTTCTGGATCCCGGCAAGAGCATTCAGGAAAGGCAGGCTCAGCGGATCAAACCGGTGTGCCACATTCATATTGGAGCGATCAACCGCAAACAAGAATTGCAGCAGATCATTGGTGCCCACCGAGATGAAATCAACCCGCTTCATCAAGGGTTCGAGCTGCCAGATAAGAGCTGGCACCTCGATCATGGTGCCGACCTTGATTTGCGTTGGCATCTGGCGCTTGAATTTTTGATGATGGGCGATCTCGCGATTGATCAGTTCGCGGGACTGCTCAATCTCCCAGATATCGGCGATCATCGGCAATAAAATATTGAGGTTTCGCCCGCCGGACGCTTGCAACAAGGCCCGTACCTGAGTGCGAAAAATAGCCGGACGATCGAGCGCAAAGCGAATGGCCCGCCAGCCAAGTGCCGGATTTTCCTCATGAGCATGGCGCAGATAGGGCAAGATTTTATCGCCGCCAATATCCAGGGTGCGAAAAGTCACCGGTCGGGAGCCAGCAGCTTCCAGAACATTGGCGTAGCTGGCTTGCAATTCTTTGAGCCGTGGCAAGCGCTCGGAAATCATGAAATGCAACTCCGTGCGATACAGGCCGATTGACGTTGCGCCGCTGCGTTGAAGATGCGGCAGGTCAATTTCCAATCCGGCATTCATGCCAAGGGACACCTCAAAGCCATCACGAGTAATCGCCGGGCGCTCACGCAACGCTTCATAGACAGCGCTTTGTTCGCTTTGATCCTTGATTTTTTGACGATAAATATCCGCGATTTTGTCGCTGGGGCGCATATGCACCTTGCCCGACAAGCCATTCACCGCCATCAGATCGCCAGGCTGCACCTTGTCAATGATCCCGGTGGCACCGCCAACCGTTGCCAGCCCCAAAGCTCTGGCAATGATCGTCACATGGGCGGAGACGCCCGCATCTTCAAGCACCAGACCAACCAGATATTCACGATCATAATCAAGCAGTTCCGCAGGTCCCATGGTGCGAGCCACCAACACCGAATTTTGCTTCAGCTCCTCGCCCACCGAGGTGACGTCAAGCCCGGCCAAAATGCGTTGCAAGCGGTTCGAGAGATCATCCAGATCATGCAACCGCTCGCGAAAAACGGATCTCGCGAGCGCATCATCTGGGCGCGCATTTCATTTTGGGTCCGCTCGACAGAGGCTTCCACCGTCAACCCCGTTTCAATGCCTTCATGCAGCTTATTGACCCACGCCTGATCATGGGCAAACATGCGATAGGTCTCCAGCACATCACGATGTTCGCCAGCCCGCGCCACATCGCCCCTTGATAACATCTCGTCAATACCGGTGCGCAGCTTGTCGAGCGCCAGTCCAAGATCGGCAACTTCCCTGGCCGGCTCATCGGCGATTAATCTGCTCACAGCCACACGAGGTTCGTGCAAGATCACCTGCCCCATGGCAATAGAGGGGTAGAGCGCCACGCCCATCACTCGATCAGGCCCCGAGCGCACTCGTTCACTGCGCGCTTCCACCAGTTCGGACATATCATCAGACGAAAAAAATTCGGCCAGTACCATGGCAACCGTCTGCAAGGCCTCGACTTCTTCTTCCAGATAGCGGCGCTTTGTGGCGTTTTGCAAGGTCAAGACACCCAGCATATGGCCATTGCGCAAGATGGGTACGCCCAAAAAAGCATGAAAGGGATCTTCGCCGGTTTCAGGTTTATGGGAAAAACAACCATGCCCGGCGGCATCAGACAGAGCCAATGGCCTGGCCTCATTCGCCACCATCCCCACAAGCCCCTCGCCGCGTGCCAACGTGGTTTTATGAACCGCGCCCTGACGCAGGCCCTTGGTCGCATAAAGCACCAGCGATCCATCCGGGCGCCGCAGGTAGATCGAGGACACCTCCGCCACCATATTGGCAGCAATCTGCGAAACGATCAGGTTCAAGCGAGCCTGGGCGCTTTCTTTGGATGCCATGATTTCGCGCAAACTCCGCAAAAGAACGCGGGGAGCGCCGATGGACTGGGGCATTGTACCTTTCCCGTTTCAAGCCAGGCTGGTTGGGGGTCAATCCTTGTCCAGACCATACAGTGTATGCAAGGTGCGAACAGCAAGCTCGGTATAATCGGCATCAATCAACACTGAAATCTTGATCTCCGAGGTGCTGATGGCCAGAATATTGACGCCTTTTTCGGCCAAGGCGGCAAACATGTCGCCAGCAACCCCCGCATGGGATGACATGCCCACACCGATCACCGACAGCTTGACGATATTGGTGGCCGCCCGGACCTCCTCAAAATCAATGGTGCCGCGCTGTTGCTCAATGACTTCAAGCGTGCGCTCCATATCCACGTCTTGAACCGTAAAGGTCATATCCGCGTATTTGCCGTCTTCAGAAATATTCTGGACGATCATGTCGACATTGATATTGGCCTTGGCCAACGGCACAAAAATAGCGGCGGCAATGCCGGGCTTGTCGGCCACCCTGACCAGGGTGATTTTGGCTTCGTCCTTGGTATAGGCAATGCCGTTTACGATATGTTTTTCCACGATTTCTTCCTCATCACAGACCAATGTTCCAACCCGGTTTTCATCCCCTGCTCCAGCAGGTGGACAAGACAAAGGATCATCAAAACTTGAGCGCACAGACAAGCGGACCTTGTGCTTCATGGCGATTTCGACAGAGCGGGTCTGCAGGACCTTGGCCCCTTGCGATGCCATCTCCAGCATCTCCTCATAGGAGATCTTGTCAAGCTTGTGGGCTTTTGGCGTGATGCGCGGGTCGGTGGTATAGACCCCGTCCACATCAGTATAAATATCACAACGATCCGCCTTGAGCGCCGCTGCTATGGCCACAGCGCTGGTATCAGAGCCGCCGCGTCCAAGCGTGGCGATGCGGCCATCGGCGGCAATGCCTTGAAAACCGGCAATCACAGCAACCGTGCCACCGGTCATGCTTTGCAGCAAATGGTCGGCGGCAATATCAACAATCCGGGCCTTGCCATGCGCCTCATTGGTGCGCACTGGTATCTGCCAGCCTTGCCAGGAACGGGCCTTGATGCCCATTTCGTTTAAAATCATGGCCAGCAAGCCCGCCGTGACCTGCTCTCCCGATGAGACAATCGCATCATATTCGGCGCAGGCATTGCCGCCGCCCGCTTCATCGACATAGGCCACCAGCTGATTGGTGCGGCCCGCCATGGCCGAGACAACAATGGCACAGTGATTTCCCGCATCAGCTTCACGCTTGACATGCTGGGCAACATTCTTGATGTGCGCCACATCGGCGACCGATGTACCCCCAAATTTCATTACCCACACGGCCATAAAGCAATTCTTCCTGCGGTTTTTTTCTTATACCAAAGAGTTCTTACCCACAAAGAGAGGCGGCTGCCACAACGCTCTCAAACAGATCAGCTGCCATTGATCTCTAAAAACAGCCTTGACAGCAAAGTCCCTTGGCAGGCCAAATAGAACCATGACCCAAAGCCCCAGCAAAAACGCACCGGACAATACCCTTGATCCTGAAGAAATCGAGCGCTTTTCGCGTATCGCCGATGAATGGTGGGACCCTTTGGGCAAGTTTCGCCCCCTGCACCAGCTCAATCCGCTGCGCCTGACCTATATCAGGGATGAAATCTGCCGCCATTTTCAGATTGAAAAGCGCACAAACACGCCGTTAGACGGCCTGAAAATACTCGACATCGGTTGCGGGGGCGGGCTGTTGTGCGAACCCATGACCCGCATGGGGGCCACGGTCACAGGGGTTGACCCGGCCGAGCGCACCATCAAAGCGGCGCGCGCCCACGCCAAGGATATGGGTTTGATCGTGGATTATCGCGTCTCTCGCGCCGAAGAGCTGGTGGAGGCGGGTGAACTGTTTGATGTCGTGGTTAATATGGAAGTGATTGAGCATGTCCCCGATGTCCCGGCCTTTTTGCAAATCTGCACAGATCTGGTGCGCCCCAAGGGCCTGATGCTGGCCTCAACCTTGAACCGCACGGTTAAATCCTATGGGCTGGCGATCATTGGCGCTGAATATATCATGCGCTGGCTGCCCACCGGCACCCACCAATGGGAGCGCTTTGTCACCCCTGACGAATTGAAACAAGCGATGCTTGATGCAGGGCTCATAGATATTGAGCAAACCGGCATGAGCTATCATCCGCTAAACGGCAACTGGACCCTTGGCCAAGACCTTGACGTCAACTATCTGGCCAGGGGCGCCAAACCCTCATAACTGTTTTGCAAGCGCCCCATAAAGGGCCTATGGCGCGCTTATTTGCTTGCCTCTTCAAGGAGGGCTCGTCTATGGTCGCAGCCAGTTGAGCCACGCAAATTATCATGTTGCAGGAATGAGCGAATGAGCGAA
>JAJRRW010000006.1 GCA_024279115.1 Alphaproteobacteria bacterium
GCCATCGCCATCGCCATCGCCATCGCCATCGCCATCGCCATCGCCATCGTCAACGCCATCGCTAAGATCGGTATCGGCGGTGCTATCGCTATCATCGCTATCATCTTTGGTGGCAGTTCCTCCGATCAGGGCGGCGGCGTCTTTGGCAGCATCCATGGTGCTTTGCGAGAGGTTTCCGGCCGTTTGGGTAACGCTGGTTACCGCGCTGCTCGCCGCATCGAGAGTGCCGCCAGCCACATCGGCTACGGTGCCGGCCACAGCCGATGTGGCCGCCCCAGCCATATCGCTGGCCCCTCCCGCAATATCGCCAGCGACAGAGGCTGTCGCCTTAACGGCATCAACAGCGCTTTTCGCCATTTCACCGGCACCCTGTGCTGCCGAGGTGGCAGCATCATCGGCCATATCAGCCGCATTTTCGACGAGATCTCCCGCCGCAGAGGCGGTGGATTTTGCGGTGTCGATGGCGCTGCTGGCCATATCACTGGCCCCACTTGCCATATCGCTGGCGCTATCGGCAACGCTTGAGGCGGCGCTCCCCGCTACATCAACGGCTTTTTCGGCGACGTCCCCGGCCATGTCTCCCGCCGCAGAGGCGGTGGATTTTGCGGTGTCGATGGCGCTGCTGGCCATATCACTGGCCCCACTTGCCATATCGCTGGCGCTATCAGCAACGCTTGAGGCGGCGCTTCCCGCTACATCAACGGCTTTTTCGGCGACGTCCCCGGCTATGTCTCCTGCCGCAGAGGCGGTAGGTTTTGCGGTGTCCATAGCGCTGCTGGCCATATCGCTGGCCCCACTTGCCATATCACTGGCGCTATCGGCAACGCTTGAGGCGGCGCTTCCCGCTACATCAACGGTTTTTTCGGCGACGCTTCCAGCCATGTCTCCAGCCGCAGACGCGGTTGCTTTGGCAGCATCCACGGTGCTGCCAGCGACATCGCCTGCCGCACTGGCAACAGATGCCGCGCCTTTGGCTCCTGCGACAACGGCGGCACCGGTGAGAACGGCTGCTCCCCCTGCGACAGATGCGGCGCTTTTAAGATTGGAAATGAGCGTTTTTTCGCGGCGCGTGCTGATGCCAACACTGATCAGCAACACGATCATCAACAAGGCGAACATGTTAAAGCCGACGAGCCCGTCTTTGCCGCCATCTCCCATCATCAACAAGAAGTTGCTGTCAGGTATATTCATGGTGACACCAAAGCTTGCGAAGTCCAGATCGGTGGTCATGGCCAGATTGCCAAGGGCGTAGATATGATAGGAAACAAATCCGGTGACCAGCACTGGGATTTGAACCACCCAGAAAATCACATTGGCGATGGTAGATCCGGTGCGCCGCTCCAGCAACCAGAAGCTGCACATGATGCCGTATAGAAAAAACAGGCCTCCAAGACCGGTTAAAAACAGATCGAAATAGCTGCCGTCTCCGGCATTGAGATTGTCGAAATTCGTGATGATTGCCGACAGTCCATAGATTGAGCCAATCATCGCAACGATTGCCAATATTCTGCGAAGCCAAGTTTGCATTGTTCGGTCCCCTATATGCCAGTTGCTGTATTACTCGACCAGTTTACGCACTTTTTCCCTGATCATCAAGCAAGGGTGAAGGACCCTGTAATTGCAGGTCTTGCTATGACGGGTTTGGCGCGTCATAACACTTCTCAAAGGAGCAGCCACATGAAACAGAACGAGCGGGTTTTTTCCGGTGTGCAACCAACTGGAAATCTGCATTTGGGTAATTATCTGGGAGCTATCAAGCGCTTTGTCGCCCTGCAAAAAGAGCATCAATGCCTCTATTGTGTGGTTGATCTGCATGCCATCACGGTGTGGCAGGACCCCAAGATATTGGCCCATAATATTCGCGAAGTGGCCGCCGCCTTTATCGCCTCTGGAATAGACCCTGCCGAGCAGATTATTTTTAATCAAAGCCAGGTCAGCGGTCACGCGGAACTCGCATGGATCTTCAATTGTGTGGCCCGTATGGGCTGGCTGAACCGCATGACCCAGTTCAAGGAAAAGGCCGGCAAGCACAAGGAGAACGCTTCGGTGGGACTGTTCTCCTATCCAAATCTCATGGCTGCCGATATTTTACTGTATCGCGCAACCCATGTGCCGGTGGGCGCAGATCAAAAACAGCATTTGGAACTGGCCCGCGATATTGCCCAAAAATTCAATAATGATTTTGCCGCCAGCATTGAAAAACGCGGGTTCGAGCAAGGCTTTTTTCCGTTGCCCGAGCCGTTGATTGCCGGGCCGGCAACGCGCATCATGTCGTTGCGCAATGGGGCGCAGAAGATGAGCAAATCGGCGTCCTCTGATATGACACGCATCAACTTGTCAGATGATAAAGACCTCATCGCCAAAAAGATCAAAAAGGCCAAAACCGACCCCGAACCCTTGCCATCAGAAGAAGGCGGGCTTGCGGGTCGTCCAGAGGCCGCCAACCTTGTGGGGATTTACGCAGCGCTTGCCGAAATGCCAGTCAGTGATGTTTTGGCGCAACACGGGGGCACGGGATTTGGTGCTTTTAAACCGGCCCTCATCGAGCTGACGGTTGACCGGATTTCGCCTATTGGCGAGGAGATGCAAAAACTGATGGGGGAGGCGGGAGAAATCGATGCGATCTTGATTGATGGCGCCAACCGGGCCCGCGAACTGGCCGATCCTGTTATGGCCAAGGTCAAGGAAATCGTCGGTTTTATCGGCTCGTAAAACAACCGGCGGGATGCACATCCTTCCGCCGGTTTTTTTTAGGGATCTGTCGAGGCGATTAGCTCAAATCAGAGAAATCGGAATTGGCACAGCCATTGATGGAACCGCCGGCACTGGTATTGAGGACAGAAGGGGTTTCCTTGAGGCGGGGGCGCAGATAATAATGATCGCTCAAGGTCATTGAGTTGACATATTTGCCAAGCGGTGAAGTGTACTGGTAGGTGACTTCCGCCAAGATCAGGCTGGTGCCCTTGATCGTCAATACCGGCTTGTCATCGGCGTCAAGTGGTAGTGGTACAACGTCCATATGAGAGTAATTTTTGACGCCGCCATTGACATAGTTTGAGCTCCAGTCGATGCGGCCCGTATCATCTCCGGCATGGCAGATGCTGGAGACGGTAATGCTTAGATTATCGACGCCATATGGTTTGAGATAGGTGCTGGCAGCATCAAATATATTGTCCATCTGCCCCGATATGTCGGAGGACTGCGCAACAAGGTCAGCCGTTGCGCCCGCAAGGTCCGTGACCCGGCGGTCAGCTGACAGAGCATGATGAAGCTCCACGCTTCCCATATACAAGGTGACCATGATAGGAGCGATCAGAGCGAATTCCACGGCCGCGACACCTTTATTGTCGCGCTTCAAACGAGCAACGAGCCGCGTATATGCGCGGATCGCTGTTTTGTGTGAGTTTTTGAAAAACACGTTTCTACTCCTTGAGCGCCGGGCTCATTTTGATGGTCCAAATTTATTGACAGTTTCACAAGGCATTGACCCCGTTCAAGGGGGATGTAGATCTATGAAAAGGGTTCGTTGCGAAACACCGCAATCGCATTGATCATCCGGTGATGAGGGCCTGCATTGGCGAGGCCAACGACCGGGATCTGTGCCAGGAGTTTCATTTTGTAATAGGCGCGCACCACCACAACCTTGAGACCAGAACCAATGTTAAACTCGTCATTGTCGGTGAAATCCCCGTCCTCGCCAAACAATTCGGAGGGGTCAATGGAGATGGTATCGAAATTATTATAGGAGCGCACATCAATGACCAGCTGGTCGGTGGTTTTGCAATCCGAGACCAGCACGGTTTTGTCGCAAACAAGGTCTTTGAACTGGGCCGCTGACAGACTGGCGACCTGGGCTTGACCGGTGCGGATCTGACGAGAGGCATCGCGGACAGCATTTTCGAGATCAAGCGATGTCAAATGGACAAGCGCGGTTTCCAAAAGGGCAACAATGAGAATTAAAAACGGCGCTGCAACAATGCCAAATTCAATCGCTGTGACGCCCTCTTCATTCCGGCGCAGTCTGCTAACGAGACGCGCAAACCTTGATTTTGGTCGCGGGCTGGTTGTTTCGCTCTGGGTTGACATGCGCATTTGATCCCTTGATGGATAGAATATGAAACAGACTTGCGTTCCTGTGCACGATAGGCATCAGTCTATTGATATTTCGTTGCAAAACATGATTAATTGACCAAAACAGCGGCGTTCGGCGGTATTTTAAATAAATAGGGTTGATACGGATGGTTACTCAAATCTTTATGAAAAGCGGCGTGCCAGTTGTCTGTCAACGGCAACCAAGATGAACCAGAAACGCCAAAAAGCCTATCGCGCGGGCCTCCGGGCTGAATTTGTGGCAGGGTTCTTCTTGATGGCATCGGGCTACCGGATATTGGAGCGGCGTTACAAGACGCCGGTGGGCGAGATAGATCTGATTATCGCCAATGCGCGGCGCCTGGCCTTTGTCGAGGTCAAGGGGCGCGCAGATGTTGATAAGGCCCTTGGTGCCGTCTCCTTGCGCCAGCAGCAAAGGATCAAACGGGCCGCCAGCCATTGGCTTGCCAAACGAGGCGGGCAGATTACCAGGGACATCGGCTTTGATGTCATCGCCATTACTCCCTGGAGATTTCCCCGGCATCAAAAAGATGCCTTTCCCACATACTCTCTTGACGCCGCTTTGGCGACACTCCAACACTCTCACCCAGACACAGGTCACGTTCATATTATCAAAGGGATTTAAATGGCTTACCATATTGGCGTGCAAATGGATCCGATCGACAAGATCGATAGTACCGGTGACAGTACCTTTGCGCTGATGCTCGAAGCGCAAAAGCGCGGGCACAAACTGTTTTATTACCAACCCGATCAGCTGTCGATGACAGGCGATACTCTGACAGCAAGGGGTCGTGATATAAAGGTGTTTGACAAAGTCGGGGCGCATTTTGAGGCTGGAGAACTTCGCCAAATCGATCCGGCAGAACTCGATGTGATATTGTTGCGTCAGGACCCTCCCTTTGACATGCATTATATCACGACGACACATCTTTTGGAGCGGATCCATCCCAAAACGCTGGTGGTCAATGATCCGTTTCATGTGCGCAATGCACCTGAAAAACTGTTCGTGATGGACTATGCCGACCTGATGCCAGCGACCTTGATTACCCGTCAGTTCAATGATGTGCAGGCCTTTCGCGCGGAGCACAAGAATATCATCATCAAGCCTCTATATGGGAATGGCGGTGCGGGAGTGTTTCTTGTGCGCGAGGGCGATACCAATCTTGGGTCGCTCACCGAGATGTTTGACGAGATGTTTCGCGAACCCTATATCGTGCAGCAATATCTCCCCGATGTGCGGGCCGGAGACAAGCGCATTATTCTGGTGGATGGCGAGCCTGTCGGGGCGCTGAACAGAGTGCCAGCTGAAGGCGAAACCCGCTCCAACATGCATGTGGGGGGGCGCCCGGAACTGATCGAGATGACAGACCGGGACCGTGAAATCTGCGCGGCGATTGGGCCTGAATTAAAGCGCCGGGGTCTGTTGTTCACCGGCATTGATGTGATTGGCGATAAAATGACCGAGATCAATGTCACGTCGCCAACCGGTATTCGTGAAATCGTTCGCTTTGGCGGGGCTGATATTGCGGCACTGATCTGGGATGCGATCGAGGGCAAACTGTCCTGAGGACCGGTTTTGCACGGTATACCCGACAAATGTTCTCATAATGTTCTTGAGTTCTCAAGGTCTCTGCGCTAGGATGCTTGTTATTGTATCTGGGATAGGGGGCGCGGAAATGTTTGCACAGGTTGCGACGGTGGCATTTGCCGGGATTGAAGCACGGCGCGTCGATGTGCAGGTTCAGATCTCGCCAGGATTACCAGCCTTTGTGGTGGTTGGATTGCCTGACAAGGCGGTGGGGGAAAGCCGGGAGCGTGTGCGCGCCGCCCTGCATGCGGTGGGGCTGGCCCTGCCGTCCAAACATATCACCGTCAATCTGGCTCCCGCCGATCTGCCCAAAGAAGGCTCTCATTATGATTTGCCGATCGTGCTGGCCATGATGGCCTGTATGGGAGCCATGCCGTTTGATCAGCTAAAGGGATATTGCGTGATTGGTGAGTTGGCGCTGGATGGCTCCATTTCCATGGTGCCAGGGGGATTGCCAGCGGCGATTGGGGCCAATGAGCAAGATCTTGGCCTGATTTGTCCACGTGAGTGCGGCGCTGAGGCGGCCTGGGCCTCAAAGGATATGGATATTCTGGCACCGGGGCATTTACTGGAGCTGATCAACCACTTCAAGGGCCTGCAAGTGCTCTCGCCGCCGGTGGCTGTGCTGGAACAGACCCCGCCTGAGCTGCCAGACCTTTGTGATGTGCGCGGCCAGGAAAGCGCCCGACGAGCGCTTGAAGTGGCGGCGGCTGGTGGCCATAATCTGCTGATGACCGGACCTCCAGGTTCGGGGAAAAGCATGTTGGCGGCCCGATTGCCGTCCATTTTACCCGCTTTGCGCCCCGCCGAGATGCTCGAAGTCAGCATGATACGATCAATGGCGGGGGAACTGGCTGGCGGGCAAATTGGCCGTCAGCGTCCCTTTCGGGCCCCGCACCATTCCGCATCCATGGCCGCTTTGGTCGGCGGCGGTGCACGGCCCAGGCCAGGGGAGGTGGCGCTGGCTCATATGGGGGTTTTGTTTCTCGATGAATTGCCGGAATTTTCTGTGCAGGTGCTGGACAGTTTGCGCCAGCCCATCGAAACCGGTGAGGTGGTGATTGCCCGTGCCAATCACCGCATTTCTTATCCCTCTCGCATTCAGCTGGTGGCGGCCATGAACCCTTGCAAATGTGGGCGTGCTTTTGAACCAGGCTTTGCCTGCGCGAAGGGGGCTCATTGCGCGGAGCGCTATCAATCGCGCCTATCGGGTCCGCTTCTGGATCGATTTGATCTGCAAATCGAGGTGCCAGCCGTTTCGGCGGTGGACTTGTTGATGCCCGATAAAAGCGCCATGTGCGAAAGCAGCCAGCCAGTGCGCGAGCGGGTCAGTGCGGCGCGTCACCGCCAGGTTGAGCGCTTCCACAAACTGGGTATAGAAAATGCACACACCAATAGCGAGCTTTCTGGGCAGGCGCTGGACGAGTGTACGAGACCTGATAGCGAGGGCTTGCAGCTGTTGCGTGATGCTTGTGAAAAGCTGCGCCTGACGGCCAGGGGATTTCGCCGCACCGTGAAAGTGGCGCGCACACTGGCCGATCTTGATGGTTGTGAGGATGTGGCGCGTCTCCATATTGCCGAAGCCTTGTCCTATCGCGGCGAAACGTTGCGTCAAAAGGCTTTGGTGTAAGAATGGCAGGCAGTTCTTTGTAAAGTTACCAAGCTCATTTTGGAAAGTTTCGGGGCCCTTTTTATAAAGTTAAATGAGGGTGTTGGCGAGGACGACTGGCAAGTGGATTGCTCTTGAGGTGGCCGTGTTTTGCTATGGTGCCCGGTTTTGCTTGCGCCAGAGCAGTGCTTTAGTCTGCGCGACTTGTCTTTGTTCTTTTTTGAGGCGGGCAATTTTGATGTCGAGGGTTAGATCAGAGACACCGCGCTGGCGGGCCAGCAAATGCCATTTCGCGGCTTCTATCAGGTCCTTTTTGAACACCAGCCCATGAGCATAGAGTTTGGCAACGCGGTTCTGGGCGATGGGATTGCCTTTTTGCGCGGCCCGTAACAACAGGCTTGCTCCTTGCTTTTGGTCTTTTGCGAGCCCCTTGCCCTGATATAGCATGAGCCCATATTCGAGTTCGGCAACGCTTAGTCCAGCTTTGGCCGCAAGTCCCATCCAGTGAGCGGCTTTGGCAAGGTCGAGCTTGACGCCCGAACCGGCCCGATAGAGGCTTGCCAGGTCGTACTGGGCACGGGTTTGATGCTGGTTGGCGGATTTTTGCAGCCAGAAGAACGCCTTGTTCATATCGACCGGTCGCCCCGTTCCTGCCGCGTGAACAAGTCCTATATTATATTGAGCCAGCGCATGCCCCTGCGTGGCGGCGACCTCGAACAGATCGGCGGCCTGCTTGATGTCGCGCTTCACACCAAGGCCGCCAGCCAGCTGCAATGCCAGCGCGAACTGGGCATCTTTATCCCCATGTTCAGCGCCTCCGGCGTACCATTGCGCGGCGGTTGTGAGATCTTTTTTGACCCCCAGACCGCCGGCATAGATGCGGCCAACAAGGGTAAAGGCTTGTGGCTCGCCTTGTTTGGACTGGGCGGTGGCCAATTTGAGGGCTTTTAGATATTCGCCTTTTTGAAAGGCTGCATAGGCTGGATCAGCGCTCGTATTGTCGCCATTTTGGGTTTTGGGGGCAATTTGCGCCGGAGAGCTGCTGGAGCCAAGGCGCTCTTGTTGTTTTGTCGAGGCTGTGGCAACTGCCGGGATCTGGAAAAATGCCAGCAGCCCCAACAAAGCGGGGGCCCAAAATCGCGTGGATCGATTGCCATTTTGTCGATTGATCACCGCCTGCACACCTCTTTAGGATCCCGCCTGGCTGATCGGGCAGATTGTCGCCAGCCAGGTCATCAACTCATCATCACTTGAAAACGCCGGCCACAGGTTTGGCCCGATGGCGACGAAATCAGCGTTTATTTTTAAAAGCCCTTCGATCTGCGAACGGTCCGCTACATCAAGCGCCACACACGGCACCTCAAACAGTTGTTGCCACCAGTCAACAAGGTCAATACGGGTCTCGGGTGCAAAGGCTTCAGCGGTATTTTCAACATTCCCTATGTTCAAATCATGGTCTTGTCCCTCATGCGAGGACGCGGCGTCAACAGAACTGAACCCGATATAGTCGGCCCCCAGTTCCCCCAATTGCATGGCAGCATGGCGGGAGGCGCCGCAATCTACTCCGATGATCGCGTCGGCGCCCAGCACCTCGCGGGCCCGTTTGAACAGTGTTGCATCAGCGCTTAGGTGAGCTCCATCGCACCCCAGAATATGTGCATTTTCAAGCGCTTTTTCAAAACTCTTGCGGTTTATGCCATATTGGGGAGCGGCAAGCTCGGCAAGCACGGCAATGTTTTTGTTCTGTAAATTGACAATCAGGGCTTTGAGCTGTTGTTGCTCCTCTTGTGAGCTTTGAGGGCCACCTTGTTCTTTAAGCGCCAGATTGACGCAGGCAATATCGAGCTTTGAGGTCAGGCGCTCAAGCAGCCCCCCTATGAGTTCCAACTGATCAGGTGCAACCGGCGGGAGGGTCAGATAAAGACGGGTCTGGTGGTTGTCGTCGCTCATGGGATGTCCTGTGCTGATGATATTCGAAAATGAGGGGCCGAGCCCATATGGTACGGTATTTCGCCCGTATAACATGTCTTGTGCTCGAAACATATTCCCTGAGCAATGTCAATTGCGACCATATCTGCTCCCCCTCTTGTGTTTGCGGCGTCTGTCATTCACAGTTAAAATACGGGCAGAATTTGAAATCAATGATGACATGTGCCTACAATTAAGACATATTCTAAACTAGACTATTGATTATCAACTGTTTGTAAGCCATTCACGATTGGTCTACAAACAGACAAAACAACTGGCCGTGTCCTTGCATATGGTTCACCTTGACCTTAAATGCATGCAATGGGGACATTGAGCCATCGATCGGTTATGAATGATTTGAGCCGAGCAAATGTGCTGGTATATGACCTTCTTTTGGTACCAACCCGGGCGAATAGAGCCGACAAGAATATAGATAGGGACGTTTCATGAATTCGAACTTCCGCAATTTTGCGATCTGGGTCATTATCGGCCTCTTGCTGATCGCCCTGTTTAATCTGTTTCAGGGGCCGCCGCCTCGGGGCAATTTGGATGAAATCAATTATTCCGAGTTTCTTAGTAAGGTCGATGAAGGTGGCGTTCGCGATGTGACCATTTCGGGCCGCAAAATTACCGGTCACTTGTCGGGGGGGCGGGCTTTCGCCACCTATGCGCCTGATGACCCAAAGCTGGTGGAGCGGTTGGCCGAAAAGAATGTAAACATCAAGGCACAGCCATTGGCCGAAGAGGGCCACTCCTTGTTCTCCATTCTGATTTCCTGGTTCCCCATGTTGCTGCTGATCGCTGTTTGGATTTTCTTTATGCGCCAGATGCAGTCCGGGTCGGGGCGGGCCATGGGATTTGGCAAATCGAAAGCCAAGCTTTTGACCGAGCAGCATGGCCGCGTCACCTTTGAAGATGTGGCGGGCGTCGATGAAGCCAAGGAAGAGCTGGAAGAGATTGTTGATTTCTTGCGCGATCCAGGACGGTATCAGCGTCTGGGCGGTAAAATTCCGCGCGGTGCTCTGTTGGTTGGACCTCCTGGCACCGGTAAAACACTGATTGCGCGTGCCGTTGCCGGCGAGGCCAATGTGCCGTTCTATACGATTTCTGGTTCCGATTTTGTGGAGATGTTTGTGGGTGTTGGCGCTTCACGCGTGCGTGATATGTTCGAGCAGGCCAAGAAAAATGCGCCCTGCATCATCTTTATTGATGAAATTGACGCCGTTGGTCGTCACAGGGGAGCAGGTCTTGGCGGCGGTAATGACGAACGCGAACAGACCCTCAATCAGTTGCTGGTGGAAATGGATGGCTTTGAAGAAAATGAGAGCATCATCCTGATCGCTGCCACCAACCGTCCCGATGTGCTGGATCCGGCCTTGTTGCGCCCGGGCCGCTTTGACCGTCAGGTTGTGGTGCCGCGTCCTGATATTCTTGGTCGCGAGAAAATTCTCAAAATCCATGTCCGTAAAGTGCCGATTGCTCCTGATGTCGATCTGCGGATCATTGCGCGCGGAACCCCTGGTTTCTCGGGAGCCGATCTTGCCAATCTGGTCAATGAAGCCGCTTTGCTGGCGGCTCGTCGCTCACGGCGCATTGTCACGCAGGCCGAGTTTGAAGATGCCAAGGACAAAGTCATGATGGGCACCGAGCGTCGCTCCATGGTGATGTCTGATGAAGAAAAAAAACTGACCGCTTATCATGAAGGCGGACATGCGCTGGTTGCCATGAAATTGCCAGCATCGGATCCGGTGCACAAGGCAACAATCATTCCGCGTGGCCGTGCCCTTGGAATGGTCATGCGGCTGCCAGAGCGCGATCAGCTGTCTATGACAAGAGCCAAGATGAAAGCCGATATGGCCGTTGCCATGGGAGGCCGCGTGGCCGAAGAAATCATATTTGGCTATGATATGGTGACCTCTGGCGCGTCCAGCGATATCAAGATGGCCACAAATCTGGCACGTGCCATGGCCACGCAATTTGGCATGTCCGACAAGCTTGGACCTTTGGCCTATGGGGAAAACGAAGAAGAAGTGTTCCTTGGACATTCGGTGGCTCGTTCGCAGAATATTTCTGACGATACGCAGAAAATTGTTGATGAAGAAGTGCATCGCTTCGTTGATGAAGGCTATGACAAAGCCCGTGAAATCCTCGAAAAACACATGGATGAGCTGCATATAATCGGCAAGGGTCTGCTGGAATATGAAACTCTGTCAGGCAAGGAAATCCAGGACCTGCTGGATGGCAAAAAACCGATCCGCGATTATGGTGATGATAGCGGCAATAATGAAAGTGCCGTGCCAACCGCTGGGGCCGAAAAAAAGAGTGATGACCCGGACACTAGCGGCATGGAGCCACAGCCTTCTTAAGAAGGCGAGGTCAAGCCAAACTGAGGCACATAAGCGACAAAAGCACGGAACCGAACAGGTCCCGTGCTTTTTGTTTGCCCCCCCCCTTTTTTAAGCTCTACACAGATGAGTAGATAAGCAGAATTTATGTGACGAGGTTTGATTTGAGGATTTTTGGGCCATATGTGCTTTGGGGTTTCCGTGCTTTTTTTGCATTGGCTCTGCTGGTATCAGCGCCCCGCATCGTGCAGGCCGCAGACCTTGGGGGCGATTGCTGTGCTGACCTTGAAGAGCGCATAGCAGATACGGAATCAACCACAGCTCGCAAGGGCAACCGCAAGGTGTCTTTGAAAATTAGTGGTTGGCTGGCGGGGTCGCAACTGTCGGCGGAGACTGTTCAATTAATCCAATCTCTTAACAGCCTGCCAAGCGTGCTGGAATATGTCAAAGCCCAACACCGGCTCGCGCCAAAAGCGCAATATGCTCACGTCAACAATAGCCTTCAATCTTCAGCTTCATTCAGCAATTCTCTTTTGAGCTGTGGTGTCTATGGCGGCGGCCTGTCCGATGAAGGGCAATGCAACTGGGCACGGGTGAGCGGCCATCAACTCGCACGCGATACAACCGGCGAAGCGCCGGGTCTCGACAAGACGGGATTTGGTGTCTCGCTAGGCTCGCAATTTAAACTGGCGCAGGAGTGGCGTCTGGGCTTTGCGGCTGGCTATGAAAACACGTTTTCAAAACAGTTCGACGATTTGCAGGCTCTTGATAAAATCAAGGGCGATGTTTTGGCGCTTGGCGCTGTGGTCAAAAATCGCTGGGGACCGCTGAGTGGTTCGCTCTCGCTCTCGGGCAGCTATGGCTGGTATGATAGCCAGCGTTATGTGGGTCTTGTCGGTGTTGGTGATATTGCCAGAAGCGATCAAAACGTGGGATCGCTTAGTTCAAGGGGGCGATTGTCGACCCTGTTTGGCTCCAGCAGTTTTTATCTTAAGCCGATGATTGATCTCTCCGCCACATGGCTGCACCTTGGCTCCTATAGCGAATCTGGGGCAGGGGGCGCGAACCTTCATCAAAACAGCGCCAGTACGTGGGTTTGTTCGGCGACCCCCGCGCTGGAGATTGGCGGTGAAATTATGGGCGCGAACGGCCTGTTGTGGCGCCCCTATGTGCGGGCCGGAATACTGATCTTTGACAAAGACAAACTGCAGGTCGAAACGCAGTTCATTGCCGACCCGACCGGCGGCTCTACGTTTTGGGATGCCAATTTCGAAAAGCTCTATGGAGAGATTGAAGCCGGTGTCAAAATATTGAGCGAACAAGGGGTAAACCTGCAATTTTCTTATGAGGGCCGCTATGGCGAACAGTCTCGCTCTCATGCTGGCAATCTGAAACTCTCTGTAAAGTTTTAGAAATAATCGCTCGCTGTATGCTGGGCTAAGTATTCACCTTGGCGACAATGCTCCTGCAAAATGCGGCAACTCGAAAAATCGCGCAAGATGGATCCTCGACAAATATGCGAATATGGCTCGTTGCCTCGAATAAGCTGTGTGGCCGCATATTTTCAAGGATGACAGTGATGGGAAGCTGTTGATTATTGGTTTTCTAAACAAATGGGGTTTGGGGACCAGTCCCCAATGCCGTCTGCAAAGACATTCCTCTTCTTTTGTGCAAGCATTTGTCTTCTTCCCCATCCCGCATCTGGATTTTATCATCCATCCCCTCTATATGTCTGGCAACAGATATTTCCACCATAAAAGGGGCAACAAATATGGCTGATGTGAAACATGCGAAACTGATGATTTTGGGGTCGGGGCCGGCTGGTTATACGGCGGCTATTTACGCGGCGCGTGCCATGGTGGAGCCGGTGCTTATTCAAGGCATGCAGCCTGGCGGGCAGTTGACCATTACCACCGAAGTTGAAAACTATCCCGGCTTTACCGATGAAATTCAGGGTCCCTGGCTGATGGAGCAAATGCAGGGCCAGGCCGAGCGTATGGGCACGCAGATGGTTGAGGATCATATTGTCGAAGTGGATTTTTCCAGCAAGCCGATCACCATGAAGGGCGATGGCGATAATCGCTATAGCTGCGATGCGCTGATTATCTGCACCGGGGCACAGGCGCGTTGGCTGGGGCTGCCATCAGAAACCAAATTTCAGGGTTATGGCGTTTCGGCCTGTGCCACATGCGACGGGTTTTTCTATCGCGGCAAGCAGGTGATCGTGGTGGGCGGCGGCAATACGGCGCTCGAAGAGGCGATTTTCTTGACCAATTTTGCCGAAAAAGTCTATCTCGTGCATCGTAGAGACGAGCTGCGCGGGGAAAAAATATTGCAGCATCGTCTGCTCAATAATGACAAGATCGAAGTGATCTGGGACACGGTTCTGGACGAAGTTGTGGGAGATGAAAAGCCCATGATGGCGGTGACCGGCGCCAAACTCAAAAATGTCAAAACCAATGAGGTCAGCGAGATGCCCATCGACGGTATTTTTATTGCCATCGGACATGCGCCCTCCACCGAGCTGTTTGTCGATAAGCTGGATATGAAGCCCAATAAATATCTCATCACAGCACCAGACAGCACCAAGACCAATATACCAGGGGTGTTTGCGGCCGGAGATGTTACCGATGATCTTTATCGCCAAGCCGTCACAGCCGCTGGCCTTGGCTGCATGGCGGCGCTAGAAGCTGAGAAATATCTTAATGAGCTGGACGCGCAAGGGTAGGGGAAGAAAAGAGAATGTCTTACGCAGACGGCGCTGGGGACTGGTCCCCAGAGCGGTAAGGTTTGGATTTATTGTGAGTTCACAGTCTGTTACTCTGGGCCCCGGATCTGCGCTAGCGCTTGTCCGGGGTGCGGTCTACATGAGACAGCGCATTCTGCGAACTGGTATTACAGGATTAATTTTGTAAATTCGACGCTCGTGGCCATTGGCTGCATTATTGTAATATGTGTGCATTTCGTTCTGCAAAAGTGGGGATGAAAGGGGCTGGCCCTTTTCCGCCGCCCGCGCAGGGCATTCTCTTTCTTAATGGCCTCTTGTCACCACGAACTTTGTTGCCTCCACCAGCCATTCGGCGCGATCGCCAAACGGGGTGAGGCTCTTGATGGCCTCTTTTTCTAGTTCGGCGACATAAGCGCTGGCTTTTTCCAGCCCCATGCGAGCGACGATAGTGGCCTTTTTATTGGCCTCATCCTTGCCGGCGGTTTTGCCAATGGTTTTGGTGTCGCCAGTGGTGTCGAGAATATCATCGGCGGCTTGATAGAGCAGCCCGAGAAGCTGGCCGAATTTGCGCAAGGTGTCGATTTCTTGCGGTTTGGCTTCAGCTATATAGCCTCCGGCCACACAGGAATATTCGATCAAAGCGCCGGTTTTCATACTGTTTATACGCTGGATGACGGCGAGGCGGGTTTTGCCGGCATTGCCTTCTTCTTCCAGATCCATCATCTGGCCGCCGGTCATGCCAGCCCAGCCGGCGGCAACGGCCAGTTCCAGCACCAGTAGGGCGCGCACGGCCGGGTCGGAGTGACAGGCCGGGTGGGCGAGGATTTCAAATGCCAGCGATTGCAGGGCGTCACCTGCCAGAATGGCGGTGGCCTCGTCATAGGCTTTATGGACGGTGGGGCGTCCTCGGCGCAGATCATCGTCATCCATGGCGGGCAGGTCGTCATGAACAAGCGAATAGCAATGCAAACATTCGAGCGCGGCTGCCGCATCTGCGACCCGACCGGGATTTTTACCGAACATGCGGGCGCTTTCAATCATCAAAAAGGGCCGAAAACGCTTGCCACCCGACATCACGGCATGGCTCATGGCGTCTGACAGGGTGCGGGGGGGGCCAAAATGCTGCCCCGGCATCAGATGCGTTTTGAGCCGGTCTGAAACCAGCTTGCTGTTTTCTTGCAGGCGGTGTGAAAAATCCATGATTGTCTCTTTATAATGCTGACGGATAAGCTTGTCGCAGCGAAGGCCCATGCGATAGCACGGAATTGCACCAAGGGATATAAAAACAGCGCTGGTCATTGTTGCTATTTGTCGCTATAAGAGGCGCAACCAATGTGAAAAAATAAGCCAACTTCTTTGAATAGCCGCCAAAAACAGCGCGATTGCCCTGTTGAAACGTGGCGCCTCAAGGGGGTTATTGGCGATGGATAAATGGAGTACCCAGAAAAATGGCAGTCCCTAAAAGTAAGATCACCCGCATGAAGCGGGGCTTTCGTCGCTCAACAGACGCGCTAAAGGCCCCGATTTATGTGGAAGACAAAAAATCGGGCGAATTGCATCGTCCCCATCATATTAACCTTATCACGGGTGAATATAATGGACGTCAGGTTTTGACACCAAAAGATGACGCTGACGACTAGATTACGTACTAAATAATGGCCTGCCGTCAATCCGTCATGATTTTAAGGCTATGAATCCGCTATCTGATCGTGATGATTGGAGTGGAGCGCTCGCGGGAGCACTGGTTTTTGTTCCAGAACGTATTTTGATGTATAATGGGGATTGAGGAGATAAAAAAATGGTGATGCCAGGAATGAATATACATGCAAGGCCTCCGTCGAGCCTGTTTATGCGCATATTGAGATTGGTACCTTTGATGTTATTGGTATTGATCGCCTATTTTGCCGTCGCCATGGCCGCAGGTGATGCCATTGATGGAGAAGTAGATCCTTTGCTCTCAATGTTGACAGATCCCTGGTTCGCCCTGACTTTGCCATCCGGTGGCATCTGGTCCTTTACCCTTGAGCATCTGTTTATCGGGGTGGCGCTGGTCTTCTTGTTTTTCGAACTGGTCAAAGCTACAGGAATTGGTCATGCGGCGATTGCCGAAATGGCGATTTCAACGGTCGTGTTTATCCTTTTTCTGGTGTTTTTCCTGACCGTTCCAGCCGCCGCTACATCGCTGTTTTTCATCTTGACGATGATTTCGTTTATTGACGTTCTGGCGGGCTATATTATTGGCATCAAGGTTGCTCGTCGCGACTTTTCTGTTGGATAGGCTGGCCTGTTACAAGCTTTATGGTTTGCAATGTGAACCACGACATCAAAGACCGGTCTGTTCAAGATCGGTCTTTTTTGTTGTCTGGTGTGTTGGCAAATCCCGAGTTAGCTGGTAAGTAATTCGGCAATCAGTTTTATCTCACTTCAAAACCGGAAATAGCTGGGAGAGAGCCCTTGTCTGCGGGACAAGGGATGCATGACGATCCGCAAATATTTTTAGCCAAAGGCCTGACAGCGAGGCGAAACAGCAAGGGAAAATCCAATATGCCGACACCAGCCACGGGGCGCTATTTTTTGCAGGTTCCAGGACCAACAGTGGTTCCTGACCGGGTGCTGAGAGCCATGAGCATGCCGCTTCTCGATCATCGGGGGCCGACATTTTCATCTTTTGCTGCTGGCATATCACAAGATCTCAAAAAGCTGTTTCGCACTGATAGTGAAGTGATGATTTTTCCCTCCAGTGGCACTGGCGCCTGGCAGGCGGCTTTTTGCAACACCATGAGCCCTGGCGATACGGTGCTTATTCCTGAGGTCGGGATGTTTTCGGTATTGTGGGCCAAGAATGCTCGTGCCATGGGTCTTGAAGTCGTTGAAATTCCCGGTGATTGGCGTTCGGGCATTGATGCGAGCAAGGTGACGCAGGCCCTGCAAGCAGACACAGGTGGGCGCATCAAGGCGGTGCTCGCCACTCATAACGAAACCTCCACAGGTGTCACATCGGATATTCCAGCGGTGCGCGCCGCCATCGATGAAGCTGGCCATGAAGCCATGTTGTTTGTGGATTCTATTTCGTCACTGGCCGCCACTGATTATCGCCACGATGTGTGGGGCGTCGATGTGACGATTTGCGGATCGCAAAAGGGCTTTATGCTGCCACCTGGCCTGTCCTTTACCGTTGCCTCCCCCAAGGCACTTGCGGCGCGTGAGAGTGCCACACTGCCGCGCGGATATTTCGACTGGGCCCCAGCCATTGTCGCAGCCGGCAATGGCCTTTATCCCTATACGCCGCCCGTTACCTTGTTTTATGGCCTGCGTGAAGCGGTCGATATGCTGCTTGAAGAAGGGCTTGAAAATGTCTTTGACCGTCACGCCAGACTGGCCAAGGCAACCCGGGCTGCTGTGACCGCATGGGGGCTGGAAAACCAGTCGCTCAATGAGGGCGAACATTCCAATGCCGTGACCGCTATTCGCATGCCCCAAGGCGTTGATGCCGATGCATTTCGCGCCCTGGTACTTGACAAATTTGACATGTCGCTGGCTGCCGGGCTTGGCAAGCTTGCCGGTCAGGTTTTCCGCATCGGCCATCTGGGCTATCAAAATGATCTCACCTTGATGGGCGCTCTGGCAGGCGTTGAAATGGGTTTGGGGATGGCGGGCATTGCGCATCAAAAAGGCGGCGTCGATGCGGCCATGCAGGTGTTCTCACAAGCCGCAAACAGTTAAGTCGGGAGAGGGCTCATAAGGTGGGCCCGCGGGCAGCGGAGGCATGCAAATGCGGGTATTGTCTCAGTTTGAAAATAATATTGCATGTCGTGCTTAAAAAAGGCGATGCTATTTTGCGCTATCCGCGCGGGCGTCTTGTGCAGACGGCATTGGGGACCAGTCCCCAACCCCCTGTTATCAAATGGTTTCCAAAGGCTTGGCCTTTGGTGCCTGCTGCATAGGCAGCCCGTCTGGCGAAGACATTTCAGACC
>JAJRRW010000104.1 GCA_024279115.1 Alphaproteobacteria bacterium
AAATGGTTTCCAAAGGCTTGGCCTTTGGTGCCTGCTGCATAGGCAGCCCGTCTGGCGAAGACATTTCAGACCGCGGCGGCAGGCTACTATATTCAAATTGATTTCAAACTGAGACACTACCCAACCGCCCCTTGGTTTTTTGTGCAAGGATTGCGAATTGCCATTCGATGACAAGCCACGCAAAGACACCCCCGTTTGCGATGCTTTTATGTAACGCAAAGAACGCCAAAATTCTCAAACAACTTCCCCGGCCCGCCCCGGGATCCAGAGACAAACAGCGCGATCTTACCCACTTTCCCCTTACCCTGGGGCCAGCCCGGGGAGAGCGGGAAGGTAGCGGGAAGATCGTTCCTGTGGAAGCAAGCCCTAGCGGATAAGAACAACACTCACTTGCAGGGAGGATAGATTTCAAACGGCAAATATAAACAAAAAAAAGCCGATCCCATAAGGATCGGCTTTCTTAAGTTTATTCAAGAGAAGCAGCCCCCCGGCGCTCCTCCGAATAACTTTATTTTAGAGGCGCTTCATAACCGCCCAGCTTCCATTTCACACCAGCAGTCAGTTCCCACTGGCTCATGGCGATGGTCGCGTCACCAATATTCGTGTTGGTATTATCGAAGAATGGTCCTGTCTGGCTCTCCTTGGGAGCATACATGCCAGCAACTTCGAAATCCATGCTATCGGAAACTCTAAACATCGCACCGGCGGTGATATGGTGTTTTACGACAGCTGGAGCAATGATATTTTGCTGCACATCATTGGTACCGATTGGCGAGTCATTATAGGAGTATCCAGCGCGCAATGTCAGGGCGGGAGAGGCTTCCCATTCGACACCGAATTTGTAAATATCGATATCTTCCCAGCCAAAACCATTGGGAGGCGTGCTGCTAATAGCTTGATTACCGCTCGCTCCGTAGAAGATGCGCTTATAGTCGGCCATTATCGTAAGACCAGGCATCAGATCGAAAGCAACACCTGCCTGAACCGTACCGGGCAGACGTAGTTCACCATCAGAAACAGCAAACAATGTCGCGCTGTAATCGTTAAACGACTGCATATAAGTCGGAGACGCACCAGCGACACCAATTCTAAAGCTCGGAGTCAAAGCCCATTCAACACCACCGCGAATTGCGATACCCGCTGCGACATTGAGTTCTTCAGAAAAATTCCGAATTCCGTTGGCTTTAAAGATCTGAATAGCAACGATTGGCGCAACACCCACCGAGATATTGCCATAACTTTTAGCAAGACCAGCGGACATGAATATCTGTGTAATATCAATCCCGAGCTGCCCTTGTCCACCAAATGGATTTGTGCCGGCGTAAGGGTACTGGGTGTTCATGCCACCATTCCCATACATGCTCAATCCGAAAACCGTATTTGCATCGACACGATGAGAATAGGCTATATTAGGAATGACAAAATAATTGCGATCCCTCTCTACCGTTCCACCACCATTTTGCACGCCAGAATTTTCGCGTAGAGGGGAAAATAAAGAGGCTGCAACGTTCAGCTGATTTTCGGAATGAACCAATCCAGCCGGATTGAGAGACAATGCTGTTGCGTCTTTTTCATTGGCAACACCCGCACCAGCGAGTGCTTTGTTGCGAGCACCGGTACCATTTCCAAACATGCCATCTGTTGCCATGGCGCTAGTGGCAACCATCGCCGTCGCAGCAAATGCCAGCGTTGTTGCCCTCAGTGTAGTTGTGAACCTTGTCATTCCCAAATCACCCTTCATGTTAACTCAACGCAACCCGACATACATTTGCCAGCCTGCTTTTTTCGATTTCGCTTTGGATCACTTTGATCCACGCCATTTTTGTTTCTGTTTTTCTTATTATTCGATAATCTCAACCAATCGCCCCCAGCGGCATATACCCCACTTTTAGCCACAAATTGGTCAAAACAATCTTAATCTCGACATAATTTGTATCAGTTTGGGACCTGCTTGTCTGTGATGAATGTGTTACATCGCAAATTATATAACAAATTTGCTCATTAAAATGAGCGCGCACGGAAGATTTCACCAAGACGTTGCTCTTGTCCCCTGCCTCACCTGATGGGACGGATTGAAGGCCGACTGGTTTAGACCAGTAAACCGCCCAGGCAAGCAGCACCGCGAAGCCCCTCGCGCGCTATGCCTATCAGCATGTCACCTCGCTGGGGGAGCCCCACACCGCCCAAAACAAAGGCAGGCTTCGATCAAATCGAAACCTGCCTTTGTATATTTATACTATCTAGCCAAGGATGAAAGCAGCATTTGCCGCTCCCCCCTTTGCGTCGGCCTAGCTCTTTTTAATCAAGAAGCGGTAGGCACCAGCATCTTCACCTGATTCAAGCAATTCATGACCGGTGGTTTTGCAAAAGCTTTCAAAGTCGGCAACTGACCCTGGATCTGTGGAAAGAATTTCCAGCGTGCCGCCAGATGAAACGTCCTTGAGGGCCTTTTTAGCCTTGAGGATTGGCAGTGGGCAGTTCAAACCTTTTGCATCGAGTGTTACGTCAGCCATTTAATTGTCTCCTTGTAGTGAGGTCTCAAAATTGTGGGTTGGGTGTAAGTTGATCCAGATCACCGAAGCTCGGTCGCGAGATTGTTATCAACCTCAATTGCCGCTTGCCAAAGGCTGGCGGCTCCACCAAGCTCAATCCCGTCAATCATCTTATATGTCCATTTCAAGTAGCCGAATAGTCGCCTGACAAGCAACCATCGTACGAAAGTAGCCAAACCGAGAGGTCTGTTGCCTCTAACTGCCTTGTCAAAGCCGGTTGTGTCAACAGGACAATATATATTAATGCTTGAATAAACAGATTTTAATCTTGCCACCCCGAAAGGCTGACAGGGCGTTTGTTATCTCTCCAGCATAGATCATCGCGGTTGTGCTTTCTTTAGCGCTCTACTAAGAGACCAATTAAGTCAAGCAATGAGGAGTTTCATCACCTGTGGCCGCCCCAAGAAAACTGACCAAAGATATATGGGTCGGCGCCACGCCAACCGCCCCCATGCTCGCCCAGCTATCGCGCTTTGGTATCCGCTCGATTATCTGCAACCAGCAAGATAGCGAAGAAATTCGCATATTGACGTCCCGGCAGTGCAAGGACGTCGCAAGACAGCTGGGCATGGAGTTCACCCAGGCCATTGTCAAAGACCGCCACCATGTCAGTGAAGAGGAAGTCAAACGCTTTAAACAGGCCTATGACGCAGCCCCAAAGCCCGTATTCGTCTATTGCCGCGCCGGCTATCGGGCCGCACTCGTCTGGGCCCTGTCGCAATTGCAAGACAGGGATATCGAAGACCTCATCGAGGACGTGTTTGATGTGGGCTACGACCTCACCCTTGTCGGCCGCCCGCAAATGGAAGCACGATTAAAATCGCTTTGATTTCACTCGCGGCTATTCTTCGCTACGCGAAGGCCTGCTCTATAGTTGCCCTACCGCTTCGCTGTTTGAGGGCGTTAGGGCGCGCTAGCGCGGCGGCCAGTCGGCCTTGCCGATGGCTACATCGGAATTCTTGCCAATCTCAAGATTGCAAAGAAATTCCGACCACCGGGAGGCAAGCGCGACTGCGCGCCGCGCTGTAGCGCGCCCCATCGGAGGCC
>JAJRRW010000105.1 GCA_024279115.1 Alphaproteobacteria bacterium
AATGCTTGAGGAGGAGGTCAGCGCATGGCTGCAAGACCGGAACACAAACAATGTAAAGGCAGACTGGCAATTCACCACACAAAATGCCCGGGCAAAGCTGAAATCACTATACCCGGTCATTTAAGTGTGGCAGACCACTAGTCGTCACCAATCAATATAGGCGGTGACAGCTGTTTTTTGGGATCTCGACTTTGAGATCGGTTTTGACTTTAACCCGGGACCCGTTTCTCCACTCAAAACATAAATTGTTCTGACAAGATCCGCTCATCGAGCGCGTGGCCCTTGTCGAACATCAGTTTGAGGATGATGTCGGAGCGTTGTTCGATGCGTACTTCGCGCACATTGCGGATTTCCACATGATCGGCCACGGCGCTGACCGGGCGTTTTTCGGATTCCAGAACTTCGATACGCATACAGGCATTGTTGGGCAGCAAAGCGCCGCGCCAGCGTCTTGGCCGGAACGGGCTGATGGGGGTGAGGGCAAGCAAGGGAGCATTGATAGGCAAAATGGGGCCGTGAGCGGACAGGTTATAGGCTGTACTACCAGCCGGGGTCGCCACCAGTACGCCATCGCAAATCAGCATTTCAAGGCGGACCTTTTTATCGATCGACAAGCGCAGCTTGGCGGCCTGATAGCGTTGGCGCAGCAATGAGACTTCGTTGATGGCCAGGGCCATACTTTCATTGCCATGGCAATCAAACACGCGCATTTGCAAGGGGTGAATGATGTTGGTTTCGGCGCTTTGCAGGCGCTCATGCAGGCCCTCGATCCGGTAATCATTCATTAAAAATCCGAGGGACCCTTGATGCATGCCGTAGATGGAGGCGCCAGCCTTCATGGTGTCGTGCAGGGTTTGCAACATCAACCCATCGCCGCCAAGGGCAATGACTACATCCGCCTCGTCAATGCTCACCGACCCATAGGCCTGTTCGAGATCGGCTTTGGCCGCAATGGCGGCATCGACGGTGCTGGCGACGAAGGCCAGCTTCTTTGGCCTTGATTTAGGGTGTGTCGTGTCCATCAGCTCGTTTCGGTTTGTTGGCGGTTGCGTGGGCGTTGCCTGATAATAGCAGTTAATCGTCAAAGACATGAGTGTTATATAGTTGAAAGCGCAATTATGGTGAAGGAGTTTATCTGATGCCGGATCTGGATGTTTTGATGGTCTATACGACCTTTCCCAACGAGCAAAGTGCAAAGCGGATCGCCAGAGAACTGGTGACGCTGAAACTGGCGGCCTGCGCCAACATTTCGTCTGCCATGACATCGGTCTATGAGTGGAAGGGAGAGATAATGGAAGACGGGGAAGTTGCGGTATTGTTCAAGACAGTACGGGCCCGGTTTGCGGAGCTGTCGGACGAACTTTGCAAACGTCATCCCTATGACACGCCCGCAGTGATCGGCTTGGATGCCGCGCAGGTCGAAGAAGATTATCTGACCTGGCTGCGGGCCCAGACCATAACGGATTGACCAGAACCAGGGCCAAGACCAGAGCTGCATCTGACCAAGGCAAGCCGGGGAAAATGCAGAAGCTCCCGACTGCAAACATCAGCGCGGGCCAGCTTTTCGTGATGGTGCTGGCTTTAGCTAGATGCGAGGATGATCAGTGTCAGCACCGGTGCCAGCCATAGCGCGCTAAACAGTGTAAAACCCGACCAAAATCCCGATGGCAGGAAATGGTCATCCGGTGATTTCAGCATATTGGGACATTGTACAATATTCATTGTCGTGACCTCCTGTCAGCAAACCAGCAGGGCTTTGGAAGCTGGCCTCTTGCTATGAGTTCGAATAGCTGTTTTTACAAAAATTGCCCTGTTCCTATTGTTAGCACAGTTGTCGGTGGGGCGTTAAGAAATCGTCGCAAGTTCACGCAATCTTGCGAACAGGTGAACAGGTACACGCGTTCTGGGTCACGGGGCATGAGAAGAGAAGAACGATCGGAAACCAGAACAATCAATATTCCGTTGGCCGTTAATCAGTGTTGAATGAGCAAGGTGAGGGCCGGGTGAGGGCTGGCCGGTTGCGGAACGATCAGGGGCAAAGACTGTACCTGACCGCGACCAACAGCTCATCTATGTTTTAATTATTCAGTGTGAAGGAGCCGCCATTACTGCGGAAGCCAAATTTCTTGCGCCGATAGCGTTTTTTCCAGGACCGCACGGCAGTTCTGCGCTTTGCTTTTCTTTTGGCCACGCGAATACGCTTCACGCGTCTGGATCGTTTGACCTTGGGAGGTGTTACGACTGGCGGCGCAAGATAGTTTTCGATGAGCCGGGGACGTTTAATCGTGTAGCGCGGGGTTCTGACCGTCGGGGCTGGTAGGTAGGTGGCCTTGCGTATCTGAACATTTGTTCGCCAATTGCTACCCCTTTTGACGCTCTTTGAGGAGGGGGAAGCCTTTGAACTGGGTTGGGCTTTGCGCTGGCCAGCGCTGGCAATGATGGTTCCCCTGGTCACTGGTTCGTCAACGCAAACGGCTTTGGTGATCTGCTGGAGATGTTCAAGGGAGCTGACCAGAGGCGTTTTGGTCGCCAGGCTGGAGCCAGTACGGGTATTGTACAATGTGATGGCGGCGCGGGCGCTATCGTTCCAAACACTCGTCACATTGCCCCGATAACAGCCGATCCGTTTAAGTTCGCGCTTGACCAGAACCGCTGTCAGGCGTGGACCCAGAACAGGCTTTTGGGATCTGACATATTTTTGCTGATAGCCTTGTCCCAGCGGTTTGACGGTTCCGCCGGTGAACTTGTTGCGACCTTGTTGAAAGGTCTGGCTGGTATCATTTGCAGCAAGCTGGATCAATGTCACAGGGATATTGGTGTTTGGTGCGGCGGGAGCCAGGACGGGTAGCGCATTGGCATATTTGGAAGAGCGGCTGGTAATCCGGCGAGGATTGCGTGAGGGCAATGCTGGCCCTGCGGCTTGCTCGCTGCGATCAGAGCGCTTGTTTTCAGAGCGGTCTTTAGCAAGTGATATCATCTGTTTAGAGCTGGTGACAGCCAAAACATTTTCGGCAATGACCTTGTGGTTTGCAAGGTCAGCAAATCTGTTTATCTCATTACCGGAGTCATCGACAGGTTTTCCTGTGACATAGAAAAAGCCGCTTAACAAAGCAAATGCAATAAACGTAACGCGCGCCATAATATACCTCTTGATTTTTATCAATGCTATCGCATATCAAGCGGCTCCGCAACAGCTTATTTACCTTAGATTAACCACCGTTCTGGCTGTGGTTTAACGCCTGATATGGTGACCTTCGAATGGTTCAAAATAGCGTAAAAGTTGCATAAATACGCTATGTTCAGTCAAGAGAAGCAGTCGGATCAAATGACAATGTTGTGAAGGAGGCTGGAGCTTTTTTGAGCCATCAAAAGACCTCTGAAACGGGGGCCCAAAAGACGGGGTTTGACGGTCATTTTTGAGGGCGATTTTGGCCTGTATCTGGTTGCCAAATAAGCTCTCAACGACAAAAAGGCGTGCCGCCCCCCTACCAATCCCTTTGTAATCTGGTTACCATGGCGCAGGGATACAGGGTAAGTCGAGTATGTTTTGCAAAGCTCACGAATTTTGGCGTTGGCTCTTGAAAATGTGCTGAACCTTCTAACAGGAGCCTGACATGAGATTGCTGACGATCACCGCTCTCACAATATTTTTGTCGATGTTTTTATTATTGCAAGTCAATGAGCGCGCATCTGCAACCATTTGGGTGGAGCAGATCACGGGGCAACCCAAAGCCATTATCATTGCCCGCAAGGGTAATTTTCTTGTGACTGACGAGATGATGCGATTGATGCCAGGGGATGTTGTCAAAGTCACCGATGACAAATCCTCGGTACGCATTTTATTTGGATCGGGAGCCATAAAAAAAATTACCAAGGCCTCCTCTCCGTTCACCATCGAGGGGAAACAAGAAGGCAGCTCGTTTTTGAGCAACCTGTTTGGAGAAGTCAAAAATATGCTGGTCGCCAGTTCCGATAAAACCGAAGCGATTGCCATGATGACACGTGGACGCTCGAAGCAGCTGATTATTTCGGGGGTTGGAGCCGAAGAAAATCTGGTATTGGCGGGGCAGCGGCCGCTGACGGTTGCCTGGACCGGGGGGACGGCGCCCTTTAAACTTTCCTTGATCAATCCCGACAGTGACAAGGCCGTGTTTTCAAAAGCGGAGCTGAGTAAACCAAAATCAACCATCGAAACGTTGGGGATGGCAGCGGGCGGACTGCAAGCTGGAGAATATCAGGTGCTGGTCGAGGGCGGCGCCAAGGCGTCTTCTCGTATGGAGATTGAGCTGTTGATCGTTGAGCCATCAGAACTGCCCGCTATGGCGCAAAAATTACTGAAACTCAATCTTGATAAGCGGGTGGAAGCACGCTTGTTGATCAACCTGTTGCACAAGCTGCCCGAATGGCGCTTTTTCTCCTATAGTCTGGCATTACAACATGGGCTTGAAAAAGAACGTGTCGCCCTGTTGGTGATGAAATAGCGCGGGAGCACCACCGTTGCCTCTTTTATACCAATTGAGAAAGTCACCAAGATGTTTCATTTCTTGAGCGCGCGCTTGCGCTCCTCTCTCTTATTACTCGCTCTGCTCGTTGGATTTGCTTCTCCTGTTGAGGCTCGCAAATACGGTTTTCTGGTCGGGGTCTCCAACTATCCAAATCTTGAACAAAGGTTTCAGTTGTTGGGGCCAGACAATGATGCTCAGCTTATGCGCTCTGTATTGCGTCAGATGCAGGTCGAAGATAAAGACATCAAGCTTTTATACAGCGCCCATACAAAGCGCCCGACCCGTGAGAATATTATCGGCGGGCTGCGCGAGCTCGCCGCCAAAACCACGGCGAAGGATTTTGTCTATCTGTATTTTGCCGGTCACGGCTCTCGTCAACCGGCACGGGCAGGGGATACAGAAGAAGAAGATCAGCTTGATGAAATTTTTCTGCCCGAAGATGTGGGCACCTGGAACAATCAGATCGGCGCCGTCGAGCGGGCGATTACCGACAATGAAATCAATGCCCTGATCACGGCGATCCGCGCCAATGGAACCTTTGTCTGGGCGATTTTTGACAGCTGCCATTCTGGCACCATGTTGCGGAGCGTCAACAAGATCAAATGGCGCAAGGTCGAGCCAAATGCTCTTGGTATTCCCTCGGTGGCAACGGCGCGGGCGCAGGCGTCTGGTGCCTCAAGGGCCACAGCAAAGCCTCCGCTTTCCGTGAGCGGCAATCAATCGCTCAAGGGCTCAAAGCCTGGCGGTTACGTGGCCTTTTATGCAGCCCAAAGTCACGAGCTGGCGCCCGAGCTGAAAATGCCGCCCAATTCCACCACGGCCAAATCACATGGCCTGTTCACCTATCAACTGGCTCAGGCCATGATGTCGGGGGCCGGTCTTAGCTATCGACAGCTGGGTCAAACGATCTTGCAAAATTATGTCATGCAGGGCATGCGGGCGACGACGCCATTATTTGAGGGAACCCATCTGGACGCCTTGATGTTCGGGCGCACCAATCAGGGCAGCAATAATCAATGGCCGGTGCGTAAACGTGGGGGCTCAAAGGCCTCTTTGTTTATCCCCGCTGGCCAGTTGCAAAAAATCGGCACGGGAGCCATCTTCGCCTTGCTGGCCAAAGTCTCTGATGCGGATGACCAGGCCCTGGGCTATGCGCGGGCCGGGCATGTGGAAATATTTGGCACCAAATTGGAGCCCGTTGCCTATGAGAACAAACCGATCGTCGAGATAGCTGGTTTGCCACGCTCGGTCTATGCAAGATTGATCAAGCCGTCCTTTCAATTTGACCTAAGTGTTGCCATGCCGCGCCGCGCCGATGCTTTGAGCGACCGCGAGCGCCGTGTGGCCAAAATCATTGAGGCGATGGCCGCCGAGCAGCGGGCCAATAAAAAGGCCAATGGATTGCAGATCAAATGGCAACAGCCTGGAGACCCTGCCGATATTCATCTGGTGTTTTCACCCGACGGCAAAAAAGGCTCAAAGACAACTGGTTGCGCTCGCAATCGCCTGTGGTTTCTGGATCGAACCGGCGCGCTGATCTGTATCGGCAACAAGGCCAATCTGTCTTTTCGCTTGCAAACCCCTTCGGCTGATTTTGACCGCAATGTTAAAAAAGCGCTGAACGACTGGCTGAACGCTATTGGCAAGGTCAGAAATCTTGAGCAGATGGTGGAGCGTTTCAAGGGCGGGCGTTTTGCCCGCAAGGTGAAAATAAAGCTATGGGTGCGGCCCGCAAAAGGCGGCAAGGAAGAGATCGTTGATCAGGCATCTCGTCGGCCCTTGCTGGCGGGAGATGTCATTCGTCTCGAACTCAATAATACCTCCGGGTCGCCGGTTGATCTGACCGTCTTGTTCATTGATAGCCGGTTCGGCATCACCCCCATTTTTCCGACCCGTGGCGGCACCAACCGCATTGCCGCCAAATCACAATTGAACAGTATTGGTGGTCGAATTACCAGCGATACGCTGGGGCTGGAGGGAATGATTGTCATTGCCACCAAGGCATTGGCGGGAAGCCCGGTCGCTGATTTTCGCTCCCTTGGTCAGAAAAAACTGTCCCTGACAAAAAATGTGCGCTCCATGGGCGGCGCGCAAACACAATCTTCCAGTCCAGAACTTGCCGCTGTGGAGGATTTGTTTAACAGCGCCGTGTTTGGCAAGAACGCCGCTGTGCAAAACCGAGCGGTCATGACCCGCTCGAGCGGCAAGCCCAAGCGATCCTCGCGCACCCCGTTCAAGCATGTTGCCATCAAGTCGTTGCGCTGGATGGTTGGCAATTAGAAGTGTGCGAACCTGTATTGACGGGTTGGGGTGTGGGGCTTCAAGCAATAGTAATCGCAGCTTGGACAAGTTTTGCAGCAGTAACGACTTGTGCATGGCCGGGGGGCTGAGCCATAAAATGACGGTTTGTGCTTTGTCGCCACTAGGCCCTGGGGCAAGTTCGGGGAGAGGTTTGCTGGGTTTTGCATGAAACCGGTCAATTCATGGGGGGCACTCTACTCGCTGCTAGCTGTTTGTCTTGAAATATTGCTTGTAATCTTGTTGGGAATTTCGCAAACTTGCGGGCGGGGATCGAGTTTATCTGTTGGTTGGTGATTGTCCAAATTGCCAGGCGTAGTGTTTGGGAAGGGCTGGGCATGGCTACATTCTGGCGTAGGGTTCCTGGATTCTGGCAAAATTTTATTGTCGGTTTATTGATTATCGGGGCGCTTCTAAGCCTGGACCGCACGGCCGTTGTCAAAGTCTGGGAAGACTGGGCCGTCGATATCATGATCCGGTTGAATAGCTCCCTGGATCGCATGACGGGAGAACGCCGCGGGCGCACCGATTTGAATTTTACCTTTCTCGATATGGACGAACATTCTTTTCGGGACAAAAACTGGAACGAGCCTTTTCACGTGCCGCGTGACAAGGTACTGAAATTGTTGCAGTTTGCGGTTGATGGCAAGGCGTCGATCATTGTCATTGATGTCAATTTGAGCAAGAAGGGCAGCAACCCTGAAGCCGACAAAGCGCTGGTGGACTATCTTACAAATTATCCAAGCAGTGCGCCTCCGCTCATTCTCATGCGTGCCAAACGTAATGTGCAGGGCAGTGACAGCACTGATCTTGGTGAATTCAGGGAAACTATTTTTGCTGGCATCAAACACTCAAATGTTCATTTTGCGCAGCCATTGTTTCGGCGCGACAAGCGCGACGGGGTGGTGCGAAGCTGGGTTTTGTTCGATCAGGGATGCTTTAAAGGCGAGGGGCTGGCCCTTCCATCGGTACAGTTGCTTTCCTATGCCTTGTTGAAAGACCGGCAGAGCGGGGGGCTGCAAAATCTGTTGGACCTTGATGCCTCCATGAAGGCCAATGCGCCAACCAGTTGCAATACCATCAAGAAAGCCAACAAGAATTTGCGTCCGGTTATTTTGGGTAAAACCGTGTTTCGCCAGCAACGGCTGGGAGAGCGCTTGATCTATTCGATCCCCTGGCCAAAGTCGGGCCAGACCTCATCGGATCTGGCGACTATTCCCGCTGTTTTCGTTACGGACCGGGGGTTCAAAAACCATGATGAAGTTGCTGGGCGCATTGCGCTGATTGGCGCCAGTTACGGGGCGTCCCATGATCTGCATCTGACGCCGCTGGGCTTGATGCCAGGAACCTTGATAATACTCAATGCCATCAAATCCTTATCCCTGTTCGATCAGATACAACCGCCGCCGCTCTATGTCCGGCTGGCCTTCTTGCTCTCATTCATCACAATTCTGAGTTTTGTATTTTCAAAATATAGCAATATTATCAAGCTGTTGGTCGTATCGATCATGGTGTTTGTTTTCTTTGTACCGATCAGCTACTGGTTTTTCAAATATGGCGTCTGGTTCGATTTTGGCATTTTGTTGTTGGGGATCAAGCTACAGCATACGGTCTCTGAATTCCTGGAGGTGAGGGAGCTTAAGAGGCGCTGCAAATTATACGATCTTCAGTTGAGCAAGAGCGGGGCAGGTGATTCGAATTCGCCAGCAGGTGCCGCCACCTTCCAGTATGTGGATCCAGATGAGTTAGAGGTACAAGTGCGTTTAAAGCGCAACAAAGACGGCAGTTTTCGGGTCAAGGCCTCCCCGGCCGGGCAGTCCGGCGCCGAATTCGATATTGATGCGAAGGGACTGCAAAAGCACCCGACTGGCTATGTCGTTGATCTCAAAAAACGAGATCCCTCAATATAAAAATATATTTTTCATCGAAGAAGTACCACAGAGTAGGCCTCCGGCGTGCGACGAGGCCAGATCGTGTTCGAATTGGCGCGAATGTTTACAGAGTTTTTACCACAAGTCATCATATTCGGTAGTTGAGGACGGTCAGTGTTTCCTCTGTATTGCGTTTTTTCTGGTTGTAGATGCTCTGGTTTTGGAACTTGTCCGCAATGCCTTGTGTGTTGCCTCGGGTTGAAATGATCAAACGGCATCGTGAGATATGCGAATAATCACCCACCCGGTACGGGTCACAGGCGTTCTTTTAGAATAGCCATAACAAGGTGGATTTAGTAGCATGATGCTCATCTCTGGAAAAACAAGTTTTGATCGCACGGTTTTGAGCAATCAATGATTGTTTGCAACACCCTCATATAAGTAAGTAAGAACTTGTGGTCTGTTAGGTACCAAGTTGTACCAACAACAGTAAAACGGAGGGAGCATCATGAAATATGCTCTAGGTACAGTAGGAGTCATTGCAGCGGGGGTCTTATTATTCGTCTCCGCAGCGATGAATTGGAGTTTCGGGTTCGGTCTCGGTAAGACACCGCTCGAAAGTCAAATCCTTGGCGCAGGTAGCGTCGGGGCTGATGTTTTAAAAGCATTAGTACCGTTTTTGGTATTATTTGCGATTAAACATCGTTCATGGATGCAGGCAATAGCCGGCATCCTTGTGTGGACAATCTGCACAACTTATTCACTCACTTCTTCCCTTGGTTTCGCAGCGCATAACCGCTCTGATACCGTAGGAGAGCGCACGCTGGCTGTTACACAGTATGGCAATTTGCGTGAACAGTTGAAGAGTGTGAATGCGAAGCTCGGGTGGATCCCGCAGCATCGTTCAGTAGCAGAAGTCGATGCAGACATTAATGCGATTTTAGACAAACGCATTAAAAAGGGTCGTGATCGCGGTAAAACCATTGCTCAGGTGACACGTAATTTCACCAATAAAAGCTGGTATTCCCGTCGTTATGGCGACACGGTGCTCAATCTTCGCAAAGAACTAGCAATCGCGAAGAATGCTGAAAAACTCTATGCCGAAAAAGCAATGCTTACCGGCAAACTTGAGTCTACAAGCACCAAGTCTGTTACGACAGCTGATCCACAAGCTGCCATTCTCACCCAGATTACTGGGCTGAGCATCGAAAAAGTCCAGCTTGGACTGATCGTACTGCTCTCCTTGTTGGTTGAGATTGGTTCGGGTCTTGGTTTCTTTGTTGTCCTTGGTGGCGACAAAGCCAAAGCAATCAGGATTATGGCAAAAGCCGAAGCTAAAGCACGTGCTAAAGTTGAAGCTGCTACCATGAAAACGGTTGAAAAGGTTGAAACCCAGACGGAACAGCATGTTGTTGCTCCGGTAGCCAGGGCTGATAATGCCCCGGTTGCAAATGACAACATTCCAAATAGACGGCAAACGGTGCCTCTTATCTCATCAAACGAATTGAAGGACTATTATGGTGATCGTATTGAAATGCAGGACGGAACAAGTATTACAGCATCCGCTTTGTATGAAGACTATTGTTCTTGGGCGGAGTCCCGTAAAAAAGAACCAATGACACTGCCGGCCTTTGGTCGTCAGTTCGGCGAAATCGGTATTCAAAAAGCCAAAATCGCAGGTCGTATAAGGTACATAAATGTCAAACTAAAATCGAATGATGTTTCTTTGGAGGTCAACAATTCTTCTAATGGAAGATTGATGGCGGCCTCAGCCTAGCCCGAGCTTGCTCAAATAGGCTGCATTGAGTAATCAATGTACGAAAGACCGGTGGTTCCCTTGGGAGCCGCCGGTTTTTTTGTGTTTGGGGCCTCAGGTTGCTTGTGGATAATGAGCGGTGGATGAGGGGGGAGGCAGCCAGATAGCCCCGAAAAACAG